>DATKNR010000081.1:0-7118 GCA_035541255.1 Patescibacteria group bacterium | reverse complement strand
TGTCGCGCAAATTTGAAGATCTCGTCGCTCTCCAGCAGCGCCTGCTCGCTCCCGGCGGCTGTCCCTGGGACCGCCAGCAGACCCACCAGACGCTGCGCACCTATCTGCTCGAAGAGACCTACGAAGTGCTCGACGCGCTGGATACGGGCGATCCCAAAAAGCTGGCCGAGGAACTGGGCGACCTGCTGCTCCAAATCCTCTTTCACGCCGAACTGGGCCGTCTGGCCGGTACCTTCGAACTGGGCGACGTGATCGAAAGCATCTACCTGAAAATGGTGCGGCGCCATCCCCACGTGTTTGGCGACGTGGAAGCGAGCGACGCCGCCGCCGTGCTGAAAAACTGGGAGCAGATTAAGGCCGAAGAGCGCCGGGTTGCGGAGAAATCTTCGAGCGCGACTGCCGCTCCGGCTTCGTTGCTCGACGGCGTGCCGCGTTCGATGCCGGCTCTGATGCGCGCGCACCAACTGACGCGCCGCGCCGCGAACGTCGGGTTTGACTGGGACTCGCCCGAAGCCGTACTCGAGAAAGTATCGGAAGAAGTGCGCGAGCTGCGCGACGCGCCGCCCGGCGACCTCGACCGGCTGGAAGAGGAAGCCGGCGACCTGCTGTTCGCCGCGATGAACGTGGCGCGATCCCTGAAGCTCGATCCGGAGCTGGCGCTGCGCCGCGCCAACGAGAAATTCGAGGCCCGTTTCCGCGCCATGGAGCAGGACGCGGCGCAGTCCGGCCGCTCGCTCGAAGGCTCCTCGCCCGCGCAGCTTGACGAGCTGTGGGAACGCGCCAAACAGCGGAGCCGCTCCACGCCATGACCGCCCGGGCCACCCCAGAGCACAACATCGAAATCCGCATGTGCCACACGCTGGAAGACTGCGAATCGTGCGTGGCCATGGAGAAGCGCATCTGGCAGACGGACGATATCGAACTGGTTCCCTCCGCGGTGATCCGCGTGGTGGCCAAGACGGGCGGGCAGGTGATCGGCGCCTTTGAAGACCACAGGATGATCGGCTTCACCTTTGCGCTTCCCGCATTTCGCACCGTTGGCGATCGCCTGCTGCCGTTCCTCCACTCGCACATGACCGCCGTGCTGCCGGAATATCAGAATCACGGCATCGGCCGCCGGCTGAAGCTCTTCCAGCGGCAGGAGGCGCTCGCGCGCGGCATCCGCCTCATCGAGTGGACCTTCGATCCCTTCGAGCTCCGCAACGCGTATTTCAACGTGAATCGCCTGGGCGCGGTGATGCGGCGCTACATCCCCAACTTTTACGGCATTACCACCAGCCCGCTGCACTCCGGCATCCCCACGGACCGGCTGGTGGCCGAGTGGCATCTCGACTCCTCGCGCGTGCGCGCCGCGGCCGAGGGCAAACGCCCGCCCGCTCCGGCAGCAGATGCCGTACGCATCACCCTTCCGAGCGACATCGGCGAACGCACACATCGCGATCCCGGCGAGGCCATCGCCATTCAGGAATCGATCCGCGCCGATTTCCAGCGCCATTTTGACAGCGGCCTCGCTGTCACCGGAATCGAAACCGCGGGCCATGAAACGCATTACGTGCTGGAACCCTGGAAGGAGCCGAGCTAGCCCGGCGCTCGAATCATGAAACTCGACCAGCTGACTCTTCGCGAAATCCATCTCCGGCTGGTGAAGCCGTTTGAAACCAGCTTCGACCGGACCACGGAACGGCGCGTCCTGCTCCTCGAGGTGCGCTCCGGCGGCGTTTCCGGATGGGCGGAAGCCACGGTGGACGCCGATCCCTACTACAGTTACGAAACGATCGACACGGCCTGGCATATCCTTCGCGATTTTTTGTGGCCCATGGTGCGGGGAAGGGAATTCGGCTCCGCCGCGGAGATTTACGACTCGCTCGCTCGCGTCCGCGGCCACAACATGGCGAAAGGCGGCCTGGAGACCGCCGCCTGGGACGCCGAAGCCCGGCAGAAGAACGTGCCGCTGTGGAGGCTGCTCGGGGGCACGCGGCAGGAAATTCCCTGCGGCGTTTCCATCGGGATCAAACCCAGCGTCAGCGAACTCATCGACACAGTGGGAGAAGAACTGCGCGCCGGATACCAGCGCATTAAAATCAAAATCAAGAAAGGCAACGACGTCGAGCCGCTGGCCGCTCTCCGCGAGCGCTTTCCGCGCATCCGGCTGATGGGCGACGCCAACTGCGACTATAAGCCCGAGGACATCCCGCACCTGAAAACCTTCGAGCGGTTTTTCCTGATGATGCTCGAGCAGCCGCTGGCTTACGACGATCTCTACGCGCACCGCGAATTGCAGCAGGCCACTTCAACGCCTATCTGCCTCGACGAATGCATCCATTCGCTGGCCCACGCGCGCGCGGCCATCGAAATCGGCGCCTGCAAGATCATCAACATCAAACTGGGCCGCGTGGGCGGCCACACGGCGGCGCGGCGCATCCACGACCTGTGCCGTGACCGCTCGGTTCCCGTGTGGTGCGGCGGCATGCTGGAATCCGGAGTGGGCCGCGCGCACAACATTGCCATGTCCACGCTGGAGAATTTCACGCTGCCGGGCGACGTCTCCGCCAGCAAGCGCTACTGGCAGGAAGACATCATCGACCCGCCCGTGGAAGTCTCGCCACAGGGCACCATTCAGGCGCCCGAGCGGCGGGGCTCCGGATTCGAGCCGAAGCTCGACATGATCGAACGGCTCACCGTCCGCTCCGAGGTCCTGCGCTGACAGTGAGCGCGTCCGTCGAATCCACTGCCGCTTCTCCTGCTCCTGCCCCCTGGCGCCCGCACACGAATCCGCTCCTGCTCTACGGGGCGGTTTCCTTCGCGATGCTCATGTGGGCGTTCATGTATCCGGTGGCGAAATTCGGTTTCCGGCAGATCACCGGACTCACTCTGGGCAGCCTGCGCATCTGGATTGCCGCGGCGGGTGTAGTGCCCATTCATTTGCTCTACCGCCGCCGGCATCCCATTCGCCATCCGCTCACGTGGCGCGACTATCGCATCCTGGCCGCGCTCGGCACCTTTCAGGCCTTCAATCAGGGATTGTTCGTGTACGGCCTTTCCTACACGACGGTAGCCCATTCCGCGCTCATCATTGCCATCGGCCCGGTAAATATTCTGTGGCTCGCCGTGTTGATCGGGCTGGAGCGCTTCACGCTGAACAAAGTCGCCGGCGTGCTGCTGGCATTCAGCGGAGTGGCTTTGCTCGCCGCAGGCCACGGATTCGGCTCGCACGATGTCACGCTGCGTGGCGACATCCTTACGCTGTGCGGCTCGCTTTGCTTTGCCGCGTACGTGATCATCGGGAAGCGGATTACAGGCCGCTTCGACACGATTACGCTTACAGCCTGGCCGTTCTATTTCGGCGCCGTGGTCCTCTCGCCCATTGCCGTGCGCCAGATCCTGCACACGGACTGGTCGCGCGTGGCCGGGTTCGGCTGGACCGCAATTTTTTACGCGGGCCTCGGCTCGTCGCTGGTCGGGTATCTCATCTGGATGTGGGGCATGCACCATCTGGCGGCTTCGCGCATGGGAGTCTTCACCTACGTGCAGCCCGTGCTCGGCACGGTGATCGGCGTGTACCTGCTCGGCGAGCAGTACACCGGCCAGCTCGCTCTCTCCGGCGTCCTGGTGCTCGCCGGTGTGGCGCTTACGGAATGGCGCACGCGCGGCTCCGAAGCCGAAGACGAAACCTCCGAGGCACCGTCGTAGCGTGGTGCAGGGCATTTCTCCCTGCGTTGCTCGTCGCGCCCGCGCGTGCTACCTTCGCCTTCCGTCATGAGCAATTCTCCCAAACGCATCGCCGTGATTCCCGGTGACGGAATCGGCCCGGAAGTCATCTCCCAAGCGCTGAAGGTGCTGCGCGCCGCATTTGCCGCAGGCAAACGGCAGGCGGACTTCACCGAATTCGACTGGGGCGCCGACCGCTACCTCCGCGACGGCACCTCGATGCCCGCCGGCGCGCTCGAAATGCTGCGTACCCAATTCGACGCAATCCTGTTCGGCGCTGTGGGCGATCCGCGCATCCCCTCCAATCAGCACGCGCTCGACATCCTGTTCGGCATGCGCTTCGGGCTGGACCTCTACGTCAACGTCCGTCCGGCGATACTTTTCGACCGGCGTTTCACCCCGCTTGCCGGCCGCGCCGAGGCGGACATCAACTTCGTCGTGCTGCGCGAGAATACCGAGGGTCTTTACGCCAACATCGGCGGCCAGTTCAAACGCAACACGCCCGACGAAATCGCGCTCCAGGAAGAGGTGAACACGCGCAAAGGCGTCGAGCGCATCCTGCGCTACGCGTTTGAAGACGCAGGCACGCGCCCGCGCAAACGCCTGTGCATGGCCGATAAATCGAACGCGCTCACCCACGGGCACGACCTGTGGCAGCGCGTGTACCGCGAATTGCGCCAGCAGTATTCCGAAGTCGAATCGCGCCACCTCTATATCGACACGCTGGTGATGGAAATGGTGCGCGACCCATCGCAGTTCGACGTGATCGTCACCAACAACCTGTTCGGGGACATCGTGAGCGACCTGGGCGCACAACTGGCCGGCGGGCTGGGCCTTTCTCCCTCTGCGAACATCCATCCTGGACGGGTGTCCATGTTCGAGCCGGTGCACGGCTCGGCACCCACCATCGCCGGAAAAAATCTAGCCAACCCGTTCGGAGCGATTCTCACTTCCGCCATGATGTGCGACTTTCTCGGCTGGCAGGCCGAAGGCGACGCCCTGCGGAACGCCATCCGCTCCGCTTTGCGGGAAGGGAAGTGCACGGCGGATCTCGGGGGCTCGCTCGGCACGCGCGAAGCCGGCGACCACATCGCCTCGCTCCTATCTCACTAGGCGCGGCGCCGTGCTACAATTCCTCCGCTCGCATCACCCCTGGACGGGAGGAATCTTGATGAAAATTTCCGCCGGCAAGATTAAGGGCCTGGAAGCTGTCTCCGACAAGCGCGGCGTGATCGCCGCGGCCGCCATGGATCAGCGTGGCTCCCTGCGCAGCGCCATTGCCAAGGGAAAGGGCGTGGACAAGAAAGAAATCACGAACGACATGATGAGCGAATTCAAGGAAGCGGTGGTGCGGATTCTCACTCCGTACGCCAGCGCCATCCTGCTCGACCCCGAGTTCGGCCTCAAGGCCGCCCAGGCCCGCGCCAAGAATGCCGGCCTGCTGCTGGCCTACGAAAAGAGCGGTTACGACAACACCAAGCCCGGCCGCCTGCCTGACCTGCTGGACAACTATTCCGCGCGCCGCCTGATGGAAGCCGGCGCCGACTGCGTGAAAATCCTGCTCTACTACGCCCCCAGCGATCCGCCCCACGTCAACGATCTGAAACATGCGTGGGTGGAGCGCATCGGCGACGAATGCCGCGCCTGCGACGTCCCCTTTTTCCTCGAATTCGTCACCTATGAGGAAGGCGTGGACGAAAAGAGCATCGAGTTCGCAAGAAAGAAGCCCGATTTCGTCATCAAGAGCATGGAGGAATTTTCGCGCGACCGTTACGGCATTGACGTGCTCAAGGTCGAAGTGCCCATCAACATGGCCTATGTGGCCGGCAGCAAGGCCTGCAAGGGCGAGTCCGCCTATACGCGCGACCAGGCCAAGGACTATTTCCGCCGTGCCGCGTCGGTGGCCAAGAAGCCGTTCATTTACCTTTCCGCAGGCGTATCCAACGAGGTGTTCCAGGAAACCCTGCAGCTCGCCTCGGAGACCGGCGTGAATTTCTCCGGCGTTCTGTGCGGCCGCGCTACCTGGGCTGACGCCGTGCCGATATACGGAAAGAGCGGCGTGCGCGCGCTGGAAGACTGGCTGCACGATCAGGGCGTGAAGAACATTCAGAACGTGAATAACTCGCTCTCCGCCGCCAAGCCCTGGTTCGGATTCTACGGAGCGACCTCCGCCGCTGCTCTGGCGTAACGCACTGTCCACCGCGGCGGGCTGTGGGCCGCTGAGCGGAAAGGATTGGCCCTTGTCCGGCCCCAAGCCTAATTCGGGGCATTCCCTCGGCGTGCGAAGTGCGGTTTTGGACCTCGCCACCTCGCGCCGCACCCAGCTCGTTGAAATCACCGCGCAAGTGGCCAAGGCCGTGGCTGATTGTGGCGTCACCTCGGGCGTTTGCCACCTTTATGTGCCGCACACGACTGCCGGAATCACCATCAACGAGAACGCCGACCCGGACGTGGCACGCGACATCGAGGCCACGCTCGACCGCATGGTTCCGCGCGATGCCGGCTATTCGCACGCGGAAGGCAATGCCGATTCCCATGTGAAATCCGTCCTGGTCGGCGTTGCGCAGTCCGTATTGGTCGAAAACGGGCGGCTCGTATTGGGCACCTGGCAGGGCATTTTCTTCTGTGAGTTTGATGGCCCGCGCCGCCGCCAGGTCCGCCTGCGCATCATTCCCGACCCCTGAGTGGGGCGGGCATTCCCGCTCGATTTCGTTCTCGCCTTTGCCGCGCCCGGTTCCTCCCCGCGGACTGCGATAAACTATTCTGGATGAGACCGGGCGTTTACATTCAAATCCCGTTCTGTCAGTCGAAATGCACGTACTGCCATTTCGCCTCGGGCGTTTTTCCGCGCGAACTCGTTTCTCCGTACGTGGACGCGGTTTCCCGTGAAATCCGCACGCATGCCGAAACCTACGCCTCGGCCGGCCTCGCGCTCCCCGAGGAGCCGCCCGATACCATGTATCTGGGTGGAGGAACTCCCAGCCTGCTCGCGCCGGAGGCTCTCACCGGCATCCTGGCGGCCGTGCGCGAAGCATTCCCCGCAGCGGAGTGGCGCGAACTGACCATTGAGGCCGACCCCGAAACCGTCACACCAGAAAAGGCCGCAGCCTGGGGAGCGGCGGGAATCCAGCGTGTCTCTCTAGGCGCCCAGTCCTTTAACGATGGCGAGCTGCGCGCCTCCGGCCGGCGCCATCGCACCGCCGATATTCTCCGCGCCGTGGAGATTCTCCAAGCCGCCGGTAGCTCTGCTCTGAATCTCGATCTCATCCTTGGCCTCGCTGGACAGTCGCGAGACAGCTGGCTCCATTCGCTCGATTCGCTTCTCGCGCTCCGTCCCGGGCACATTTCCATCTACATGCTCGACGTGGATGACGACAGCCGCCTCGGCCACGAGCTCCTATCCGGCGGCG
>DATKNR010000080.1:0-49574 GCA_035541255.1 Patescibacteria group bacterium | reverse complement strand
GGCCCGCCATCTTGCCACCTAACGTGAGCCTCTGACGGCGCTCCCTCAAGGGCCTGCGGACCTGGGGTGTGGCTTGGCAACATTGTGACAGGCGTGTTTACGCCATTCTTGGCCAATCTTCCAACAGATTTCGAGCCTCGCGGACAGAGGCTGAACGTTAGAAGCCATGCAGAAGAATCCTCCTCAGGGACCAGCTTTTTATCACTTTTCTCCTTCTCAAGGCCTCCTTGTAAGTGAGGGGGGAGTTCTCGCCTAAATCTCCACCGCTCGCGTGGCGGCACTAGACCCCGCGGGAGCCTGCCTGGCATTGCGGACGGTTGGCAGAGGACGAGTCGAGCGCGAAATCACACCAGGAACCCTCACGCTATGAACATCGCCCCTGTCCATCTCGACGCTTTGAAGGCCCTGGGCTACACCGAAACCGAAGCCCGCTTTCTCTACATCGTGGCGACGCATTCAGGCTACTTTGTAGCCCGTCAATTCCTCGCTTTCACGTCTGCCCACTGGGGGAAGCGCACCACTACGTTCTGGAGCAAACTCCATGCCAACAAACACGCTCGGACCGAATACTTTCCACACGGCGGAACCGTGTATCACCTCTTCTCCCGCCGGCTGTACCGGCAGATCGACCGCGAGAACATCCGCAACCGCCATGAGCACGAAATCGAATACATCCAGCGGCGCATCGGAATGCTCGACTTTGTCCTTTCCCACCCACACTGGAACTACCTGGAAACCGAGCCGGAGAAAGTCAACTTCTTCTGCCAGCGATTGACGGTCCTGACTCACTTCCTCCCCTCGAAGATCTATCACGGACAGAAAGCTTCCCAGCCCACCGTTCGCTACTTTGTCGATAAGTTTCCGATGTTTTTCGCCGATGACACTTCTTCGCCTGTGGTGACTTTTACCTACCTCCAAGGACCAGAAGCACGACTCACAGACTTTGTGCATCATCTCGAAGCCTATCTCCCTCTGTTTCGGCAGCTCTCCGAGTTCCACTTTCTCTATCTGGCCAGAGTCGATTCCACCTTCGAACAGGCCAAAAACCTATTCGATTCTATGGTGGCCATTCCACTCGGATCGGACGTATCGGGAGACCTGCTCCGCTACTTCCACATCCGTAAGAATTGGGACCTCGCCCGCTACGCGTCTCTGGCCGAGGCAGACCTGATCTTCCGCAATCAAGCTAAGACCCGATTCCTCGGGCCACGCTTCGAACATCTCTATCGCGGATGGAAAGTGGGACGAGTGACAGACACCGACATTGCCCGGGAATTTGGGGGTAACAGTAGACATGTGACCGCACACTTCGGTACCGAGGTAGTTCGCCGAATTGCGGCTCCCCACCAGGCACCAGTGGAACTACGGTGCAGAGGGTAAGAACTACACACTCCACCTTCGACTTCTCTCGTTCCTTCATCCTGTGGCGTGAGCAATTTCTTTGACGCGTAGGAGATAGCCAACGCAGTGAAACGGAGAGCCAACGTGGAAAAAACACCGAATCGGGCGGGAGCGACCCCAGCAATTCGGCCTTTGGCCGCCCATGTAAACCGTGGGGTCGCTCCCGCCCTCCGGCACAAGAAGCCGTGCCGCCTTCTTCCCACGGGGACTTGACCAGCCACTTCGCGAATGAACGGGCCACAGGGGAAAAAGGACAGAAAACAAGAATGCGATGAATGCGGTCTACTCAAATGGCTGATTGTTTGGCAAAAACTTTTCCGGACACACGGGGAAGGGACGGCTCCTCAGAGGCGGGGATTTCCCAAGTTTCGGATGCTGCCATACCTGCTACAATCACTACTGCAACGCATTCAGAGGGCACAGGCCGGAAAAGAGGCCCTGTGCCTAAGAGGCGCTTTCAAAAAGGTAGCTTTCAAGTGCAAAACGGCAAAGCATACACGTTGTTTTACGAGGATGTTGCCGGCCCAAACGCGACGACCGTGACCCAACGTGTTCGTCACCTGATTGGTGACCTAAACAACATCTCGGAACGTGCAGCTCGCCGCGAACACGACTTGTTCATGGCGGAGGTCAATAGGCGTCGGGGAAGCGTTCCCGTTCCGATAAAGGGCGGGACGTTCCAGGACGCGGTTGACGCATGGAAAAAAGAGGTCGCTCCCCAGCTGTCTCCGGCAACGGTAAGACAACGGGAAAGTCATCTCCGAATCCATATCCTCCCGGTCTTCGGAAAGGAAGCTCCGCACGCTCTGGACGTCCGAACCTTGCAACGATTCGCTACAACGCTACAAAACGGGCTGTCTCCGAAGACGGTAATCAACATTTTGGAGACGATCTTTGCAGTGCTGCGCTATGCGAACAAATGCGGGACCAGGACAATCCCGGTTTCCTTTTCGGACCTAACCATCAGGGAATCGGAGAGTCCGGAGCGGCCGTTTTTCACTACGGGGCAGGTGGCTCAGATCGTCAGTGCCGCTAAGCAGCCATTCAAAACTATGTTTGCCCTGGCCTCAATGATGGGCGCCAGAGCGGGAGAGTTGATGGCCCTTACGGTTCCCGATCTGGACTTCAGTGGAAAAACAATCCGTGTGAACAAGTCTGCAGACGACCTCACGAGGCAAGTCCGCCGACCAAAGACCAGGAAATCCGTAGCCCTACTTCCAATGCCTTCTTACTTGGAGAGAATGCTGCGCGATTACCTGAAACACCATTGGAAAGAGAACCCGAATCAACTTCTCTTTCCGGCGCCGCGGAAGCACGGATTTGCTAGGTCAAGGAACAACGTGGTTCGCTCAGGATTGAAGCCGGTTCTCCGCAAACTTGGCATTCCTGCCGACAATGTTGGACTGCATGCTTTTCGGCATGGCCTGGCAACGGAGTTGGCTCAGAGCGAACCTATAACCGTGTTGCAGACCCAGATGCGGCATGCGGATGTTCGAACCACGCTGAAAGTCTACGCTCATGTCATTCCGCAATCGCAGCGCGACTCCATGGAGCGCATCGCGAAGCGGTCAATTGGAACAAGTGTTCCAAGTGGAACAGACATCGTCAGCTAACGCGTTGAAATGAAAGAAGGTTGGTAGGGGCGGTGGGGATCGAACCCACGACCAACGGCTTAAAAGGCCGCTGCTCTACCACTGAGCTACGCCCCTGGAACCAATCCGATTATCTTACCGGAAAAGCGGCTTACGGACACGGGCGGGCGGTGCGGCTGCGGCAGCGGGCGAATCTGCAGCCCTGAGATTGACGCGCGTAGTGGCAGGTTGAACCAAAGCACGCGGGCGCGCCCTTGTGCCCGAGCAGCAGGACGGGCTAAGGTAGAATTGCATGGTGGGAAACTATCGCCTAGCCAAACTACCCCGCAGCATGAGGGCCGTCTTCCCGTTGACTCGACCGATTGAGAGCTTACCCGACGCATGACCCCTTCGCGCACAACGGCCACTGGGGAACGGCGCGCGGTGTGGTTTGCCGGCTACTTGGCGCTGTGCGCGGCGGCATTCGCGCGGCCGCTATGGGAACTGGCGCGGCTGTCGCTCTCACAGGACACGTACTCGCACATCCTGCTGATCCCGTTCGTCTCCGCGGGACTGGTGTGGATGCAGCCGAGGCGAAAGGACGCAGCTGGGCCGTCCAGTCGCGGGTTGGCTGCCATTGTATTTCTGGCGGGTGCGGCGATCTTCGCGCTGAACTGGAAGATTGGCGAAACGCTTCCAGCCGGCGGTTCGCTGGCGCTTACGGTTCTCTCCTTACTCTTCCTCGTGTGGGCCGGAGTGCTGTTTGTGTACGGATCGCGTGTATTTCGCGCGAATCTTTTTCCACTGATGTTTCTCCTGCTGATGGTTCCGATGCCGCAGATGGCCGTCGACCGGTGCATCGAGTGGCTGCAAAACGGGTCGTCCGATGTAACGGATGTGCTGTTCCGGCTGACAGGAACGCCGGTGCTGCGCCGCGGCAACCTATTCATCGTGCCGCAATTCTCGATTGAGATCGCAAAGGAGTGCAGCGGGATCCGGTCCGCCGTAGCGCTGATGATCACGTGCCTGCTGGCGGGGTACTTGTTCCTGAGAAGCAGCTGGGCGCGGGTGGTGCTGTTGGCGGCGGCGCTGCCGGTGCTGGTGATCAAGAACGGCGTACGGATCGTAACGCTGACGCTGCTGTCGATTCACGTGGACCCGGGCTTTCTCACCGGGCGGCTTCACCACGAGGGGGGATTCTTGTTCTTTCTTCTGGGGCTGGTGATTCTGTGGCCAGTGCTATGGTGGCTGCAGAAGCTGGAGGCCAGGCTCCGCGCCCGCGAGACTCCCGGAAGGCCCGCAAGCGGCGGGACACGCGCGGGAACGGCCACGGCGCTCCCTCACTCCTAAACACGATTCGGAAGAAGTGCGGGCGCGCAACCTTTGGTTTATCCGGTGGTTGAATTCAGCATTTGTGGGCGCGCGGCCATCAATTGCCGTGATGTGAGTCATGCGAACCCAGACGTTCCAAATCACCATGCTCGCCGCTGTGGCGGCCGCACTTGCCAGCGGCGCCGTGCGCGCGAGTTTCCAGGGTACTCCGGCTGTGGCCGGGGAAAACACCATGACGCGCACGCTGGAATTCGGCGGGCAGCCACGCACCTATCTGGTACATCTTCCGCCTGGAATACGCCGAAGACATCCGGTGGCGATGGTGCTCGTGCTGCACGGGGCGACGCAAAGTCCGGAGAGCGCGGAACGAATGTCGGGCATGAGCCGAAAGGCCGACGCGGAGGGCTTTATCGCCGTGTACCCAAGGGGAACCGGCAGGCTTCCGACTTGGAACGCGGGAGGCTGCTGCGGCGCGGCAATGGAAAACCGGGTAGACGACACGGGGTTTCTGCGGGAGATGATCGAGGCGCTCGAGCGGGAGTACCCGGTCGATGCGCGGCGGGTGTATGCGACGGGCATCTCGAACGGAGCGATGATGTCGTACCGCCTGGGATGCGAGTTGGCCGACAAGGTGGCGGGGATCGCTCCCGTGGAAGGGGCGATGGATGTGGAATGCCAGCCGTCGGCGCCGGTTTCCGCAATCATTTTCCACGGAACCGCGGACCGGCTGGTGCCGTATGACGGCGGGACCACGCCTTTCCAGATGGGACCGAAGCGAACGGACCTGTCGGTGGCGGACGCGGTGAACTTTTGGGTGAAGCAGGACACGTGCAGCCCGGTGCCCCGGAAGAAAACGAACGCAGAAGCGCGGGTGGATGTTTATTCGAGGTGCGCGGCAGGCACGGCGGTCGAGCTCTATACGATTGAAGGCGGGCGGCATATGTGGCCCGGCGTTCCCCCGAGCGGCAACCACGTGCCGGCAACCGACCTGATCTGGAGCTTCTTCCAGGCACACCCGAAACGATAGCCGCAGCCCCCGACCTCGGGTCGCCCGCGGTAAGAGATCAATTCAGAATGCGCCGGAAGGGGCGAGAGTGCGACCGCGCTTGCGCTTCCATTCATGCTCGTGGCGGAGCTTTGCCTTGTGTTTCTTGAGCTGCCTCTCGAGCTCCTGGAAGGCGCGCACGACCGTGGATTGCACGTCCTTGGCCGTGTGCACGGCATGGAGCGTGGCGGTGGGAAGTACGAAATTCAACGACAGGACGTAACGATTTTTCTTCTGATGAAACTCGACGGCTGCGTGGCACTGGACCAGATCCGGATCATAGGCTGCGAGCAACTTCTCCAACTTTGCGCAATGCTTTGTGACCAGACGTTCGAATCCCTCGTGGGCTTCGAGCCCGCGAAAACTCAGATTGGTTTTCATGGTCGCACCTTGACCTGAAGGGGTGGGAAGAGCGCAGAAGCCGCGAATGCCTCGGGGCACTCATCAGCAATTTCAGGCTAGCACCGCAGAGCCCGGAAAGCAATCAACCGTGGACCCCGGGTGCCCTCCGAATCACACGCTCGCACGTCGCCGAGCCTTTTCCTGTGACGCCGGTCGCGCAGCCGCGTGTCACGCCTCACGGAACACTCATGCCGCCCGGCGGAGAATGGAGGCGGAGTAACGTGACCGGCCGGGGAAAAGGCACTTCCCTATGCGAAACTCAAATCATAACGACAAGGACCGCCTGAAGGACCTGATTCGGCAGCTGGATTTCCTGCGCTCCGAAATGCTCCGGCTGGAGGAATCCGTCCCGTCGCCGTCCGCGTCAGTGCCCGCAGAGCATCGAGCGAGTGCGGCAAATCTGATGCACTATCTGGCACTCCGGAGGCACGACATCCGGCAACTGCAGGCGGAACTGGCGGCGCTGGGGCTCTCATCGCTGGGGAGAACGGAATCGCACGTAATCAGCGCGCTTTCCGCGGTACTGAGCGTCCTGACACGCCTGGCGGGCCTCGAAGAGATTGTGCAACCGGAACACGCGACTGCGCCGTCGCTGGGAACTGGCCGCAAGCTGCTGGAAAAAAACACAGAAATGCTGCTGGGTCCGTCGCCAGACGGGCGAAACGTGCGCATCATGGTGACGATGCCGACGGAAGCGGCGCAGGATTACGACTTGGTGCGCGACCTAGTGGTGAACGGGATGAACTGCATGCGCATTAACTGTGCGCACGATTCGCCGGAAGCGTGGGAGGGAATGATCCAGAACCTGAGGCGCGCGGAGAGAGAAACCGGGAAGCCGTGCAAGGTGGAGATGGACATTCCCGGTCCGAAGCTGCGCACGGGCCCGCTCAAGCCCGGCCCGGCGGTCCTGAAGTACCGGCCGAAACGGAACGCGTTCGGGCGGGTGACGAAGCCGGCGCGCATCTGGCTGACATCCATCGAGAGGCCCGAACCGGCTCCCGCAGCGGCGGACGCGGTCCTCCCGGTTCCGGAAAAATGGCTCGCAGGTTTACAGCGCGGAACGCGCATTCAATTTACGGACGCGCGCGGTTCAAAGCGATGGATGAGCGTGCGCGCGGCGGCGGGCGAAGGACGGTGGGCGGAAGCGCGAAAGACGGCGTACGTCACGCCACGCACTTTGCTGGGGATCGACAGAAAGAAAGGGCGGAAATCGGTTTCGCTGTGGGCGCGGCCCGGCCGATTGCCATTTGTGGAGCAGCCGTTGCGGCTGCGTCCCGGCGACACGCTCGTGCTGACGCGGACAATGAAGCCGGGAGTCCCGGCAAAGTACGATGCGAAGGGAAATCTAATCGCACCGGCGCGGATCGGTGTGACGCTGCCGGAGTTTTTCGATGGGATCCGAGTGGGAGAGCCGGTGTGGTTCGACGACGGAAAAATCGGGGGAGTCGTGACCGAAGTATCCGCGGAGAAGGTGAGCGTGTCGATTTCCCACGCGCGGGCGAGCGGAGAAAAGCTGGGCGCGGAAAAAGGCATCAACGTGCCGGAAACAAACCTGAGCCTGCCGCCGCTCTCCGCAACCGATGTGGAGTTGCTGAAATTCATCGTGGCACACGCGGACATCGTGGGATTCTCGTTTGTGCGCAGCGAAGGTGACGTGCAGGAACTTCAGCGGAGACTGGCCGAGCTTGGCGGGGAGCACCTGGGCATTGTGCTGAAGATCGAGACACGCCAGGGCTTTGAAAATCTTCCACGGCTGCTGCTGGCGGCGATGCAGAGCCGGGCCGTTGGCGTGATGATCGCGCGGGGGGACCTGGCGGTGGAATGCGGCTACCAGCGGCTGGCGGAGATCCAGGAAGAGATCCTATGGATCTGCGAGGCTGCACATATGCCGGTGGTATGGGCGACGCAGGTTCTGGAATCGCTGGCGAAATCCGGAATCCCGCTGCGATCGGAAATCACGGACGCTGCAATGGGCGAGCGAGCGGAATGCGTGATGCTGAATAAAGGGCCCTACATCGTGGAGGCGGTGCACAGCCTGGACGATATTCTGAAGCGGATGGTGGCGCATCAGGACAAGAAACGGTCGATGCTGCGGAAATTGCACCTGGCGACGGCGTTTCCCGCCGCGGCGAAGGCATCGTAGATGCGGCTGTCCGACGTCCCCTGATTGACACTTGAGCAGGCACGGCCGTAGCCTCAATGGAGAGGCGCCGTGTCCCGAAAATCCCAGCCAAGCGGGAAACAAGACCAGGAACATCCGCGCGGGCGCATCCTTGTCGGTCCTGCTGGATGGTCTTACGCGGACTGGAATGGCATCGTTTATCCGGCGCACCGGCCTCCCGGGTTTCATGAGGCGGAATATCTAGCGCAGTTCTTCGACACGATCGAGATCAACACTTCGTTCTATAACCCGCTGAAGCCGGAAATGTGCAAGCAGTGGCTGGCGCGAGTGGCGGCAAATCCGGGATTTCTGTTCACGGGAAAACTTTGGCAACGGTTCACGCACGAAGGTGGGACCGGGGCCGCGGATGTGGCAGCAGCGCGGGCAGGGTTCGACGTGCTCCACGGAGCCGGGCGGCTGGGCGCGGTGCTGCTGCAATTTCCATTTTCGTTTCACAACACGCCCGAAAACCTCGCACACCTGAAGAAACTGCTGCACCTCTTCCGCGAATACCCTTTGGTCGTGGAGGTGCGGCACTCGACGTGGAACCAGAGGGAATTTTACGAATTTCTGCACGGACAGGGAGCGGGATTCTGCAACATTGATCAGCCGGTGATCGGGCGGTCGATTCGCCCCTCGGAGCGAACAACCTCTCCTGTAGGATACGTGCGGCTGCACGGCCGGCGATATGACACTTGGTTCACAGACGACCCAGCATCGCCGCCGGAGGAGCGCTACAACTATCTGTATTCCGCCGAGGAGCTTGACCCGTGGGCGGCACGCATCGGGCATGTGGCGAAACACTCGAAGACGACGTTTGTGATAACGAACAACCACTTCCAGGGCAAGGCAATCGTAAACGCACTGCAGTTGATTCACCTTCTGACAGGCGAGAAAACGAAGATGCCCGAGGCTCTGCGGCAGCACTATCCGCAACTCGAAGCCATCGCCTCCGAACCGGCGCGCGAGCCGACGCTCTTCCCTCTCGGCACACACCCGACGCATTCGCACGAGTAAACCGCGACGTAACGGCCTGCCAGAGGCAAGGACGCGGGCTACTTCTTAAAGAGATTGTCGAAGGCGCGGCGCGCGGAATCCGTGGTGAGCCCTGCAGCGGGCGCGGGAGGCACGTTCTTCTGGATGGCAGAGGCCGGAGACGTGTCCTTTTCGACCAGGGTGCGCATGGCGAAGAAGGTACAGTCGTTCTTCACGTCTTTGCGCGGAATGCGCTCGGGAATGGGTTCGGTGCACTCGAAGCGGGCGCCGGTGTCGAAATGCATGCACTGCTTGCAGGAATGAAGCTCGAATTGGCAGCGGGGACATGTTCCGTTGGGATCAAAGCCAGGCGGGAGGACCGTGCCGCAGTTCGCGCATCGAGCGCGAGTGACGCGCCCGACCATTCGGGGCGTCCGCGGCCCAATGTGCTCCTGCCGCGGAGGCCCGCCGCTAGGCGCGGGCGGCCGCTCCTTTCGTTCGGGCTTACCGGTGTCCTGGTAGCCCCTTTGTCTATACTTCCGCTCAGACATGGGCGCCTCCGAGGGGGGAAATCCATCATACCGCAAATTTCACAGAGTGGAAGCAGAGCTTGCACGCCGGCACTGTTGAAAATCCAGGCCGACGGCGGCGACCGCTATGCATTCGGTGCAGTGATCTATTCTCCTGACCCGCGCCGCGCAAACCCTTCAGCGGGCAGGTCGTCCCGCAAAATCGATTGAGGATGGCCGTCAGAGGCGAGGATGGCCTCGGCAGCCAGATAACCGCTGCGGACGGCCCCTTCCATCGTGGCGGGCCAGCCAGTGGCCGTCCAGTCACCAGCGAAATACAGATTCGGGAACGGGGAACGCGGGCCGGGACGCAGACGGTCGCAGCCAGGAGCTGGAGAGAACGTGGCCGCGACTTCTTTGACCACCGTGGACTTCACGAGCTGTGCATCACGGGCGGCAGGCAATGCCTCCTGCACTTCACGCCAGCAGATGTCCACGATTTCCTGGCGGGATTTCTCGACGAGGTCGTAGGACGCACTGATGACGAGCTGGAGGTATTGCCCCGAGACGCCAGCTGAATTCGACGAATAGAGCTTCGTTTTGTTGAAAATCCACTGGGTGGTGCGGTCGAGCAGGGCCAAGTACGGCTCGTCTGTGACGACGCGGTCGAGCCAGAGATGGACACCGGTGATCGGAGAGGAACGCAGACCTTTCAACCCAGAGAATACCGGATTCCCGGCGACGAGCTCCTGCGGCAGCAACTCCAGGAGCAGGTCGTGGGGAACAGCGGAGATGTAAACGTCGGCGGAGAGTTCGGAACCGTCGTCCAGAACGGTGGCGGCAACACGGCCTCCCTCCAGCCGCAACGCACGGGCCGTGGTGCGCATGCGGACGCTTCCGCCACGGCGTTCGATGGCCTCGCGGCAGCCGGCGTACAATTCGCCGAGGGGAACACTGGGGATACCCACTTCGAAGCCCCGGCGATTGCGGAGAAATGCCTTCCAAAAAACGTCCACGCCGTAGCGGGCGGCAGCGCGGTCCAACTCCTCGTCGAGCGCGCTAACGAGCACGCTGCGCCAAATGCGCTCGATGGCGGCCGGGGACTGGCGCTCAGCGCGAAGCCACTCGAGCATAGTGGTGGAATCGCCATTCTTCCCTGCCCCGCCCTGACGGGCGATGTGGAGCATGGCGCGGCCAATTCCGCGTTTGTCGCGCCAGGAGAGAAATGGGAGGCCTAGGAAGGACGGCGCGAGATGGAGGGGAGGCGGCAGCGCCGACGCTTTGAGAACGGATCGGCGTCCCTCGCGGTCGAGAAACACGACGCGGTCGTAGTGGCGGATTTTTCCGGAGGCGCCGACGCGGCAGTAGAAATCCTCGAGATTCGTGCAGCACGCCATGGTGACATGCTGGCAGTTGTCCACATGTTCGCCGCCGGGGAGCAGATAGGAGGCGGCGCGGCCGCCGAGATGCGGCTTGCGTTCGATCAGTTCGACCTGAAAGCCCGCTTCAGCGAGAGCCAGAGCCGACGACAGCCCGGCGAGTCCCCCGCCCAGGATCAGAATGCGTTTCGAATCCATTCTCCACCGACCAGAGGCCGAACCTGGCGCGCACGAGTATCCAGGTTTTTTCGGCGGCGCTGAGCGAGACGCGAGTGCTGGTGACATCGTAGTCCCGCTCCTCCATTTTGCGGAGCAGGCCACTGTAAATACGCGCAAGAGCCCAGAGAGCCGCACGGCTATCCGTGTGAATCAAGGGAATGAGCTGGGCGCCTTCAGCATAAAACTCCCGTGCGCGCTCAGCCTCAAATCGGAAGAGGGAGCGGGCGGCAAGCGGCGCGGGAGCTTCTCCGAGCCGAGCGGGGTCGCATCCGAAACGCTGCAAATCCTCGGAAGGCAGATAGATGCGGCCGCATGCGGAGTCTTCCGACACGTCGCGGAGGATATTCGTCAGCTGGAAGGCGAGACCGAGGCGGTCGGCCAATTCTAGGGCGCGCGGATCCTCGAATCCGAAGACGCGAACACAGCACTGCCCCACGATCCCGGCAACGCGGTGACAGTAGAGGCGCAGGTCGTCGAAAGCGCGGTAGGACGCTGAGTCCAAATCCATTTGCGCTCCGGCAATCAATTCCTCGAGCCATGCGGAAGGAATCGCGTATTCTGCCAGCGTTTCCGCCAGCGCGGGAAGGATTACCGGCCCCGAGACATTGCCGCTCTCGAGGCGCTCGACGGTCTGGCGGGCCAGCATCAGCCCCTGCGACTTCGCGGCGGGGTCGCCGGGAGCATCGCTGATGTCGTCCACCCAGCGCATGAAAGCGTAGAGTGCGCAGAGGGCTGCGTGCTTCTTGGCGGGAAGGAGTCGAAACCCGTAGTAGAAGTTGCGGGCCTCGGCGCGGGCAATGCGCCGGCATTGGGCGTAGGACTCGGCGATCCCGCACGTGCGGGAAGCGTCAGGCATGCTTGCTCCCGGAGGTCTCCGCGGCCGGAGAATCCACGGGCGGCGTGGCGGAGTCCGACGCGTGCTGAAAAGGAGAAAAGAGGCGCGAGATGAGAGCGCGGCCGAGCAAGCGGGCCTGAGCGCGGCGGGAAATGGCGGGTCGGTGCTCGATGGTGTTGTAGCCGATAGCCTCGATGGCGTCGAGAACGGCGATACCGCCGCGGCTGAACATGTCGATGTCGGTGCGGAGGGGCCCGGAAATGTTGCGTGCGAGCGGGCGGCCCCGAGCAAAAAGCGTCCGCGTGTATTCGACCAACTCCTTCATCATCCGGGCGTAACGCTCGTCAAACCGCCGGGCCTGAAGATCCTTTTCGGTGAGGCCGTGGGCGGCAAGATGGTCGAGCGGGATGTAGATACGGCCGATGTCGAGATCGCGGGCGACGTCCTGCCAGAAATTGGCGAGCTGGAGAGCTGTGCACGTCCAGTCAGAAAGTTCCTGACGGGCGGGATCACGATAACCACATACGTAGAGGACGATGCGACCGACGGGATTCGCGGAATAGACACAATAGTCGAGAACGGAAGCCCAGTCGGGATGGCGCTTGACCGTCTGGTCGCGGCGAAAGGCGATCAGCAGATCGGAAAAGGGCTTTTGGGGGATGTCGTGGCGGTGGATGGTCTCCGCAAGGGCGACGAGCACGGGATGTGTGGCGCGCCCGGCGTAACAGAGACGCAGTTCTTCTTCCCACTGGTCGAGCAGCGCGAGGGCGCGCTGCGGATCCTGGATTTCGTCGCCGAGGTCATCCGCCCAGCGGCAGTACGCATAGACGTTGTAGAAACTCTGATGCAGGTCCCGGGGGAGGAGCCAGGAGACGACGTTGAAGTTCTCGTAATGAGTGGTGGCAAGCCGGCGAGTGTAGTCTTGGGCCTCTGCCGCGGAGCATCCCGTAGCAGGCATTCCGTTCGCAATGGCGAGACCGGTGGTGGAATCCATGGTTGGCTTGGCCGCCTGTCCCGGGTCAGGGGAGAATCGCGGTCTTCAGCTCGCCGTTCCGCGTCTTCATTTCCTCGAAGACGCGCGGCAAATCCTCCAGCGGACGCTCCGACGTGATGAACTCCCCGGTATCCACCTCTCCGCCGGCGATGGAGGCCAGCGCTTCCCGCATATGCCTGGGGGTATGGTGAAAGGTGGACCGGATGGTGATTTCGGAGTAGTGCAGCTCGCTGGGGTCCAAGCGGACCTCGGTCCCCTTGGAGCAACCGCCAAACAAATTGACGGAGCCGCCGCGGCGAACCATTCCGACGGCCCATTCCCACGCAGCAGGCTGGCCGACGGCCTCGACGACGGCATCGGTACCGCGGCCGCCGGGAGTGAGACGGCGGACAACTCCGACAGGATCTCCCGCATGGGTCACATCTACGGTCTCCACTGCGCCCATGCGGCGGGCATATTCCAATTGGCTGGACCGCTTCCCGACGGCGATGACGCGCGCTCCACGCCGGGAAAGCACCCGAATGAATTTGAGGCCGATGGCGCCACATCCAATGACGGCGACTGTAGCGCCCTTGGAAATGTGCATTTCTTCAACGCCACGGAGGACGCAGGCGAGCGGCTCGGCCATGGCGGCGTCGCGAAAGCTAACGTGATCCGGAATGGGCAGAAGATTGCGCTCCACGATCCTGCCGGGTACGCGCAAATATTGCGCATACGCGCCATTGTTGAACAGCAAATCCGAACAGAGATTTGGCTGGCCGGCCTGGCAGTAAAAGCATTCTCCGCAGGGAGCGGAATTCGCGGGGACTACGCGATCGCCGGGCCGGGCGCTGCGTACGTCTGAACCGACGGCGGCGACCGTGCCGGCGAGTTCGTGGCCAAAGAGCGCGGGAGGAGTAATCATTCGGGCGTGATAGCCGCGCCGCCACACTTTGAGGTCTGTGCCGCAGGTGAGCGCAACTTCCACGCGCACGAGCACCTCGTCGGGAGCGATCTCCGGGAGGGGCACCTGCTCCACGCGGACATTTTCGCGGCCGTACAGCACCGCGGCCGTCAT
Source organism: Patescibacteria group bacterium (assembly GCA_035541255.1). GTDB lineage: Bacteria > Acidobacteriota > Terriglobia > Acidiferrales > UBA7541 > JOPF136. The sequence continues at coordinate 35,694 of DATKNR010000080.1, read as the reverse complement.
GTGACCGTTGGTTTCGGTCATGGGCCCACCATTCAGGGCGTAATCACTACTTTACACGAGTCGCCGATGGGATGCGCGGCAAGCTCGACGGCGCGGGGAAATTCGTCAAGGGGAAAGGTATGGGTGACGAGATCGGCGAGGGGCAGGCGGCGGGAAAAGACCAGGCGGGCGGAATCGGCCTGCAGGTCCACGTCGGCGCTATAACTCCCGAGCAGTTCCTTCTCTTCCACGCCAGTGTGATGAACGGCAAACTCGACGCGCATGACCGGATCATTGTGGGCAAACATCAGCACGCGGCCTCCGGGGCGGGCGAGCTGGAGTCCCTCCTCCACAAGCGCTGGAGCGGGGACGGCAAGCAGCACAGCGTCGGCACCCCGGCCAGCCGTGCGAGCCAGAATTTCGTCGCGAAGGGAGACGGCCGCAGGGTCAAAGGATTCCGCGGCACCGCAACGGAGGCTGCGCTGACGGCGCGCGGGCATGGGATCACTGGTATAGACGCGCGCGCCCTCTAACTTCGCGAGCATCGTGAGAAGCAAGCCGATGGGCCCCTGCCCGGCAATGAGAACGTCTTCTTCAGGAGCGACACGGGCCTTGCGGACCGCCTTCCAGCAGGTGTTGACAGGCTCGACGAATGAGGCCTCCAGAAAGCTGACGCCGGCGGGAATGGCTTCCATACCGCGCTCGGCCACCCAAGGCATGACGCGGACGAATTGGGCGAATCCACCGCCATTCGGATCGAAGCCGGCAGTGACGCCGGTCTTCTTGTAGGTCGCGCACTGGGAGTAGAGCTTGCGGCGACAATAAAAGCACTCGCCGCAGGGAATATGGTGAAAACTGACGGCACGATCGCCGGGCCTCCAGCGAGTGGCGCCCGAACCGACTTCGACGACGGTTCCAGCAATCTCGTGACCAAAGATCTGAGGCGGGCGGACGAAACCGTGATGGATCTTCTTGATGTCGGTGCCGCAAACGCCGCATGCGGCGACGCGCAACAGCACCTCGCCCGGACCGATTTCGGGGACGGGTACCTCTTCGACAGCCACCTGGCCCGCGCCGCGATAAACCCCTGCACGCATCCGCCGGGCCGCGGGAGGCGCCAGTGCCGCGACGGACGAGGTTGCGTCGGCCTTGCTTTCCGCCGCGCTCATGGAAGCCCAACTACGGCGGTTGCCGCAAGCGCACCGCGCCGCCCGGCAATCGCCGGGATGTAGCGGTCCAGAAAATCGGCCAGCAGGGTGGAAGCGCGGCGGCTGTCGCCCGCGAGCTGCAGGAGGCCGCGAAGCGAACCGGGCTCGGCGGCGATGGAACTGAGCAGGCGGACAGGACGGACTTTACCCTTGGAGGTCAGCACACGATTGAAATCGAGCGGCAAATCCTGGCCGGCATCATCTGAAATTACGCGGACGGCGATGGCGGGAATGTCCGCGGCGGCTGCGGCGGCCAGCACTCCGGCACTCTCCATCTCCACCGCATCGCCGCGCGCGCCGAGTTCGCGCTTGGCGGAGGCGGAGGTGACCACTGTCGGATTTGTGAGGAACCGCGCGACGGGACGGGCACCCGCCGCGAGGGCGCGTTCGAGGAGCGCGGCGTCCGCACGAAAAATGTGCTTCCCTTGCGTTTCTCCGACCAGTTCGGCGGCCAACAGTTCGCCGCGAGAGTAAGTTTCCTTGAGAGCGCCGGCGAGGCCGGAAGAGATGCAAACATCAGGCGCGGACTGGAGAGCATAGCGCGCCGCACGGCGGGCACGCACGGGACCGATACCGGTGAGCGCGACGAGCGTTTCCACGCCGCCGATTCGCGAGCGGAATACGGGGCAGCGCGCGAGATCGAGACCCGCGGGAAGGGCCGGCAGGCGAAGAAATTTGTGCCGGCGCCGCCAGGAGGCGAACTCGGCAGCCACGGCAAATGTGACGAGGATCTTCATTTCCGCTCCAGCTAGGCTGCCTTCACAGCGCTCGCGGCGGATTCCGCGGCATGCCGTCCGCGAACATACCCGCGGGATTCGTACCAACGCACGGCGCGCTCCAGGGCCGCGGCGACGGAGCCGGGACGAAAACCGAGTTCGCGTTCCGCGCGCGAGGTATTGACGAACATACGATGGCGGGCAATCTTGACGCCTTCAACAGGAATGTGGGGCTCGCGGCCGAGGAGACGGGAGACAGCCGAATCCACGTATGCGGCGACGAGGGCGACGCTGTGTGGGATGCGCGCGCGCGGCGCGCGGCGGCCCGTAATCTTCGCGAGCGTGCCGAGGATTTGTTCGAGGCTGAGATTTTCTGCGCCCAGCAGGTAGCGCTCGCCCGGCTTGCCGCGTTCGGCGGCCAGCAGATGGCCCTCCGCAACGTCCTCCACGGCAACCAGATTGAGCCCGGTATCGACGAACGCGGGCATTTTGCCGTTCAGAAAATCGACAATGATGCGGCCGGTGGGAGTGGGCTTCCAGTCACCCGGGCCGACGGGAGTCGTGGGATTTACCACGACAACGTTCAGACCGTGGCGGGCAAATGCCAGCGCCTCGGACTCCGCGATGTATTTCGAGCGCTTGTAATGGCCAATCATCTGCTCCAGCCTGGCGGGCGTGGACTCATCCGGGAGTTTCTCGCCGGTCACCGGGACGGCAATTGTAGCCACTGTGCTGGTGTAGACGACTCTTTCGACGCCGCATTCGCGGGCAACGCTCAGCAAGTTGCGGGTGCCCTCCACATTGCTGGAATAGATTTCGGAAGGGTCGCGAGACCAGAGGCGGTAATCCGCGGCCACATGGAAGACGCGCTGGATGCCCCGGAGGGCGGAGTGGAGCGACTCAAGATCGCGCAGATCTCCGGTAACGCGCTCACACGCAATCCCGTCGAGCATTTCGACGCGGCTGGAGGGGCGGACCAACACGCGCACGGCGTCGCCGCGGGACACCAGCAACCGCGCAACGTGGGAGCCCACGAAGCCGGTCGCGCCGGTAACCAGCGAGTTCATAGGATGTTGAAGGAGCCGTCCTGATAAGCCTGTTTGGGCGGAGGCGGCGGAAGCGCCACCGTTCCCGTCCCATGGCCGTTGCCGTGACCATCCCCACTGCCGTTTCCGGCGCGATTTGCCTTGGCACGCCCGCCGCCCATGCGCCCCGAGACCTGCCACTGGAGCATCTTCCAGTTGTCGCCGAATTTGCGGTGGCCGCCGAGGACGGCGGAAGGCTCGTAGCCGACGTGGACCATACAGTCGGCACAGCGTGGGTCGCGGCCACGACCATAGCTCTCCCACGGCGTCTTATTGATGAAATCGCTAAAGGTGGAGTGGTGCGTGTCCGTCATGAGGTAGCAGGGGCCCTTCCACCCGCGCGGGTTGTAGGTGGGATTGCCCCATGCGGTACACATCAGCTCGCGCTCTCCCCGGAGGTACTCGAGATAGATTGGCGAGGTCATCAGGTTGTATTTTTCCAGCAGGTCGCAGGCGAGCTTGAATTTCTCGCGAATCATCTCGCGATCCATAAAGATTTCACGGGTCTGGACAGCGGCGTAGGAGTAGGCAGGCGAAATCATGTGGCCATCAACGCCTAGCTCGCAGAGGTATTCGTAAAGGTCCGCAATCTCCTGCAAATCAGTCTCGCGGTAGATGGTGGTGTTCGAGCAGACGTAGAACCCGGCGGCCTTGGCAGCCTTGATGCCGTCGATCGCTTCGCGGAAGACGCCGTCGCGCTCTACGGCGAGGTCGTGATTGCGTTCCATGCCGTCCAGATGAACGTTCCAAAAGAAGCTGGACGAAGGCTGGAATTCGTTGAGGCGCTTGCGGATGAACATGCCGTTCGTGCACAGATAGATGTGCTTGCCGCGGTCGAGCAGTTCGCGGGTAAGGCGGCCGATCTCGGGGTAAATCATGGGCTCGCCGCCGCAGATGGAAACCACCGGGGCCCCGCACTCGTCAGCGGCGGCCAGGCACTGCTCCACCGTGAGCATTTCGTTGATGGTGGACTTGTATTCGCGGATGCGGCCACAGCCCGTACACGTGAGGTTGCAGGCGTGCAGGGGCTCGAGCATCATGACAAGCGGGAATTTCTCCGCACCGCGGATACGCTTGCCGGCAATATAGCCGGCCAGCTTGGTGGTGAGCTTCAGGGGAAATCTCATGACTCTCCTTGGCGATCCTTTTCGACTGTTTGTTCGATGCGGCGGGCATCCCGAGAATTATGCCCATTGCGATGCTTGAACATCGCCGCCTTGCCTAATGCCGCCCCTACAATTCCCCGGCCGGCCCCATTGCCATTTTGACCTGCCGGAAGCTGCGTGGCGGTCCTGCGGCGCGAGGGATTGAGCGCGCGAGCCCGCGGACGGCCCTTGCGGCGCTCCGCGCGCCAGGCCTCCAGCGACTCGGGAGAAATCAGCATGGACCGGTACTCTCCGGCACCAGAGACCATGTTGCGGAAGCGCGCCAGCGCGTACAGCGGGAAATAATGACGGTAGAGATGGTATTTCAGATAGAAGACTTTCGGGAAGCCGGTGCCGGTAAATTCCGCCTCTTCCCAAGAACCCTCTGGGGATTGCGTGGAGATCAGGAAATCGAGGGCGCGTTCGGCGGCGCGGTCTTCTGTTCCCGTGGAGGCCAGCAACCCGATTAAGCCCCAGGACGTTTGCGAGGCGGTAGTGGCGCCCCGGCCCTTCTGCGCCGGATCGTCGTAGGAAGCGATGGATTCCCCGAAACCGCCGTCGGCCTGCTGCACGGATTTGAGCCACTGCACGCCGCGCAGGGCGTAGGGCTGGCGAGCCAGGCCCATGGCTTCAAGGGCGCGCAACACCCCTCCGGTGCCGTAGACGTAATTCACGCCCCAGCGGCCAAACCACGAGCCGTCCTCACACTGATCCTGCTGGAGGAAATGCAATGCACGCTTCATCACCGGATGCGAAGCCGGCCATCCCATACGAGCCAGGCACTCCGCCACGCGCGCGGTGACGTCCGCGGTGGCAGGATCGATCATGGCATTGTGATCCGCGAAGGGCACGTGGGTAATCAAGCGGCAATCGTTGTCTTTGTCGAATGCGCCCCAGCCACCATCCTTGTTCTGCATGCTGACGACCCAGTTCAAACCGCGGCGGAGGGCGGCTTCCATCCTGGCGCGGTCTGGAAAATCCACGCGCTGCAGTGCCATCAGGATGAAGGCCGTGTCGTCCACATCGGGATAGTGGTCATTGCGGAATTCGAAGGCCCATCCGCCCGGCTCGACGCCGGGATTTTTCACCTGCCAGTCGCCCGAACCCAGAATTTGGTTGTCCAGCATCCAGGAGGCGGCGCGAATCAAGGCGGGATGATTGGGCGGCAGTCCAGCCTCCTCCAGCGCGACCATGGCGATGGCGGTGTCCCACACGGGAGAGACACAGGGCTGAAGCCGGATAGTGCCGTTTTCTTCGATTTCGAACTTGGCGAGCTCCGCGATCTCGCGTGAAGTGATGGGATCATCGGGGCGGTAACCCAGGGCGATGAGCGCGTATATGGCGTTCATCATGGCCGGATAAATGGCCCCCAGACCTTCACTTCGCTCCAGATGTTCCATCAGCCATCGCTCGGCCGCACGCAGCGCGTACTTGCGGAGCGGCTTCCATGGCATACGCTCGACAAATTTCATGACCCTGTCTGCAAACAAAAAGAAGTTTCGCCAGGTGAACAGCCGCTTGTCCCAGGCAAACGCGCGGTAGCGATGTTCCGGCTCGCGGAACAGTTCGTCCAGGCGACCGGCTTCCGGAATCGTCCAGGAGGGGCGCAGTGCATAGAGGATTGCCATGGGCACGAGAATGCCGCGCGACCAGGACGAAATTTCGTAAAGATTCACATAAAACCAGTGCGGCAGGATCAGTAGCTCGGGAGGCATGGCGGGCACCATGCCCCAGTCCGCCACCCCCACGAGGGCAAGATAGAATCGTTCGAAAGAGTTGATCGATTCGAGGCCGCCTAACTCGTGGATGCGCTGGCGGGCACGTGCCATATGAGAGGCATCCTGAGGATCGCCGGCCAGTTTCAGACCGAGATACGCTTTCACCGTGGCATTCAGCTCGGAAGGCCCGTTGGCGTAAATGTTCCATCCGCCATCTTCCAATTGGTGTTTGCGAATGTAACGGGCGAGCTTCTCCACGCGCACGGGATCAGGCCGTCCGATGACGTGCAGGTAAAGGATGTAATCGGACTCGAGGGTGGTATCGGCTTCGAGTTCGCCCAGCCAATAGCCCTGAGGAGCCTGGCGGCTGAGCAGCCAGTCCACCCCCCGCGAAATTCCCTGATTCAGCCTGTCTTCGATGGAAGGGATTCGCGCGGGGGCGGGCGCCGCAGCGCCAGCCGAAATTGGATTCCAACTGTAACTCGGGTTAGCTGTCATTTCTTATGAATTCGTCGGCCTCAGATATGAATTATGACTGCGTTCCCCCAACTGATCAGACGGACTGCTTATCCATCGCACGGACTGCGTTTCAGAAAGGATCATGAATACAGGCGAATGCTGGGTCCCCATGGAAGCTCCTACAAGCATGGTAGCTCGGCTTCCATCTCCCCTGCCCAAAAATTATCCCAGTGAAGCAGTTCGCGGTCAACCTTGAAGATGCCCGTCAGTTGTCTCAGGATGCATGGCGGGAAATAAGCTCTTTCGAATCAACGAGAGAAGGTTGGAGGGAAGAGGATGCCCGAACGGCTGCAAGAAAATCGGCCTTGAGCCGGTGACCTGCCCGCCCAGACCGCCCCAATCGGACGGGCTGACTGCACGGCGTAAGAGGAAGGCATCGGCGCGATCCAGCAAGAGGCGTGCGGAATCTTTAAATTCGCGCTGAGCGGAGTCCATGACCATGATGAATATCTGAGGCCGGATGAATTCGATAACGGCATTGCTTTCCAAAATGGCATGCTCTGTCCCCCGAAGCGCGGTCTGAAGCGAGGGTATGGCTTCGGCCAAACGACCGGGCTGGAAGCGAAGCCAGAAGGCGCGGCGCGCGCCAGCGGCCAGATAGCGCGAGGTGTCCGTGTCCGCGCTACGATCCGTTTCCTCGTGCAGGATGGAAGCGGGAAATCCAGACCCTGCGGAATCATCCTCCGACCCGGCAACGTGAAGATGCGAAGTGATTTTCACAGCGGTCCAGTGCGCCTGGGGAAAAGCTCGGATGACGTCTTCGACGAACGCGGTCTTCCCCACGTGGCGAGTGTGTCCGCCAACGACCATGAGTCGTGGGAGCCGCGAAGGTTCCGTCAGGAAATTGCTCCGTTTCAGCCCGGGATACCCCGATTTTCGCGGGCCCGAAGGCTCATTCATGCCGCAGGGCGATTACGGGGTCCACTTGAGTGGCCCGACGAGCAGGTAGATAACATGCGGCGAGCGCAACTGCTAGCATCAGTGCGGCGACTCCGGCCAGGACCACCGGATCGCCCGGACCCACCCCGAAAAGGATGGAACGCAGAAACCTCGTGACGGCGAAGGAAAGCGCTATACCGAGGGTAGCTCCGGATAGGGCGAGCAGAAGACCACGAGTGATTACCTCGCGGAGTACGGAGCGCGCCTGCGCGCCGAGGGCGATGCGGATGCCGATCTCCTGAGTGCGGCGGCCCACCTCATAGGAAAGCAGGCCGAAAAGCCCGACGCACGCGAGCAGGAGAGCGAGACCAGCGAAAAGGCTGCTGGCGCGGGCGACAAGCCGCTCCTTGTAGAGCAACTCGTCGATGCGTTGCGTCTGCGTTGAGACGTTAAATACAGGCAAATCATTGCCGGTCTGGCGGACGATCTCCCGGACGCGGGGGACGAAATTTGTCGGGTCGCCAGAGGTGCGAAGCTCAAAGCTGCCGCCGGTGCCGCTGGGAACGTAAAGGGTGGGTTTGGTCTCTCCGCGGAGATCGTCGTACTTCGCGTCCCGGACAACACCGATGATGACCCAGCCGGGATTGCGATGGTAGTCCGGATCAACGGCGAATTCCTTCCTCATGGATTCGTCCGTATCGGCACCGAAGTACTGCCCGAGCGGGCTCGCGTGAGGCAGATACTTGCGAACAAATGCCTCGTTGACCACGACGGGCGTGGGCGAGGTGCGGTACTGGCGGGGATCCTCCGCCTCCGCGGCGGCGAGCAACTCGGCGGGCAGGAAATCGCGTCCGGTGGCAAAACGCATGCCCAATGTGTGGAAGAAATTGGGACCCACGGGGAGGTAATCGGCGTCGGAACGGGCCAGAGGAGGAGTGCCGGGCATGTGGAAGTCTATGGTCCAGAGACTGCCGCTGAGCAGAGTCATCTGCGAATAGCTGACGGAAAGGACTCCGGGGACGGCGGACAGGCGTTCCTGCAATTCGTTGTAGAGGGCTGCGAGACGGGCGCCCTTGTAGCCGGTGAGCGAAGAATCGACCTCGAAATTCAGAATATTTTCAGTGGAAAAACCGGGATCCACGCTGCGCAGGTTTTCGAGCGTATTCACCAGGAGCCCGGCGCCGACCAGAATGACGACAGTGAGCGCGATCTGGGTTACGACCAAAACATTTCCCGCGTTCCAGCGCGCATGGTGGGAGCCGACTGCGGTGCTCCCTCGGCCGGAGCCTTCCTTGAGTGCCGGGGTGAGGTCCACGCGCATCGAGCGCAGCGCCGGCACGAGGCCGAAAAGCACGCCGGTGGCGAGCGTGGCGACAAGCGTGAATCCCAGTACGCGCCAATCGAGTTCCGCAGTGATCCCCAGCGGCCGTGACGAGGAGCTCGCCAGGAAGGCGAGCAACATGCGCGCACCCCACACGGCCAGCAGGACTCCGAGTGCGCCGCCTGCGCTGGCCAGTGCAACGCTTTCCACAAGCAACTGCCGGGCAATTCGCCCGCGGCTTGCACCAAGAGCCCGGCGCACGGCAACTTCCTTGCGGCGGCCTGAGGCGCGGACAAGGAGCAGCCCCGCGACGTTGGCGCAGGCGATGAGCAGCACGAGGCCCACGGCAGACATGAGTGCGTAGAGGGTCGTAGATAACCTTCTTCGGACTCCCATCAGGGCGGATTGTGCGGGAAGGAGCGCCACCGTGGGAGCATCTTCACCTTTCAAGATCTGCTTTTCGCCATGCACCATCCGGTCAAAAAACAGCGCGCTCAGCTGACTCCCGGCCTGGGTCCGCGTAATTCCCGGCTTCAGCCGCCCTACTGCCACGATCCACCACGCCCCGGCATCCTCACGGCGCGGATTCCAACCGGTTTCGAGGTACTGCCGCTGTTCCAGGGGAATCCAAAGATCGTAAGGACTGCCAGGAGTGAGACTTACAAATCGTTGCTCCGCCACGCCGACTACAGTGAATGGCAGTCCTTTCAAATGGATCGTGCGGCCGACAATTTTCGGATCGCCGCCGAACACGCTTTGCCAGTAGCCGTAGTCGAGAACGAGGACGGGTGGAGAGGCGGGCGTGTTGTCCTGGGGCAGGAGTGTGCGGCCCACGGCGGTACCCACGCCCAGAGTCTCGAAGTAGTCGCCGGAAACGTACAGCCCTCTCGCCGTCGTGGCAGGGCCGGAATCGCTGATCGGCATCCGGCCGGAATATGCGAACTCCGCGAGACCGGAGAAGACCGCCGTCCTTGAACGGACGTCCTCCAAGAACGGCCTTGAGAAGGAGCAACCCGTAGCATCCGTGTCAGTAAATCTCGATACGCAGTCGCCGTAGGAGGAGGACCAGTGGATGTCCGGGCCTTTGCGTGCGCTCCACTGGAGGAGCACGAGGGTGGCCGGGTCTTTCACGGGGAGCGCACGCAGCATCACAGCATCGATCAGACTAAAGATCGCGGTATTGGCGCCAATTCCGAGCGCGAGGGTCAGAATCGCGACGGCTGCAAACCCCGGGCTCTTGCGCAGCACGCGCAGTCCGTAGACCACATCCTGCGGGACCTCGGAGAGCCAGCGGAACGAGGCGTGCCGTCCGCTGCCGTTTGAGCCGCCAGACGCGGCCTGGTTGCTCGTATGCATCGCTCCACCCCCGGGTGGTGAGACGGCACCATCACGAGTTTCGTTTCTCCCCAGGGAACGCGCGCAAACTGCCTGGCGCGGAAAACTCCTGAGGGATATTGCAGATCAGCGGGATTCGAGTTTATCGCCTGCCAGCCGCATCAACCGGTCGCCGACTTCGCTGAGGCGAGCCAGCCAAGCGAGCTGCTGGAGATACTTCCGGATGGGACGCGCTGGCGTACCCCACACGGGCTCGCCCGCCGCGATGCGCTTGCCGGTGGGAATGCCTGCCTGGGCGCCAATGACGGCGCCATCTGCGATGCGGACGTGGTCCGCGATGCCCACCTGACCGCCGATGATGGCCATCTTTCCCACAGTAGAACTTCCGGCCAAGCCAGCCTGTGCGGCGATGAGAGTGCCGTCGCCGATTTGAACGTTGTGGCCGATCTGAACGAGGTTGTCCACCTTGGAGCCGGTGCCCACGTGTGTCTCTTCAAGCGCCGCACGGTCCACACAACTGTTACAGCCAATTTCGACCTCATCACCGATTTCCACGCGGCCGATCTGGGGAAACTTTAAGTGAACGCCTTCGCCGGAGACATATCCGAAGCCATCACCGCCAAGGACGACGCCGGCGTGCAGGATGACTCCGCGTCCCAGGGACACCCGCGGATAGATGACCACGTGGGGATAGAGCGTGCAGCCGGGCCCGAGCACCGCTCCCCGGCCAACGTAGCAGAACGCAGCAATCTGGCATTCGTCTCCGATGTGCGCGCCCTCCTCAATGACCGAATAAGCGCCGACGGCGGTGTTGCTCCCCATGCTGACTCCGTGGCCGACCACCGCGGTGGGATGGATTCCCGGCCCAGCGACTCGAGGGGGCGGGAGGAGCACCGTAGCGGCGCGCGCGAATGCCAGCTTGGGGTTCGCGGCGCGGAGAACCGTCTTCCCTTCCAGACGCGCGTCCATCGGAACAATTACGCACCGCGCATGCGAGCGCGCCGCGCGCGGCACATTCTTCGGAGCTTCGACGAAAATGAGGTCTTTTTCGTGGGCCCGCTCCGGACTGGCCAAGCCGGTCAGCTCGGCCGACGGATCGCCTTCCAAGACTAGGTTCAGCCGCTTGGCGAGTTCATGAGCCGTAATCATCGTGCTGCTCCTTCCCTGCTGACGCGCTGCCCCGTGGTTTACCTCAGTCAGAATGGATAGAGAGGCGGCTCACCGGGCGGACGCGTCTTCCATCGTTTGTGCACCCACAGCCACTGGTCAGGATAGCGGCGGGCGTACTGCTCGAACACCTCGACGAATCGCGCCGTATTGGCCACTACGTCCGCCTCCGTGTCGCCGGATCTGACAAGCGGGATGGCGGGATCGAGTTGGAGGTGGTAACGGCGTTCGGCATCGCTCCAGTAGACGTAACCCGGCATCACGGCGCAATCGGTGCGAAGGGCGAGGCGGGCCACACCGCTGGAAGTACAAGCCGGGATGCCGAAGAACGGGACGAAGACGCCTTCGTCCACCGAGCTGTTGACGTCCATGAGCACTCCCACGTCGCCATTTTCGCGCAAGATGCGCAGCATCTCGCGCACGGATTCGTTCTTGTCGATCGTGCGGTTCCCGGCAAGCGAGCGGTAGCGGTCGACGAGCCCGTTCACCCTGCGATTCTCTACGGGACGCACTAGAAAATTCAAAGGATGGCCGTTGAGCGCCTGAGCGAAAGGTGCCAGCTCCCACGCACCCATGTGGCCGGTCAGGTAGATGAGTCCCTTGCCGCGCGCCTTGGCAGCCTGGTAGTTCTCCATCCCGTCGATGGTAATGACGCGGCGGATGCTTTCCGCGGTGTGGCGCGGGAACTGGGAGAATTCCCCGCCCATCCAGCCGATGTGGCGCATCAGGCGGCGCGCAGTCGAGCGGGCGTCGGCTTCCGTCATGTCCGGAAAGGCGAGTTTCAGATTGAAGAGCGCGGCGCGCTCCAGGCGCGGCTGGAGCCGGTAAAAGGTGAGCGCAACCGTAGCGCCGACGGCACGGGCCATCCCGCGGGGGAGCATCCCCAGCGAATGCAGCACGGCCCATGCGACGGCATATTCAATCCATTCGCGCACTTGTGTCTCGATGTCCCGGCGAATTCTCTCACAACGGCAGGCGGCTCCGTCTAGATTGGCGCAGCTTTGATAGACTCGGGGCACCTTGCAGATTCCATCTGCCATACGCGGCGGGGTGATAACGGCCGTCTTCGGGCTGGTGGTGTTCCACTGTTTTTTCACCGGGCTCGCGCGGGTCGGCCTGCTGGGACCGGACGAGCCGCGCTACGCATCCATTGCGCGGGAGATGTCGCGGACAGGGGATTGGGTGACGCCGCGGCTCAATGGCTCGCCGTGGTTTGAGAAGCCGCCACTGTATTACTGGTCGGCGGCGATTGGATTCCGGTTGTTCGCCACGCCCGAAAATGCGGCCCGTGTGCCCTCCGGGATTCTTGCGCTGTGCGCGGTGGTGGCGGTGGTGCTGATGGCGCGGCGTTTCTATGGGTGGGGAGTGGCGATAGCGGCCGCCTTCATGCTTCCGGCCACGGTTGCAATGACAGGATTCGCGCGCGCGGCGGCGACGGACATGCCGTTTGCCGCGTGCCTCGCGCTTACCATGGTGGCCGCAGCATTCCTGCTGCTCGATGAGCATCCGGCGCATGCGGGGATGATTGCCGGTGCGTTTGGCGCGGCGCTGGGCCTGGCGGTGCTGGCAAAAGGACCTGCGGCGATCCTGCTGTCGGGCGGAAGCGCGGCGCTGTGGGCCATCGCGTCCGGAAATCTTCGCCGGTCGTTCCGGCTGTTCCATCCGGTTGCGGTGCTCGTGTTCGCGGCGGTGGCACTGCCGTGGTACTCGCTGTGCGCCGCGCGCAATCCGGATTTTCTTCGCATCTTCCTCCTCGAGCACAACGTGGAAAGATTCCTGACAAACAGGTATCAACACCAGCAGCCATCTTGGTTCTTCGTTCCGGTGATCCTGCTCGCCGTATTTCCCTGGACTCTGCTTCTGATTCCAGCGATTGGGGACGGCTGGCGCTCGCTGCGTACGGGAGAATGGAGAAAATCGCCAGGTGTCTATCTCACTGCCTGGGTCGTATTTCCGTTCGTGTTTTTCAGCGCGTCGCAATCGAAGCTGCCCGGATACATATTGCCCGCTGTGCCGCCATTGCTTTTGCTGCTTGCCGGAACGATGGCTGCCGAGAACGGTTCCGTGCCGGCGGCGCGAAACCGTCGAGAGCTTTGGATTTCACTGGGGCTGCTTATCGTGGGGCTGGCACTGTCCGCTTTGAATTCCCTGCCGAAACTGGGGCACTCCGCCCGCGGAGTCCTGGAAACTCCGGGACTGCGAGAGCCGCTAACCCTGGTGGGAATGACGCTGCTCGCCGGCGCACTGTTGGTGGCCGGGTGCCTATGGGTCCGCCGAACAGCCTTGGGAGTGGGTGTGGCGGCATTCGCGTTTTCGTTCGCAGTTGGGATGGCCGCAAATCACGTGCTGCCGTTGCTGGACAAAGACATCTCGGCACGCCAGCTCGCTCTGGCTGCGCAACGGGAGGCGGGCAGCGCGCCGATCGCCGTCTCCAGGGTACCGCGCGCGTGGCAGTACGGAGCCGAGTTCTATCTGGATCGCGCACTGCCGGAATGGACCGCCGAGACGCCACACCCATGCTGGGTCCTCGCTGGTGCTCGGCACTTGGAGAATCCTGGTTCCGGGCAGGGTACGGTGACGGGCGACTACGGACCGGCAGTTCTGGTGCGTGTGCAGTAATCTTGCCTGCTCGATGGCCGCGAATCAGCGGGAAGTGGAGGCGACCGGCGGCAGCGTACGCAGGAAAAAACTGAGTACGGTATTGTCGTACGTGCGCTTCTCGTCGTTGGTCATGGTGAGATAGCTGCCCTGAGGCATCACCCACTGCTCGTGTGGCTCCGGCGAGGCGTTCATCAGCTGCAAAGTAGACGTTGCCAGTTTGGTGTTTTCGCGAAGGGCAATGAAGAGCTTCGGGATCTTTACCAGTGCGCCGAGACGTGCGTACAAGGGCGGCTGGCCGCGATAGGGCAGTTCGGCGATGCGGAATCCCAAACGAGCCATCCAGCCAACGATGGGCATGGAGCCGTAGCCGTCGCGATCCAGTTCGATGGTGAAGAAATCGAAGGGATCGTTGTACACCGAATCCACTACGACGGCAGCCACACGACGGTCCGCCGCGGCGGCGGCCAGGGCGGCGTAAGCCCCCATGTTGGCTCCCCATAGTCCGATGCGATTGCGATCCACATCTGTACGCTGAGCCATCAGCGCGATTGCAGTGAGTGCTTCGGTCGTCTCCCTAGGGCCTAGAGTGGTGGAGCCGGGGGAGCGGCCATGAGCGGAAAAATCGAATACGAAAACGTTGTATTGATTTTCTTCCAGCGTGGTGGCCAGGGTCAGCACATCGCCGCGTTGCCATCTATAGCCGTGGCAGAGGATAAGCACCGGGGCGCCGCGAAGGCCGGGGAAAAACCATCCGTCGCGGCTCCCTTGTCCGGGGAGTGTGTACTGCACGACGGTCACATGGCCGGGAAGATCCTCCGGCGTGAGCGAGTTGGGACTGATGGCGGGGTGCAGCATACGGTAGTCGACGTAGCCGGCTATCCCGGCACAAATCACGGCAACGAACAATATCAGGAGCAGCAGGAGCGCGAGTCCGCTCCGGAGCGTGGATTCGGGATTGCGCAGTTCTTCGAAAACGTCCATCAGCTTGGAAATTATCCGTCGGCCAGAATGTACGTATCCCTGGTGAAACGGCGCATGTTAACACAATCACTGGCGGCCCCAATGCAGGCAGCATGGAAATGGAGCGCCGGCCGCAACCTGGCCAGGGCGCCCCGCCCCACTGGAGCAGGCATCTCCGGGCCGCTATAATCAAGCCGCCGGCAGTTCTTCTATGGAAATTGTCCCGCTCAGGCAGACTACGCCCCGGCAGCTCGATCCCCTCTTCGAAGAGGAGGCGGAGAGCTGGACGGAAGACTTCCGTTGGGACTACCGCCCGTCGCTCGCACTGATCCGCAGGTTCGTGGAAACCCGCTCGCTGGAGGGGTGCGCCGCGATACAGGAGGACCGGGCCGTGGGCTACGGTTTCTACGTGTTCGAAGAGGAGAAGGCGCTGCTCGGCGGGCTGTACGTCGCGCGGCGAGCGGTGGGGGCTGGACTGCCGGAACGGTTGCTGGCGGCGCTTCTGCTGAATCTACGCGCGCGGTCGGACATTGGCAGGATCGAAGCTCAATTGATTCCGTTCGGGCATACGCTGGATTCGGCCCTGGAGCGGCACCGATTCCGGTTGCATAAACGCCAGTTCATGTACTTGGACCTGAAGGGCGCGAGGCCGGCGAGCGCGCGTGCCGCTTCCCCTTCCCCACGCATTGAACGATGGACGGACCGCTGCTTCGAATCGTGCGCGCGACTGATCGAGCGCGCGTACTCCCGGCACGTGGACAGCGAGATCAACGAACAGTATCGCAGCGAAGCGGGAGCGGCGCGCTTTCTGCGCAACGTGGTGCTGCTCCCCGGCTGCGGTCAGTTTCTGCCGGAAGCTTCGCTGGTAATCCCAGGGAATGGGCGAAATGAATTGCAGGGAGTGGTGCTGACTTCGGTAGTGGCGCCGCAGGTGGCGCATGTCACGCAGATCTGCCTCCTCCCCACGTTGCAGGGAAAAGGCTGGGGCCGGGCGCTGCTGCAGGCGTGCGTGGAAGCGCTGCGCGCGCGACAGTATCAAGGGCTTTCGCTCACCGTCACCTCCGCAAACACCCCGGCGGTCCATCTGTACGAGTCGGAGGGTTTTAGCGTGCTGCGAACGTTCTCCGCGGCCGTGTGGGACGCGAGACGATCTTAGAGCGGTGCGCCGGCTACTTCTGGGCGCGCTCCTTGAGCAATCCTTTGAGCTCGTCCAGAAACTCCTTCACGTCCTTGAAATCCAGGTAAACGGAAGCAAAGCGGACATAGGCGACCTTGTCCAGCTTCTTCAAGCGGTTCATCAGCATCTCGCCGATTTCGGATGAGGTGCGCTCGCGATTTTCGGATTCCTGCACGAAAGCCTCGATTTCCTCGACGAGGGCTTCGATCTTGGGAATGGGAATGGGCCGCTTTTCGCAGGCCTTGAGCAGCCCCTGGAGCAATTTCTGGCGGTCGAAGCGTTCGCGGCGGCCGTCCTTCTTGATGATCATGTAGGGAATTTCGTCAATCCTCTCGTACGTGGTGAAGCGGCGCTTGCATTTGAGGCATTCGCGGCGGCGGCGAATCAGGTCCCCCGCGGTGGCCTCGCGTGAATCCACCACCTTGTCTTCCTTGTGCGAGCAGAAAGGACATTTCACGGTTGTGTTCCTCTCGAAGCAGCGGCGGAAGCTTCGGTGCCGGTTTCCGAGGCGATGCGGCGCAGGTCCCCAAGCGACATGCCTTCGCGCAACAGCAAAGGGATGCCGGCAATCGAGCAGCCCGCAAACGTAATCAACCAGAGCGTAACGGCCGAGGCCATGGCCGGCTCCTTCGAAACTCCCAGGAAGAGGGTCATCCCGAGAAACGAGCCGACCCAGGAGCCACCGCCGATCAACGGCAATTGAAGAGTAGAGCCGAGCATTGTGCAGGCCAGAATGACGATGGCATCACGCATGGAGAACGACCCCAGTCTGCCCCCAAAACTCCACGGCACCCAGCAATAAATGAAGAGCACGAGAATCCAGTGCGCCGCCGTCAGCCCGACCGCGGAGGCCAGATCGCCCCAGGTGCGCAGCGCCTGCAGTCCTTCCAGGAATCCCGCGAAGATCAGGGCGACTCGTTTGCGCCAACCGGAGGCGTGATGCCACCGGACAACCGCGCGGCCCAGGAAGCCGCCGCGAGTGAGGCCGAGATAGACGAGGAAGACGGCGGCAACCGCGAGACCGGCGAACAGAACAAATCCCGCCTTCTGAAGCCCGGGAAGAAGAGCGGAGGAGTGGATGGAAGAATCCGCACTTTCGCGCTCGCGGAGCAGTCCGGGGAGATACATAAGAGTCCAACCGGTGATGACAATGGTGGTGGCTATGTCAAAAACTCGTTCCACCACATAAATGCCGAACTGGCCGGAGATGGAGAGGTGCTCGCGGCGGGCGATCAGCAAAGGGCGGACGGGCTCCCCGGGCCGTCCGAAGAGCACGATGGCCAGAAAACCCATCAACGTAGCCGCATATACACGCCACAAATTGGCTGGTCCGAGGTGGCGCGAGAGGCGCATCCAGCGCAGAGCGCGAATCCAGTAGCAAAAATAAATTGCGATGAGGGAGAGAAGCAGCAGATCGAGGCGGGCTCCGCGGATCGCTTCGCCCAGTTTGGTCCAGGTGAAACCTTGGTAATGGATGCTGCTCCGCTGACCGTATAGCAGCGCGCCGATAACCACGAGAGCCAAGAGAGAGAGAAGGGCTTTTCGGGCCGAGCGGCTCATCGGATGACGACCGTAGCAACACACCGAACGGAGTGTCAAGGAATCCGCGTCCACTCCCGGGCGCGCGAGCAACGGAACCGGGCACTCCACGCTAGGACAATCACGGCGAAGGAGACCGGGTCTGCAACTTTTCCAGACCGCCAGTGATGACGAATTTTGTCACTTTCTTATGTCATTCCCCGTCATTCTTGTGCCCTTTTCATGGGGTTCCCGGCCCGGCCGGTCCATGGCTCTAGTACCAACGGGCTAATGCCCCTAGTTTGTTAAAGATATACACATGTCCGGAATTGCGGATTTTCACTTCCCTGGCATACGGTATGCTCGGAGTCAGGATAGATCTTGGGCTGGCCTGTAAGAGAGGCAGGGGAGCGGGGATGCACAAGGCGCGTGAACAAGGATTCTCGCTGATCGAACTGCTGATCGTGGTGGCAATCATCCTGATTATCGCCGCGATTGCGATACCGAATTTCATCCGCTCGCGAATTACGGCCAACGAAGCTTCCGCGGTTGCGGCGCTCCGCACGATTGATACGGCCTGCGTGAACTACGCGAATACCTACGGCGTGGGATATCCAGCCTCGCTGGCAACACTGGGAAGCTCGGGCGTTGCCACTTCCACATCTGCCGACTTGCTGGACAACGTTGTGGCCGGAGGAATGAAGAGCGGATACACATTCACCTACACCGCGGGTCCGTCGGCGGGTGGCATGATTTCGACGTATTCGGTGACCGCAAACCCAGTCACGCCGGGCCAGACCGGTGTGAGGTATTTCTTCACTGATGAGACTTTTGTGATCCGGTTCAACGCGACGGCGCAAGCCTCGGCTTCCGACTCGCCGATACAGTAGCCACTCGGGTCATTCCCCTCCCAACAAATAAGCGGCTTCCGGCGGAAATGCTTGGGTGAAATCCGCTCGCGCGGTTTCGGCCCCTGCTGGACTTTCCGGGCGTGTAAACAATCAGGCTGGATGCTGATAAGATGCGGGGCACCTGGCGGGGAACTTTTCCGGCGGCAACTACGTTCTGATAAGTGAGGGCCGGAGCAGTAAGCCGACGACGAGGCAGATGGTCACTTGGAGCCCGATTCTCAACTGGTTGCACAGTGCCTCCGCGGCGAGGCCACGGCCTGGGAGGAACTGGTGAGGCGGCACACGCGGCGCGTGTATAACCTGGCCTACCGGTTCACGGGCAACCGGCAGGAAGCTGAGGACCTTTCGCAGGAAGTGTTTCTCCGGCTGTACAGGACGCTGGCAAGCTACCGGGCGGTGCACGGTGAGTTCACCACTTGGCTCACCAGCGTGACGCGCAACCTGCTGATTGACCATTATCGGAGGACACGGCGCGACCGGCTGACGGATTCTCTAGATGAGGAAGGGTCGCCGGCGGAACGCCAGTCTTCGCCGGGCAGGCGGCCGGACGAAGTGGCATCTGCCACGGAACTGAGCGGGCAGGTGCAACTGGCGCTGCGAAGGATCTCCCCGGAACTGCGCGAAGCTGTAATCTTGCGAGACCTGCAGGGGCTGGACTATCGGGAGATTCAGCAAGTGCTGAATGTTCCGGAAGGAACGGTAAAATCGAGAATCAACCGCGGCCGGATCGAACTGGCGCGGCTCTTGACGCAGATGGGAGTGCACGGCGGAAGTGTAGAGTGACGAGGGATTGCCGAGACGAGCGATGAGCTGGACCTGCCTCAATACGGAAGAGCGGCTGATGGAGTACCTGGAAGGCGAACTGCCCGCCACGGAACGCCTGCTGGTGGAAGCGCACCTGACGGAATGCGCGACGTGCCGGGCGCTCGCAGGACAGGTGCGCTGGCTGGAAACGCGGCTGCCGCGGCTGGAACCGGAGCGCGAGCCGGCGTGGATGGTGCAGCGAATCCTGCTGGCCACCTCCGGAGCGGATCGAAAGCCACGCGAAAGCCTGCTGAAGATGCTGATCGCCGCGCTGACTTCGCCGCGGATTGCGTTGGGGCTGGGCACGGTGGCGGCTACCATTTTTATCCTGTTCCAGGCGCTGGGAATCAATCCGAAGAAAATCACCGCGCAGGATCTGAATCCGGTCAACCTGTACTGGGTGGCAAACCGGCAGGCCCACCTGACGTATGCCCGTGGTGTGCGGTTTGTGAATGACATGCGCGTCGTTTACGAGATCCGCTCGCGCCTGCAGGAAGCTTCTGCCACGCCGAATCCGCCGCCGACGCAGCAGGAAACGCCAAAGGGCACGAATTCGCCCCAGTCCGAACGCCAACTAAAAAATGACCTCCTGCACCGGGGCCCTTCGGCAACTGCCGCGGTGATCTTCGTCCTGCCCGGAGGCGCGTCATGAGCGCCGCGGGCGGAGGCGCGCCGGCAGGCTACTGTCGGCAATGCGGAAAGGCGCTCACGCCGGAAACCCTGCGTGAGGTACAAGGAGCCTACTATTGCCCGGAGTGTCTGGCTGGCTGGGTGCAGCAAGGCCCGCCCAAGCGGAAGAGCGCTGAAGGACGCGCCGCCACGGCTGCCGCGCTTGGGATCATTCCCGGACTGGGAGCGGTCTATAACGGCGACTACGTGAAGGCACTGATTCACGTGCTCGTGTTCGGATCAATCATCAGCCTGATCGACCGCTCGCCGGGGATTTTCGTGCCCATGCTGGTCGCCTGGATCTTCTATATGCCGATCGAGGCCTATCAGACCGCGAAGGCAAGAGCGCAGAGCGGAACGCCCAACCCGAGCGATGCCGCCGGGCTGCGGAGGCGGGAATCGATTGGGCCCCTGCTTCTGATCGCCATCGGAACGCTCGCGCTGATGAACGAACTGAACATCATCGACTTCGACCGGATTATCAGTTTCTGGCCCGTGGGACTGATTGCCCTGGGCGTGTGGCTGCTGATGAAACGGCAGGAAGGATAAAGGCGGATACGTATGGGTAATTACTATCGACGGCGTGGCCTGGTGGGCCCCATGGTGCTGATTACCATTGGTTTTCTGTTTCTGGCGGACCGATGGTGGCCGGGGATGTCGTTCGGCCGGCTGTGGCCGCTGATCCTGATCGTGATTGGAGTGGTGCGGTTGCTGGAGATGGGCATGTCGTCAAACGAGACGGTGTACCCTGCGCCGCCGCAAAACCCTCCCGCGCCGCCGCCTCCGAGCGCCCCTCCACCGCCGGGCAGTTAACAGTGAGGACGCGTCCGGCGTCTGCGAGCGCCTGGAGAGAGAAAACGCAATGAGCAATGGAGCTCCACGAAGATCCGCTGTCGGCTCAGTGTTCCTGATTGTGCTGGGAGCGCTGTTCCTGATCCACAATTTCCGCCCCGACCTGATCCACTGGCGGCTGCTCGGTAGATGGTGGCCGTTGCTATTGATCCTGTGGGGACTCATCCGCCTGGTGGAAAATCTGACCGGAAGCGGACGGCGCGGGCTGCGCGGAGGCGAACTCTTCCTGCTGATTGTGCTGGTGCTGGTAGGAATGGCCATTTCGTTCGCGCCGCGAATCCCTGATGTGATTCACGTGGACAACCCCGCGGATTTCCCGCTCGAGACCGCGGACGTGACCCAGGAGTTGCCGCCGCGGGATATTCCGCCGGGCGCCATGGTGCGCATCGACACTCCGCAGGGCGACATCAGTGTGGACGCAGACGGGGATTCCAAACAATTGCGGGTGGTGGTGCGGAAGACGGGCTTCGCCATGACGGAAGATGAGGCCCGCTCCCGTGCCAACGCCGCCGCGGTGAGCGTGCAGCAGTCCGGCAACGACGTGGCCCTGCTGGCAAATCCAAAAGGGCGCGACGAGGGAACTTCGCGGGTCAGCTTTGAGGTGCATGTGCCGCACAACGTGGCGCTGGATCTTCGCACCAGCCGCGGAGACGTGCAGGTGGACGGAGTCAACGGAAATGTCGCCGCCAGCACAACCAAAGGGGATGTGAGGATCCGCGACGTGGGCGGCGACGTCCGGGTGGACCTGGGCCGCGGCGATGCGCGCGTTACGGGCGCGAAGGGCAACGTGCACGTGTCCGGTAAGGGAACCGAGGTGGAGGCGACCGACGTGGGCGGAGCGGCAACCATCGACGGCGAATTTTATGGTCCCATCACCGCGCGCAACGTGACCAAGGGAGCCCGCTTCGTCTCCTCGCACACGGACCTGACCATCGGGGGACTGCCCGGCCGTATGACCGTGGAATCCGGCGACTTGAGCATCGCAAACGCGACGGGACCCATCCTGCTGACTACGGGCGACAAATCGATTTCGCTGGAGGACCTGAGCGGACGCATCCGCGTGCAGAGCAAACGGGGCGACATTACCGTGCGGCTGAAGTCGGCCCCCAAGGATGAAATCGATCTGAGCAACGACTCGGGAGCGATCGAACTGGCGCTGCCGTCTAAGTCGGCATTTGAGATTGCGGCATCATCGCGCGGGGGCGACATCGAAAACGAACTTGACCCGTCGGTGCTAAAGGTAACGAGGCAGGGCGGAGATTCCAAACTGGAAGGGAAAGTCGGCGCAAAAGGACCGAAAATCACGCTGAGCACGTCATACGGGCCCATCCGCCTGAAGACTTCGGACTAAACATCACGCTGTATTCCTCGCTTCGCTCCAACATCCCAACTTTTCCTGAGATCCAGACCCATGGGGAATGCGATTCGCCGGCTACCGCCGCGCGACGGCCTCAAAGTGCCTGAAAAAATCAGGATAAGAAACAGCGACGCTTTCCGCGCCCCGAATGGTGGATTCGCCCCGGGCTCCGAGCGCAGCCACGGCAAGGGCCATGGCCAACCGGTGGTCGCCACGCGGGTCGAGATGCGCGCCACGCAGTCCTGCGGAATCTGACTCTGCGCGGCCGCCAACCCGGAGGCCATCTTCAAATTCCTCCACGACCGCACCCATACGGCGAAGATTTTCCGCCAGTACGGCGATGCGATCGCTTTCCTTGATGCGCAGTTCGCGAGCGTCGCGAATCTCGACGCCCTCCTGCGTATAGGGGCCGAGAGCGGCGAGCATCGGGAGTTCGTCAATCATGCGAGCGACGTCCGCGCCGCAGATTTTCCCACCGCGCAGAGTCGTCGAGCTGTCAGAAGAAACCTCCAGCTCGCCGCCCAATTCTCCGGATTGCTGGGTGAGCTCCGTAACGCGGATCGATGCGCCCATCTGGACCAGGAAGTCGAGCACGGCGCTGCGCGTAGGGTTGAGCCCAACGCCGAAAATGGTGAGTTTCGAACCCGGAAGTATGGATGCTGCCGCTAGAAAAAATACTGCGGCGGAAAGGTCGCCGGGCACGGTCATTTCACGGCCCCGGAGGCGCGAATCGCCGGTGATTTCGACCCGTTGTCCTGCGCGGCGCACTCCGGCCCCAAACTCGGCAAGGGCAAGCTCCGTATGGTCACGAGTGCGGACCGGCTCGATCACAATGGTCGTGCCGGAGGCGAACAGCCCCGCGAGGAGAACGGCGGATTTCACCTGCGCGCTTGGCATCGGGAGCGTGTACTCGATGGCGCGAAGGGGAGCGCCGGTGATTTCGAGAGGAGCGTATCCGCCGTCGCGTGAGCGGATGTGGGCACCCATCTCGGCGAGAGGATCAATAATGCGGCGCATCGGACGGCCGCGGAGCGATGAGTCGCCGCTGATGCGTGAATCGAAGAATTGCCCTGCCAGGGCGCCCGTCAGCAGGCGGAGCGTGGTGCCCGAGTTTCCCGCATCGAGGGTGCGGCCCGCCTTCCGCCATCCGCGAAGTCCTGCACCTTGAATGCGCACCGCGGGCGGCTCCGCAGTGGAACCGCCGGCCCCCCGGGAACTCCTTCCGCGCTTCCCGGCGTCCAAGGTAATACCCAGCCGCTCGAGGCATTTGAGGGTGTTCGCGCAATCGGCGGCCGGCGAATAATTGCGGATTTCACTGGGCCCTTCAGCGAGCGCGGCAAGAATGGCCAGTCGGTGCGAGACAGACTTGTCGCCCGGCAGCAGGACGCCGCCGGAGAGAAAACGGACCGGGGTGATGGTGCGTCTGCCCATGAAGCGATTCTAGCAGTAGTGCCGGGCGGAGCCGCCCAATGGAACACCGGGCGGCGGGAAAACCCTGCGTGGCTTTGGCGAATCAAGTAGAATGAGAAGATTGTGAACGGCGCGAAATTCCAAATTCGGCCGCTGCGTCCCCTGCTCCTGGCCGCGCTGCTGCTGCTCGTCACCCTGGTGGCTACCGTGTTTGCCGCCGGCCCAGGCCCCCTCGACAACATCATGCCGCTCGACCAGGTGAAGCCCGGGATGAGGGGCGAGACGTACACGATCATCGAGGGCGACAAAATCGAGAAACTTGACCTGGAAGTGATCGGTATCCTGCCGAACCTGATGGGCCCGCAGCAGGACATCATCCTGGTGCGGCTGCTGGGCGACCGGGCGACGGAAGTGGGCGTTGCCGCGGGAATGAGCGGCAGCCCCGTGTACATCGACGGAAAACTGGTGGGCGCACTTTCATTGAAATTCGGGATATTCACGAAAGAGGCGCTCGGTGGTGTGACCCCCATTGCGCACATGCTGGAGGCCGACGCTCCGGATGGCGCCTCGGGCAGTGACGCGCAACGCGCGGGTGGCGGAAATCCTCCGGTGCCTGCACCTGGGGTCGCATGGGCTCCCGCCACGGACGCGGCTGCACTCGCCGGCGCGTGGAACAGCTCCGCGAATCCGCTGACGGCCGCATTTTCCGGTTTGACCACGCCGCAGGAAACGCCCGTGCCGCCGCGATACCCCTTGTCGAATCGGTTCCTCCACCAGGCGGGCCTGCCATCCGGGGCGTATCTTTCGCCAATTGAAACGCCGCTCATGTTTTCCGGTTTTGTGAAAGAGGCGATTGACCGGTTCGCGCCTGAGTTCGCCAGCTACGGGATGACCGCGGTGGAAGGAGGAACCGCGGCGGCGCGGCCCGACGATCCGGACCTGAAACCAGGCGATATGGTGGGGATCGTGCTGGCCACGGGAGACCTTTCGATCCAGGCGGGATGTTCGGTGACGGCGATCGTCGAAGGACACGTGCTTGTGTGTGGGCATCCGGTGTTCAACTACGGAAAGATGGCGCTGCCCATGTCGCGGGGACGCGTGCTGACGACGCTGGTTTCCTCGTACTCTTCCACGAAGATCATGAATTCGGGCGGGGTGATCGGGACGATCGATTACGACCGGATTTCAGCGGTGACGGGGCGGTTGGGAGCGTCGCCGCGGCTGGTTCCGGTGAACCTGGACGTGGTGACACCGGCGCGGACCAAGCAATTGCGCTTCCAGGTGGCGCAAACGCCCAAGCTGACTCCCCTGCTGATCGCTATTGCCACGTACAACGGGCTGGTGGCCAATCCGGTGTACAGCGACGGAACGACGCTGCACCTGACCGGACAGGTGGATATCGCAGGCCATTCGCCAGTGGAGCTGGACAACATGTTCGCGCCGAACGATTTCGGCGTGCCCGACGGTCTTTTCGTGGCGCTCATGGTGCAGCAGATGTTTCAGAAGGTCTACACGAATCCTTACGAAATGCCGGAAGTGAACGGAGTGAAACTCCGCGTGGAGAGCATTCCAGAGCGGCGCCAGGCCTTCATCGAGAACGCGTGGAGCGACCGCGCGGAGGCGGAGCCGGGCGAGCGCATGCGCATCAAGGTGCTGCTGCGGCCGTACCGGGGTACACCTCTGCTCGAGGAAGTGCCCATCACGATTCCGATGGCTGCGCGGGGAAATCTGAGGGTGGTGGTGTCCGACGCGGACACGCTGAACCGCATGAGCAACGGAATGGCGTTCAGCCCGTTTGCGCGGCTGGCGGGGCTGGAGCAGCTGATCCGCATGCTGAACCGCGAGCGGAGAAACAACCGGCTGTACGTGGCGCTCCTGCAACCCGCACCGACGCTGCTGGTGGAAGATAAGGAACTGCCCAACGCGCCGCTGACGGAGATCGAGGTGCTCGGACCGGGGCGGACGCTGGGCGGGCCCACTCTGCTTCGCGAGTCGCTGGCGGGCGAATGGTCGGTGCCGATGAACCAGGTGATTTCCGGACAGCAGTCGCTGCAAATCAGGGTGAAATAGCCGGAAGCAAGGGACCGAGGTGGCGCCAGTCCGTATGAATCTTTCGCCGGTGTGCTGAACCAATCCCGAAAGGACGATCCATGATTCGAAACCGCAGGAATTTCGCGGCGGCGTGTGCCGCAGCCGTGGCCGCAGCGGCCCTGCTGGCCGCGCTGCCCGCCGCGGCTGAGCGCATGCGCTTCTGGCGGCAAACCACCTACGAGGAATTTGAAAAAGGGACGCCAAAGGGCGTGGCGCTGCTCAGCGACGGGCGCTTGGTGCCGGCGCCCAGGTTCCTGCAGCTGGCGGACCCGAATCTGGCCTACCTATGGGCCCTGGCCACGGATTCACAGGGACGTGTGTACGCGGCGGGGGGATCCACCGCGAAAGTGCTGCGGCTGGATGCGAAGGACGGGATGACGCCGGTGTTCGAATCCACGGAAATGTCCGCGCAGGCTTTGGCCGTCGACGCCCACGACAATCTGTACGTGGCCACCGCTCCCGATGGAAAAATCTACCGGGTGACGCCGAAAGGCGAAAAGAGCGTATTCTTCGACCCGCAACGGAAATACATCTGGACCATGGCGTTCGGGCCGGACGGAACGCTCTACTTGGGAACGGGCGATAAGGGCGAGATTTTCGCGGTGACTCCCGACGGCAAGGGCCGGGTGTTTTACAAGACGGAAGAGACGCATGTGCGGTCCCTGGCCGTGGATTCAAAAGGGCGGCTGTACGCTGGGACCGAGCCGAACGGTCTGGTGTTGCGCGCGGATACGGACGCAAAGACGAACACTCCGCGCGGGTTCGTGGTGTTCGAAACGGCAAAGAAGGAAGTGACCTCGCTGCTGGCGGACCGGGCGGGAAACGTGTACGCGGCCGCCGTGGGTGACAAGACGCCCACCACACTGCCGGCACAGCCGACCACGTCGCAAACCGTACCTCAGGCCGTTCCGGGAGCGACGGTCACATTTTCGATGACGCCGCAAGGAATCTTTACGCCCTTCCCCGCTTTGGGTGGCGGGAGCGACGTCTACCGGTTCGGGCCTGACGGCGCGCCTCAACGCGTATGGAGTTCGCGCGACGAACTCGTGTACGCCCTGGCGCTGCAGCCCGATGGAAAGTTGCTGCTGGGTACAGGCGGGCGCGGCATCATTTACCGCCTGGAAGACAACGAGGTATTTGCCAATATCGCGAAGACTTTCTCGGGACAGGTGACGTGCTTCGCTTCACGGCCGGGGGGAGAAATCCTGGCGGGCGGTGCAAATCCCGGAAAAGTATTCGCGCTGGGACCGGGCGCAGAGCCGGAGGGAAGTTACGAGTCGCAGGTCTACGATTCGAAATTATTCTCCACCTGGGGACGGTTGACCTGGTGGGGCGACGAAGGCTCGACCAACGGACACATTGCCTTCTACATGCGCAGCGGAAATACGTCTGACCCGAGCACGTACTGGAGCCCCTGGGCGGGTCCGTTCCACGATTCAAACGGCGATCCGGTGAACCTGCCTCCGGGAAGATTCGTGCAGTGGAAGGCGGTGTTTCACGATGGCGCGCCGGGTATCAACATCGCCTGGGTGAGCGTGGCCTATCTGCCGAAAAACGTTGCGCCGGTGATCGATTCCATCATTCTGCAAAATCCGGGCGTCCGCGCGCAATCCGCCATTGGGATGGTGACACCGCCGGGACAGGCGCAGCCGGTCCAGCTTCGCATGCCGCTTCCGCCTCCATTGCCGGGATTGAATCTCTTCCCGCAACCCACTCCACCGCCCCAGCCGCAGAAGTTTGAAGCCCCCCCACAGGGATTCCTGCAGCGGGGCTGGCAGTCGGTGCTGTGGGGAGCTCACGACGACAACGATGACGACCTGACCTTTTCCGTTTACTACCGCGGCGAGCATGAAAACGAGTGGAAATTGATGAAGGACAAGATCGACTCGCGGTTCTATTCCTGGGACACGACGACCATGCCCGACGGCGCCTACTACCTGCAGATCGTGGCGTCCGATTCTCCCTCCAATCCGCCAAACGAGGCGCTGACCTCGGAGCGCGTGAGCGACCGATTTGTCGTGGACAATGCGCCGCCCGAGATCCTGAACCTGCATGCTACCGTCGCGGGTAGCTCAGCGGAAGCCCGCTTCGAGGCGCGCGATTCGGCGAGCATGCTGGGCCGCGCGGAATGGAGCCTGGACGGCGCGGACTGGAAGCTGGTGCTGCCCGCGGGACGGCTGAGCGATGCCCGCCAGGAATCGTACAGCATCGCCCTGACGGCCCTCTCCGCCGGTGAACATACCCTGGCGGTGCGTGTGACCGACGAATTCGACAATCAATCCGCCGCGAAAACTGTCTTCCACGTGGGCGCGAAGTCAAAGTGAGCGCCGGACCAAGCCTCGACGACATCCGCGTAGCGGCGCGACGCATCGC
Source organism: Patescibacteria group bacterium (assembly GCA_035541255.1). Lineage (GTDB taxonomy): Bacteria > Acidobacteriota > Terriglobia > Acidiferrales > UBA7541 > JOPF136. The sequence goes on along the minus strand of DATKNR010000080.1, from coordinate 7,899 downwards.
GCCGTTCATTCACCGCACCCCGGTGCTTACCTGCAGCGCGCTCGACGCAATGGCCGGGGCGCGCCTGTATTTCAAATGCGAAAACCTGCAGAAGACGGGCTCGTTCAAGATTCGCGGGGCGACCAACGCCATCCTGCAACTGAGCCCGGCGGAAGCTGCGCGCGGCGTGGTGACGCAATCGTCGGGAAATCACGCGGCAGCGGTGTCGCGCGCGGCTTCGGCGCGTGGCATTGCCGCGCATATCGTGATGCCGAAGAATGCGCCCACCGTCAAATGCCGCGCCGTGGAAGGTTACGGCGGCGTCATCACCTTCTGCGAGCCCACCGTGGAATCGCGCGACGCGGCCACCAAGCGGCTTCTGGAAGAGACCGGAGGCGTGCTGGTCCATCCGTATAACGATCGGAGGGTGATCGCCGGACAGGGAACGGCGGCGCTGGAACTTCTGGAGGACGTGCCGGAGCTGGACGTGCTGCTCGTGCCGGTGAGCGGCGGCGGGCTGCTGAGCGGCAACGCCATTGCAGCCACCAGTCTGCGGCCGTCGGTACGCGTGATCGGTTGCGAGCCGGCCAATGCCGACGACGCGTTCCGGTCGCTGAAGTCAGGGCACATCGAGAAAAATACGACTACAGACACGATTGCGGACGGGCTGCGGGCGCAGTTATGCGATCTGACGTTCAGCATCTTGCGCGAGCGGGTGGACGAAATCGTGCGGGTGACGGAGCAGGAGATCGTGGACGCAATGCGGCTGGTGTGGGAGCGGATGAAAATCGTCATCGAGCCTTCGTCGGCAGTCGCCCTGGCGCCCGCCATGGCCCACAGCATCAAAGCGGACGGCAAGCGCGTCGGCGTGCTGCTGTCGGGCGGCAACGTGGAGCTGAGTGCGCTGCCGTTTCACTGAAGCGCGGATGTCACAGGAGGGGGACCTTGGGCTCAGCGGAAAACAAAAAACTGGTTGAGGCAATTTTCACGGAACTCGCGAAGGGCAACGCAGGGCCATTTGTGGATGCGATGGCGGACGACTTCCAGTGGAAGCTGATGGGCCGGAAAACATGGACCCAATCCTTCGATGGGAAGGAAGCCGTGCTGCGAGACCTCTTCGGACTGCTGCAATCGCGCCTCGAGGGCAACATCATAACAACAGCGCAGCGGATCATTGCCGACGGCGATTCTGTGGCCGTTGAGGCGCGCGGGAGCTGCAGGACCAAAACGGGCCAATCGTACAACAATGCATACTGCTTCGTTTTCCGCCTGGAAGGCGGAAAGCTGAAGGAAGTTCACGAGTACATGGACACGGAACTGGCCTCGGCCACCTTCGGAGACGCCTGATCCCACTCCCCTGGGCGATTCGCGTCTATTTCGGATTGCCGTCCGCATCGATGAAGCGAATTTCCCCCAGATTGAGCTCGCGAATTCCTGCTTCGATCTTGGCCCGGTCGCCCACGACGATCCAGGCCATCTTGTCCGGATGGATTACCTCCCGCGCGGCAGCGTCGAGTTCTCCGGTATTGAGCGCGAGAATCCGGCCGACCTGCTTGTCGTAATAGTCGTCCGGCCAGTGGTACTTGACGAGCGCCAGGATGGAACCACCGACGGCGTTCAGCGTTTCCCGCGAGCCCGGAAGACGGAGAGTCTGATTGGCCTGAATCTGCTTTAACTCGGCCGCGGTGACGGGCCGGTCGGTAAGGAAATCGCGCAAGTCCTTGTTGACCTCAGCCACCGCTTCCTTGGTCTTGTCGGACTGCACCGGAGCGTACGCGAAGAACGGCCGCTGTGCACGGGCGCCCCAGAGAACCGATCCCGCTCCATAGGCCCAGTGCTTGTCTTCCCGCAGGTCCATGTTCAAACGCGCGCTGAAGTTACCGCCAATCGCGTCATTCATCGCGCGAACGGCGGTTTCCGTGGCCGCTGAGGGCGGCGCGGACACGTTGCCGGCCAGGATTACGGTCTGTTCGGCATTAGGCTTGTCCACCAGGTAGACCACGGTCTTTTCCGGTAGGGGAACGGAAGGCAAGTCCTTCTTCGGCACATCCCCACTCTTCCAGGACCCGAAGGCCTTTTCGAGTTGCGGAACAATCTCGGCAAGGCTGGTGTCGCCCACAATGACGAGCGTGGCGTTGTTCGGCCGGAACCAGACGTTATGGAACTTCACCAGCCCTTCGCGTGTGATTTTCTCGACGCTGGCCACCGTTCCCGAACCAGTGAGCGGATTTCCATAGGCATGGTGAGGGCCATACAGAAACCGCGGAAACACGCGCAAGGCCATGGTGATCGGCTGGCTCTGCTCCTGCTGGATCGCATCGATCTGGAGCTTCTGTTCGCGTTTGAACTCAGCCTCCGGGAACGTGGGATTCATCACGACATCCGCGAAAAGCGCGAGAGAAGGATCGAGCTTGGACTTCAGCGCGGAGAGCTTGACGTAGGAAAAGTCCAGGTCGCCGAAACTATCGAGCTCGGCGCCGAGCAACGCCGTCTGGTCATTGATCTGGAGGGCGTTGCGCGTGGGAGTGCCGTCGGTGAGGAGCGCGGAGGCCAGCTTGGCCGTCCCCGGCGAGGCGAATTCGTCGGAAGCAAACCCGGCATCCACGGCCATCCACATATTTACCAGGCCCGCGCCTTTGCGCTCGGCCAGAACCACCTTCAATCCATTCGAAAGCGTCGAGTGTTCCAGTTTGGGCAGGTTGGCTTCAGGCGCAGGACCCAGTGCAGGGGTCTTGGTACGGTCGACCGCACTGGCGGACGCCTTGTAGTCGGGGAACGGCTCGACTTCTGCGATATAGACGCCGTCAGATAGCCAGCGCTCCGCCGACGAGCGCAGCTCTTCCGCCGTAGCATTGCGGACCCGGTCGAGCGTGGTCTTGTATGCTCCCGGGTCGCCGGCAAACACGGCATAGTGTGCCAGCTGGTCGGAGGAACCACCGAAACCGCCGATGCGTTCAACGCCGCGCACGAAGTTGGCCAGATAGCTTGTTTTCACGCGTTCCAATTCGGAGGCGGTGGGGCCGTCTTTCAAGAAGCGGGCCATCTCCTGGTCGATGGCTTTCTCGATTTCCGGAAGATCGTGACCGCGCGCTGCGGTCACTTGCACGATGAACTGTCCGGCAATTTCGCGGGAATCGTTGTACACGGCGACGTCGCTGGCAATCTGATCGTCGTACACCAGCCGTTTATAGAGCCGCGAAGTCTTGCCCTGACCCAGGCACGAGGCAACCAGAGTCAGAAAATCCGAGTCGGCGGAGGAAAACGGAGGAATGTTCCAGACCATGTAAATCCGCGGCAGGGGCACGCGCTCCTCGGTGATTTCGCGGTGGGTGCCCGTCATCTTGGCGATCCAGGCTTTCTGATGGGACACGGGCGGCCCGGGGGGAATGTCGCCGAAATACTTCTCCACTTTCTCCTTCGCGGTTTTGGCGTCAATATCGCCGGCGAGCACGATGACCACGTTTGAAGGGGCGTAATAGTTCTTGAACCACTCCTGGACGTCTTTGAAAGAGGCTGCGTCTAGGTCGGCCATGCTGCCGATCGCGTCCCACGAATAGGGATGGCCGGCGGGAAACGTGTTCTCGGGCATATGCTCTTCGGTGAGCGCGTAGGGCTCGTTTTCATCTTCGCGCTTTTCGTTCTGCACCACTCCGCGCTGCAGATCCAGGGTCTTTTGGCTCAGATCGAGGTAGGCCATGCGGTCGGATTCCATCCACAGGGCGTAATCCACGGCCGAGGTGGGAACGTTCTCAAAGAAATTCGTGCGGTCGAAATTGGTGGTGCCGTTCATGTCCGTCGCGCCCACGGCCTGTAAAGCCTTGATGTAGCTGCCGGGCGAGTGCTGGCTTCCGCCGAACATCAGATGTTCGAACAGGTGTGCGAAGCCGGTCTTGCCGGGTTTCTCGTTCTTCGAGCCTACGTGGTACCACATGTTGATCGCGACGATGGGTGCCTTGTGGTCTTCGTGCACGATCAGGGTGAGCCCGTTGGGAAGAGTAAATTTTTGATAGGAAATATCCGGCTCCTGAGCCGCCACGGGAATCGCCGCGCCCAGCGCAAGAATCAGCACAAGCACAAACGAAAGCCGACGCAGGAGCAGAATGTTCATTTCCCATCCTCCAAGGAGCTTTGACGTAACGTGGAACTTCGGGTTTCCGGGCCTGATGCGCGAGGCGGGCAGCTCCACCACTCCGGGAAAGGTCCCCGGCCACGCCGGATGCATACTACTCACTCCGCAGCGGCACGGCCAGCGCTTTTCGCCGGCGTCTACTCTGCGCGAAGCGCCTCGACGGGAGAAATACCCGCGGCACGGCCGGCGGGAATGAGTGCCGCAACAAGCGAACACAGGCCAAGCGCTAGTGCGGCCAGGCCGAGCGCCAGGGGATCCCAAAACGCAACTCCATAAAGTTTGGCCACAATCAGCCGGCCCGCACCTACGGCCAGCGGAAGTCCGAGAATCAGTCCGATGAGCACGCGGCGGAAGGCCCCGCCCAGGACGTGAAGGATGACTCGCGAACGGTCCGCGCCCAGCGCCATTCGGATTCCATATTCGTTCGTGCGCTGCGCCACGGTGTAGGCGGTGACGCCGTAAAGCCCGATGGCAGCGAGCAGCAGGGCCACCACCCCGAACAAGCCGGCAAGACTGGCAACGGCGCGCTCCTGATCGAAGGTCAGTTCCACCTGCTGCTGGAGCGTCCGGATTGAAGTGATGGTGAGGTTGGGATCGATTCCGGCGAGGGTTTGTTTGACGAGCGGTTCGAGCGCCCCGGGTTGTGCGTCGGTGACCAGCAGGATTCCCTCAATGAAATGGGAGACGACGTCGACCTTCTGCATCATCACGTTCGAATAGTGCGTGCTTTGCATCAGCGGAACGTAAAACATGGGCCGCGCGGGACGATAAAGGCCCCAGCCGGCGAACTTGGCGTCCCGTACGACGCCGACGATGCGGTATGTATTGGCGTTTTCCATCAAGTCGATGCCGAAATGCTGGCCGATGGGGTCCTCGTTGTCCTTGAAGAAGCGCTTCACGAAAGCCTCGTTGACGACGGCGACGGATTCCGACGACTCGTTATCGGCTTCCGTGAATTCCCTTCCCCGCACCACGGAAACTCCCAGGTCCTGCAGGTAATGCGCACTCACGCGGTCCCAGGAAGCGCCCGCGTTGTCCTCAAATTTCGGGGCCGGGTGGCCGGAAACCATGATGAGTTCGCCCCAATTGTCCGTGAGCGGGTTGTAGAGGGCCAGACCGGTGCTCTTGACGCCCGGCAAAGCGCTGAGCTTCGTCTCCATCTGGCGGTACACAGCGAGCAACTGTGGCACCGTGTACGAGGCAGGAGGACTGTGTAACTCCACCTCCATTCGGCCCTGCACCTGGTAGCCGAAATCCTGATGCTCGAGTTTGTTCAGGCTGCGCGCCAGCATGGTGGCTCCGGCCACGAGCACCACGGAAAGAGTGGCCTGAAGAACCAGCAGACCCTTGCGGGTAAACGAGCCGCGATCGCTCGACCCGCGGCCGGTGCCGCGCAGCGCTTCCGCCGGATCGGTACGCGTGGCCACCCACGCGGGGGCGGCTCCGAAGATCACTCCGGTAAGAAGCGCGAGCGCCACCGCGAAGCCGAGCACCAGAGGCGAAGGCGAAACGCTGATCGGAATGAAGTGTGAGCCGCCCTCGCTCTGGAACGCAAGCGCAAGCAGCAGACGCGCGGCTCCCACGGCTACCAACAGTCCGGCCACCCCGCCGCCGACGGCGAGCAACACGCTCTCCGTCAGCGCCTGCGAAATGATTTCGCGGCGCGCGGCGCCAACGGCAATCCGCACGGCTGTCTGCCCGCGGCGCGAAGCCGCGCGAGCAAGCAGCAGGTTGGCCACATTGGCGCAAGCGATCAGCAGCACAAGACCGCATACGGCCAGAAGAATCTGCAGGCTGCGGCCGTATTCCTCCGTCATCACAGCAACCCCGGAGCCCGCGGGAACGACACTGAGCGATTGCTTCGGCAGCAGCCGGTTGATTTCCGAGAGCCACTCGGCCGGATACTGGGCGTCTTTCACCATCCACTGGCGCAAGACGGTGGTCAGGTGAGCGGCCATGCCCTGCGTGGAGGCGCCGGGACGCAGTCGGCCCATCATGCGCAGCCATGCGGAGTGAGGGCGATCGAGCAGCGCGCTTTCGCCGTGAATCAAAGGCTCTTGATGGATGGGGATCCAGATGTCCGGAGGATCGGGGCGCAATGTCTCGCCGAAAAAGCCGGGAGGGGCAACGCCGATTACAGAAAACGGATGTCCTTCTACAATCAGCGTGGAACCAACGACCGAAGGGTCGCTTCCGTACGTGGTCTGCCAGATACGGTGGCTGAGTACGGCTACCGGAGCGGAGGACCGCTCATCATCCGCTGGGCTGAGCACGCGCCCCCCGAATGCCCGGACCCCGAGCATGGAGAAGTAACCTCCGCTGACAAACTCGGCGCGCAGCGGGCGCGCTATAGATTCATCTTGGCGGCGCACACTCAGCCGGCCCGCGCCCGCCTGGAATGCGGCCGTCTCCTCGAACTCTGGCGCTTCGGACTTCAATCGCTCATAGAGGGAATAGGAAACCATGCCCCACACGTCCTGCGGACCGCCTTCAACGCAACAATCGTCGCCCTCGCCCACGCGGTACAGACGCGCCGGGTCGGTCACCGGGAGCGACCGGAGCATCACCTCGTGAATCAGCGTGAAGATCGCCGTCGTCCCGCCGATCCCCAGCGCAAGGGTGAGCACAGCGGCGATGGTGAAGACGGGCGAGCGGCGGAATTGACGCAGGGCGTAGCGCAGGTTGCCGAACAGACTCCCCATGAAGAGCCTCCTGGCAGCAGATACGAAAACCTTGAGCCTGCAGTTCCGTCTATTCGACGAAAACCAAAGCGGAGAGATAGTCCGAGGAGAGACGAAAGTCGAGCTCCGAGGGGCTGGAGCCCCGTCTGGAAAGACTTGGCTTGAGGCTGCTCAGCGGCCCGCGGGCAGGCTGTGCGCTAGGAGCGTGGAAATCTGGGACTGGGTAAGGCTCAGGGATAGCTCCACCCGCTCGCCCGACTGCTGGACCACTGCGGCGTGCAGCGCGGCAGCCATGTCCGGATTCTGGTTCGATTCCGCAGTGGAGTAAAGTGCGAACCCGGCCTGTGCCACGGCGGCGAGTAGGGCAGCCTGACTCGCGTCGTTGCACAGGAAGCTGGCGGCGGACGTCAAGTCGTTGCCGAGCGTGGCCCGAGCCACGGCGGCACGCAGGTTATTCAGCAGCGTCTGCGCTTCGGGACGATTGGCGGCGTCGGGCGCGATGTTGCGGATTTCCAGCGCCGCGAACCGCTGGTCCATGACGGACCAGATGGAGCCGCGACCATTGGCTTCTGCTAGCAGAGGAGCGAGCGTCTGATTCTGGAGGAAGCCGGGTGCTCCCGCATAGGCGCGGTTGAGCAGCGCCTCCACCTGGTCGCGTGTCCCAAAAACCATTTTGCTGGAGTCGGGGAAAGCGAGGGCGAAGGCCTGTCCCGATTCGTTCTGCCCCATCGCGATCACGGGCTTGCCGGTGACCTCGGTCACGGGCAGCCGCAGCGCGCGCGCACGTTCCACCACCGTAGATGGCACAAAGTTGCCCTCGGCCACACTAATCATCTCAATCCCGCCGCTTGGAGACACCAGATATGCCCAGCTCAACTGCTGCGCCTGAGCTTCGAAATCAATGCCCAAGGAGATTCCCTGGGATTCCAGTTGCCGAAGACGCGCGGGAAAGTACGAATCGTGGATGATGCGGTAATGGGGGGATTGCCGGAGCGTGTGGAGATCCGCGAACGCAAGTTCGCCGGCCTGGGCAGGGAAGAGCGCCAACGTCGCATCCGGCAGGGACTGAGCGCGCGCGGTTACCGCGAAGAGTGGCACGAATATTGCACT
>DATKNR010000079.1:0-24443 GCA_035541255.1 Patescibacteria group bacterium | reverse complement strand
GCGGATCTGGCGCGGATCATCCGGCGATGCATGGAGAAAGACCCGCGGCACCGCATGCAGACGGCGCGCGATGTGGCCAACGAGTTCCGGTATCTGGCACGCCAGCCGTCCGCACCGGCCAGGGCGCCGGCGCCCGCTCCGGCACGCGCCGGAGCCGGCGACGCGTTGTCCGGTTCGGTCCGTGCCGAGGAGGGCCTGCGGATCGCCGTGCTGCCTTTCAAGTGTTCGGGCGACGCGGAGATGGCGTCGTTCGGGGTGGGCCTGGGCGAAGACATCACCACAGGGCTTTCGCGGTTTCGGTATTTATCGGTGGTAGCGAGCGCCTCGTCAGCCCGACTGAGGGAAGAGGCTGGAGACGAGCGGGCCCTGGGGAACAAACTCGGCGCGCGTTACGTGCTGGAAGGAAGCCTGCGCAAGGGAGGTTCGGCCATCCGCGTGAGCGCCCAGCTGATCGACACGCAAACGGGAGCTCAGCTGTGGGCCGAGACCTACAACCGCGATCTCGGAGCGTCGAGCATTTTTGCGGCGCAGGACGATGTGGCCGCGCGCATCGTGGCAACCGTGGCGGACAGCTACGGAGTGCTGGTGCATTCGATGCGGTCCGCGATGCGGCAGAAGGAGGACACGGATCTCACTCCGGGGGAGTGGCAGTTCCAGTATTTCGCGTACCGCGAGCAGATTACGCCCGGGTCCCACGCGGAGCTCAAGAGCCGGTTGGAGCGCGTGCTGGAGCGGAACGAGCACCAGTCGGACCTGTGGGCCTGCCTCGCGCAGATTTACGTCGACGAATACGCGTTTGGTTTCCACGGCGACGCGACCTCTCTCAATCGGGCGCTCACCGCGGCCCGCCGCGCGGTCGAGTTCGATCGCGGGAACCAGTTCGCGCTCGTCGCGCTGGCGCAGGTGCACTTCTTCCGGCGCGATCTCGCCGCGTTTGGTCCCGCGGCCGAACGCGCCATGGCCCTGAATCCACTGAATACGGACGCGGCGGGGATCCTGGGCCTGCAGATTGTGCACGCAGGCGAGTTCGAGCGCGGGACCGCCATCGTGCGGCGCGCCATGGAACTGAATGCCAATCACGCCGGCTGGATGCATTTCGCTCCCCTGTGGGATCACTTCCACAGGGGCGAGTACGAACAGGCCCTGGAATGCGCGAACCGGGTGGATGTACCCGGCCTCTTCTGGCCCTATCTGGTGGTGGCTTCGGCCTGCGGGCACCTGGGGAGGCGGGCTGAAGCGGAGGCCGCGGTGCGGGATTTGCTGGCGCTCGATCCCGAGTTTGCGGCGCACGCGCGGACGAACGTGGAGAGCTGGCACTTCGCGAGCGGACTGCTGGAGCCCATCCTCGAAGGGCTGCGCAAAGCGGGACTGGAGATTCCGCCGGCGGGTGCGGGCGAAGCAACGGGACCGGCGGTGAAAGTTGCGGCGGACACGCCGGCGGGCGCAAAAGGCAAGGAAGAGTCGCAGGCGCTGTGGGTGGCGGTGCTGCCGTTCCGGAGTCCGAGCGGAGACGGGGAACTCGAAGCGCTGGCGGAAGGGTTGACGGAGGAAGTGACCTCGGGCCTTTCGAGTTTTTCGTATCTCCAGGTGGTGTCGCACAACTCGGCGATGGCGTACCGAGGGAGAACGACGGATGTGCGCACCGTGGGCCGCGAACTGGGCGCACGCTATGTGCTCGAAGGAAGCATTCGCAAAGGAGGCCAGACGCTTCGCATCAACGCGCAACTGGTGGACGCGTCGAGCGGAGCGCAGCTTTGGGCGGAGACCTACAACCGGGAATTGGGCGCCGCCGGGCCGTTTGAAATTCAGGACGATTTGACCGACCGGATTGTCTCCACCGTCGCGGACGGCTACGGAGTCCTGGTTCGATCCATGGCCTCCCAGGTTCGCGACAAGCCCGTCGGGGAGGCGAGCGCCTCAGAACTGGTGCTGCGGTATTTTGCGTACATGCAGCAAATCTCGCCGGAGGAGCACGCCCTGCTGCGCGAGGGCCTCGAGCGCGCGCTTGAGCGGGAGCCGGGCCATGCAAACGCCTGGGCGTGTCTCGCGTTCGTCTATTGCACGGAATATCTGGACCGGTTCAATCCGCGGGAAAAGCCGATGGAACGCGCGCGCGATGCGGCCATGCGCGCGGTCCATCTGGATCCGGCGTGCCAGCTGGGCTGGGAACAGGTGGCCGTGGTCCACTTCTTCACACGTGACTTCGGCGCGTTTCGTCCCGCGGCCGAACGGGCCATGTCGCTCAATCCCCGGAATGGCAGCAGCTGTGCCATGATGGCGATGCTTCTGGCCTTCTCCGGCGACTGGGAACGCGGCGTCGCCCTGACCGAGAAGATTATGGGCCTCAACCCGCACCACCCGGGCTGGTATTTCTGCACGCCGTTCATGGCTCTCTATCGAAAAGGCGAATACGAAGAAGCGCTGCAAGTTGCGAAGAAGCTGAATATGCCGCTCTTTCATTGGAGCCACTTGCAGGTGGCGGCCGCGTGCGGGCAGCTCAACCGGAAGGAGGAAGCCCGCATGGCCATCGAGTCTCTGCGCAAGTACAGCCCCACGTTCCTGAACTTGAACAATTGCCGCGAGGACATAAGCAAGTGGATCGAGGACCGGCAGCTCATCGAGCACCTGGTGGAGGGCTGGCGCAAAGCGGGGCTCGCGCCGCAAGGCGAAGGGGAGGGAAGTCCGAGCAATTAGCCCGGAGCAGCGCCAGCTGGATGCGCCGCGGGGCTAGTCTTTTTCTTGAGTCACCACGTGGATATCCACTTCCGGCGATTCCCGCAGAAACTTGTATAGCGCCGAGACATAGAGCCATTTCCGCCAGCCGCGCTGTACGGAACGGCCGAATATCACCTGTGTGATGTGCTTTTCCCGGACGAATTGGCCCACCGCATCTGCCACGTCGCCGTCATCCAGCCGCATCACATTTGCCCGCAGATTCTGAGCGAATTGGAGATTGGCCGAGAGAGTTTTCTGGTGGGCGGGCGATTCGTCCCTGGGCTCGTTGACGTGCACGACGTAGAGTTCCGCGTCCAGGCGGCGGGCCATGCGCGCGGCGCGCGCCACCAGGTATTGCGCGGCGGGATTGGAGCTGACGCACACGGCAATGCGTTCGCGCACCGCCCAGTTCTTCCGGATGTCCTCCGCAGCCATGTAAGACTCGAGGCTGCGGTCCACCTGCTCGGCCACCTGGCGCAACGCGAGTTCGCGCAGCGCGATCAGATTTCCGCGGCGGAAGAAATGTTTCAGCGCCTGCTCGATCTTCTGCGGCAGGTATACATCGCCGCGCTTCATGCGGTTTTGCAGCGCCTCCGGAGTCAGGTCCACCATCACCGTCTCGGCGGCGGTCAGCGGCACCCAGTCGGGCACCGTTTCGCGCACGGTGATGCCGGTGATGGCGTGCACCTGCGGGGCCACGCTTTCGATGTGCTGGATGTTGAGCGTGGAGAGAACGTCGATCTTCGCGTCGAGAATTTCCTGAACGTCTTCATAGCGCTTGCGGTGCCGGCTTCCGGGAATGTTGGTATGCGCCAGCTCGTCCACAAGCACCACCTGCGGCCGCCGCGCCAGCACCGCATCAATGTCCATTTCCTCGAAGAATGCGCCCTTGTATTCGATTCTTCGGCGGGGAACCGATTCCAGCTGCTCGGCAAGTTCCTGGATGGCTTTCCGGCCGTGAGTTTCCACCACTCCGATCACGACATCTTCACCGCGGCTGTGGCGGCGGATCGCCTCGCTCAGCATGCTGTACGTTTTTCCCACCCCTGGCGCGTACCCCAGGAAAAGCTTTAGGATGCCGCGCGTTTTCTCCGGCGGGGATACCTTTTCCAGCCACTCTTCAGGCTTTTTGGTCAATTTCCCTGCCTCCTGGCTGCGGGCGCGGCGGTGTGGGGTAGAATAGGGCCATGCGTCCGCGCCCCCTCGAACAGGTGGTGCAGCTCGCCGCTTCTCTCGCCATCGTGGCGGGAATCACCGCCTGCTTCCGCCATCTCCTGGATGTCAACGAGACCACAGTCGCCCTCACGTACCTGCTCGCGATTCTAGCAGTTTCGGCCCTGTGGGGGTTGACGGTGGCGGTGGTGATGTCGATAGCGGCCATGCTGGCGTTCAATTTCTTCTTTCTGCCGCCGGTGGGCACGTTCACCATCGCGGATCCGAAGAACTGGGTGGCGCTCGGCGCCTTTCTGGTGACTTCTATACTGGCGAGCCAGCTCTCTTCGCGCGCGCGGAAGGAAGCGGAAGTGGCGGACCGGCGGCGGCGGGAGATCGAGCGGCTTTACACGTTCAGCCAGAAGCTGCTCGGTGAAGGCAACGTCATCCAGCTGATGAACGCGATCCCGAACCATATCGTGGACACGTTTGAAGCGGGCGCGGCGGCCCTGTTTCTTCCGGAAAAGAACAAATTCTACCGTTCCGGCCTCGGCGCGCTGCAGCTCGATGAAGACCGGCTGCGCGATGCCTACAGCCGCGACGAGCCCGCCATCGACCAGCACGCGGGATTCTGTTTCGCGCCGGTGCGGCTGGGAGTCCGGCCGATCGGGAGCTTCGGAATTTCGGGCGCGCCACCCTCGCGGCAGACGCTGGAGGCGCTGGGAACGCTCATCGGAATCGCCATCGAGCGGGCGCGCAACGTGGAGCTGCTGGGAAAGGCCGAAGCCGACCGCCAGGGCGAACGATTGAAGTCGGCGCTGCTCGATTCCATCACCCACGATTTCCGCACGCCGCTCACTTCCATCAAGGCGTCCATCACCACTCTTCTCTCCAACGGCGCCTCGGGCGCCATTCCCCAGCGCGAGCTGCTCATCGTCATCAACGAGGAATGCGACCGGCTGAACCACCTCGTCGAAGAAGCTGCGGAAATGGCGCGGCTCGAAGCTGGTGAGGTGGAACTGAAGCTCGAGCCGGTCCACCCGCGCGAAATCGTGGAGGCCGCCCTCGCCCACATCCGCAATGCGCTGGGACCTAGGGAGGTGAGGGTGGAAATCCCGCGGACTCTGCCTTCTATCCGGGCGGACAGGGACCGTATCCGCGAGGTCATCGGCCACTTGGTCGACAACGCGCATCACTACTCGCCAATCGACAAACCAATCCGCATCACCGGTGAGGCAGTGGGGAATTCGGTGGTCATCAGTGTCGCGGACCAGGGCTCGGGGATCGAGGAACTCGAGCAGGGCATCATCTTTGACAAATTCTATCGGGGGAAGGATCAGCGCTATCTGGTGCAGGGCACCGGCATGGGGCTGCCGATTGCCAAGGCGCTCGTCGAGGCTCACGGCGGCTCGATCAGCGTCACCAGCCAGATCGGCCACGGCTCCGTGTTCTCATTTGCGATTCCCATTGACCGCACGCCTGTGGAGCGGGCGTGACCTCCGCAAAAATCCTGGTGGTCGACGATGCGCCTCAGGTGCGGCGCGTGATGCGGACATCGCTCACGGCGCAGGGGTATACGGTCTTCGAGGCAAAGAACGGAGAAGAGGCGCTGGAGATCCTTCGTGCCACCCCGCCGGATCTGATCCTGCTCGACGTCAACATGCCACGCATGGACGGGCTCACCGCCTGCCGCGAAATCCGCCGTACCTCCCAGATTCCCATCATTATGCTCACGGTTCGCAATGCCGAGCGCGACAAGGTGGCGGCGCTTGACGCGGGGGCGGACGACTATGTGGTCAAGCCATTCGGCATGCCCGAGCTGCTGGCACGCATCCGCGCGGCGCTGCGCCGGACTACGCAGACCGAGGATATGCCGCCGTTAATCACACGCGATCTGAACATTGATTTCGCCGCCCGGCGGGTGGCCGTCCGTGGACAGCCCGTGCATCTCACCCCCAAAGAGTTCGAGCTTCTGCGGCAGCTCGTGGCCGGAAATGGCAAGCCCCTCTCGCACCGGCGCCTGCTCCAATCCGTGTGGGGACCCGACTATGGAGACGAGACGGAGTACCTTCGCGTGGTGATCAATCAGCTCAGGAAGAAGCTCGAGACGGACCCCGCACACCCGCGATACATCCTCACCGAGCCGTGGGTGGGTTACCGCTTCGAGGCTCGGGACGAGAAGGCAGCGGCCCGGGGCGGCTGAGACCCGCTCTGCCTTTGCGGCCACCGGCGCCCGCGGGCCGGTCCCAATTTTTCGCGCGATTGACGGCTTCCTTCCACCGCGCGCGCAGTTCACCGGCACGGCTGCTCGGCATTCGCGGCTCGAACACTCGCTCCACCTTCCAGTTCGACGCCAGACTTCGCGCGCTCTTCCAGAATCCCACTGCCAGACCAGCAAGGTACGCCGCTCCAAGCCCCGTGGTTTCGATCTCGGTGGGCCTCACGACCGGAATTCCCAGTATGTCCGCCTGGAACTGCATCAGCGGGTCACTGCGGCACAGCCCGCCATCCACGCGCAGCTCATGCAGCCGCCTGCCGGTATCGCTTTCCATTGCGCGGACAAGATCCGCTACTTGGAAGCCAATCCCTTCGAGCACGGCGCGCGCCAGATGTGCCGCGCGCGTCTCCCGCGTGATGCCGATCAGCAGTCCCCTCGCGTACGGATCCCAATGTGGCGCGCCCAGGCCGGCGAACGCAGGAACCAGATACACGCCCCCGTTGTCGCTCACGGACTGCGCCATGCGGTCGACGTCAGCTGCGGCGCGCACCAGGCCCAGGCCGTCGCGCAACCATTGCACCGCCGCCCCGGCAATGAACACGCTGCCCTCCTGCGCGTAGGTGAGCCGCTCGCCGGTTTTCCACGCCACGGTGGTCAGCAATTTGTTCTTCGAAGCAAGCGCCCGGTGGCCCGTGTTCTGGAGAAGAAAGCAGCCGGTTCCATACGTGCATTTCGACTGCCCCGGTGCGGTACAGAGCTGGCCGAACAGGGCAGCCTGCTGGTCGCCGGCAATTCCGGCGATGGGCGCCCGAATGGCGGAGAGCGGCGAACTCGCCTCGGCATATACCTCGCTCGAACCGCGCACTTCCGGCATCATGCTCGCTGGGACGCGGAACAGCTCGAGCAACTCCGCGTCCCATGCTCCGCGATGGATGTTGTACAGCAGTGTGCGGGAGGCGTTGCTCGCGTCGGTCACATGGTGCCTGCCACCGGTCAGATTCCATACCAGCCAGCAGTCCACGGTACCGAAGGCCAGCTGGCCGCGTTCCGCCCGCCTTCGCGCCCCCGGCACGTTTTCCAGAATCCACGCCACTTTTGTGGCGGAGAAATAGGGGTCGAGCACCAGCCCGGTGCGCCCCCGCACCATCCGCAGCGCCCCTGCCCGTCGCAGCCGGTCGCAATTCTCCGCGGTCCGGCGGTCCTGCCACACAATGGCGTTGTGCACCGGCCGGCCAGTCGAGCGATCCCACACGATTGCGGTCTCGCGCTGATTCGTAATGCCGATCCCGGCTATGTCGCGCGGCCGGAGCCGGGCCCGCGCCAGTGCTTTTGTGACTGCGGCCATTTGTGACGACCAGATTTCCTCCGGGTCATGCTCCACCCAGCCGGGCCGCGAATAGTGCTGGCGGATTTCCTGCTGGGCGATGGCCCGCGTGCGGCCTTCGTGGTCGAACAGGATGGCTCGTACGCTGGTGGTTCCTGCATCGAGAGCGAGGATCAAAGACACGGATGCGCGCAATGGACGGAAACGCGGCTCACTTCTACCACGAAGGTCTGCGGCCAACAACTTCGCCCGCGCGAAGTAGCCATCCGGCCGCATTCGCGGGCTATTGTTCTCGGCACCCCCATCTGGTAGGCTCCGCGGAAACATAAGCTCGGCCGAATTTCACAGGAGGGGAACAAATGGCATTTTGCGCCAAATGTGGAACACAGCTTGCGGACGGTGCCACGTTCTGTTCCAGTTGCGGAGCCGCGCAGGGGGGCGGAGGCGCGGCCACTCCAGCTGCCGGCACTGGGCTCGACCAGAACGTCGCCGGCCTGCTCTGCTACGTGCTTGGGTGGATCACCGGAATCGTATTCTTTGTGATCGATAAACGGCCCTTCGTGAAATTCCACGCGGCCCAGTCCATGGTCACGTTCGGCGGGTTGCACGTCATCCAGATTATCGTAGCCTTCGTCATTGGCGGCAGCATGTTCATGGGCGGATTTTTTGGGGCGGGGGCGCTCATTGGGCTCGTCTACGGCGTGCTGAGTCTCGCCTGTCTGGTCGCGTGGGTACTCTGCATGGTGAAAGCCTATCAGGGCGAGCGTTTCAAGCTGCCCTTCGTTGGTGACATTGCGGAGAACATCGCCGGAAAGTAGCGGCGGCACGACGATTCCTGAATCTCGGTGGCGCCGCGGCATTGCGAGCCTCGAATTGCGCGTGGCGTGATCTCGCGGGCCGCCTGCCTGGGGGTTTCATGTCCGGAATTTCTCGCAGGGCCGTCCTGAAAACAATTTCTGCCGGGGCTGGCGCGATGGCGGCGGGCTCGCTTGCTTTTCCGGCCGCCGCGCAGCAGGGCAATCCGCCGGACCGCCTGCCGACATTCACGGGGCCTGGTGCCAATCCCTATTGGAACAGCGTGGGACCCGTCGCCACCTATCCGCAGAAATTTCCACTCGTTCTGCTTACGGACCGGCCGGTGCAACTCGAAACTCCGCGGTATTTCTTTCAATCGCCATTTACTCCCAACGGTGCGTTCTACGTCCGCTGGCATCTGGCCAATCTCCCCAATACCGTGGATTTGGGCGAATGGCGGCTCGAGATTTCCGGCAACGTGGAGAAGCCGGCGAAATTTACGTTCGATGCGCTGATGAACTCCATGCCGGCCACAACCGTTGCTGCCGTCAACCAGTGTTCGGGCAACAGCCGCAGCCGCTTCCAGCCGCGCGTGGCTGGCGGCCAGTGGGGCAACGGGGCGATGGGCAACGCCCTGTGGAAAGGCGTGCGCCTCGCCGACCTCCTGCAGTCCGCCGGGGTGAAGCCGGGATCGGTCCAGGTGCAATTCCAGGGATTGGATCGCGGAGACGGGCCGGAAGGCCTGGGCTCCAACGCATTCCTGAAATCGCTGGAGCTGTCCGATCCGGTGCTGAAGGAGTGCATCCTTGCCTACGAAATGAATGGAGAACCGCTGCCTATGCTGAACGGCTTTCCGTTGCGGCTGGTGGTGCCGGGCTATTTCGCCACGTACTGGGTGAAGGCACTAACAAACATCCGCGTGCTGGAAAAGCCGGATGAGAATTTCTGGATGAAGACCGGCTACCGGGTTCCCGACACTCCGCGCGGCACCACCACTCCGGCGGAAATCAAGGCCGGCGCGGTGAAAACGGTTCCCATCAGCCGCATGCCGGTCCGTTCGTTCATCATTACCCCGGACGTGGACTCCAAGATCCCGATGGGGATGATGGTGGCCGTGCGGGGAATTGCCTTCAGCGGTTATGGCCGCGTGACGCGCGTGGAAGTCTCCGACGACGACGCCAAGTCCTGGGCGCCGGCGAAGCTGGGCGAGGATTTTGGCGCCTATAGCTTCCGCACCTGGGAGTTCTCTTGGAAACCGCGGCGGCCGGGCCTCCACCTGCTCGCCGTGCGCGCCACGGATGAGAAAGGCAATGTGCAGCCGGATGAGCCGGTATGGAATCCTGGCGGCTATCTGTGGAACCAGATCGAGCGGCAACGAATCATGGTGGGAACGGAGCACGCGGGAGGCGCGAAATGAAATACCGCGGCAGGTTCGTTGTCTCGATCGCTTTCCTGGCCGCTGCCTTCGTCCTGACGCTGGCCGGGGCCACACTGCTCTACGCCCAGTCGGAGATCGGCAACTATGTGCAGCAAAACTTGGGTGCGGTGGTGCAGCCATCGCAAAACCTTCCGGCGCCGGGAGCGAAATATTCCGTTGGCAACTACCCTCTCTACTGGCCGGAGCTGGAACCGGGCGAGGGGGTCGAGTTGGTGACCAGCTACTGCAACGCCTGCCACAGCCCGCGCTACATCCTGATGCAGCCGCCGTTGTCGCGCGATCAATGGGCTGCCGAAGTTACGAAGATGGTGAAAACCTTCGGCATTCAGATTCCGGAAGAGGACCAGCCGAGGATCGTCAACTACCTGGCAACGCATTATTCCCCGGAGACGCGAAAGAAGTAGCCACTCCGCCCCCGACGCGGGGTCTGACGCCCCGGCGGGCGTTGACTTCTACATTCCTCCGCGATCACGGCGCTACCCCGCAAACCGTGAAGGCGAGGTAGAATCGCAGCCCGCAATGTATGCAGGTCGCGGTAGGAGACGTTTGTGAACCAGCCGCCCAACCCGCTGTTCGACGGTCTGCAGCACCAGAACCAGATCTATTTTCGCGGGCTGATGGGCGAGCGTTCCTCTGTCCCCATTGCGCTCGAGCAGCTGGAAGAAAAAGCGCGCCAGTCGCTCAGGCCGGAGGCGTGGGACTACGTGGCCGGCGGAGCGGGCTCGGAAGGCACCGTGCGAGCCAACCGCGAGGCCTTCCGCAGGTGGCGCATCGTTCCTCGAATGTTGCGCGACGTTTCCGAGCGCGATATCGGCGTCGAGCTGTTCGGCATGCGGCTGCCCGGCCCTGTCTTGCTCGGCCCCGTGGGCGTGCAAAGCATCGTTCATCCGGATGCGGAGCTGGCTTCGGCACGCGCGGCGGCGGCGCTGGGCGTACCGTTTGTTTACAGCACGGCGGCGTCGCGTTCCATCGAACAAGTGGCCGACGTGATGCTTAACTCGCCGCGACTCTACCAGCTCTATTGGTCGCGCGATCCGGAGATTGCCGCCAGCATGGTGGCGCGTGCCGAGCGCGCCGGCTATTCCGCCATCGTAGTCACCCTGGACACCACCATCCTCGGCTGGCGCCCCCGCGATCTGGATCGTGCCTACCTGCCGTTTCTGAAGGGCGAAGGTGTGGCGTGTTTCTTCAGCGACCCGGTGTTCCGCAGCCGCCTGGCAACTCCGCCCGAGCAGGATCCGGCGGCGGCCGTCCGCCTCTGGGCCGGAGTCTTCAGCAACAGCGCGCTCAATTGGAAGGACCTGCCGTTCCTCCGCAACCGCACGAAGCTGCCGATCCTGCTGAAAGGCATTCTGCACGCCGACGACGCCGCACGCGCCGTGGATAGCGGCATGGACGGCGTGATTGTCTCGAATCACGGCGGCCGGCAGGTCGACGGAGCCGTGGCCGCTCTGGACGCCTTGCCTCACGTGGTGAAAGCGGTAAAAGGGAAAATTCCTGTTCTGTTTGACAGCGGAATCCGCCACGGCGCCGACGCGTTCAAGGCCGTCGCGCTCGGCGCGCGCGCCGTGCTCCTGGGACGTCTCTATGTCTACGGGCTGGCGATCGCCGGCGAACAGGGAGTGCGCGACGTCGTGTCGAACTTTCTCGCGGATTTCGATCTCACCATGGCGCTTTCCGGCTACCGCAGCTGCGCGGAACTGGTTCCCGCCACGCTGCTCCGCGACGAAACGGCCTGATCCGGCCAGCGGGTCGCGCCGCGGCTCGGCATCTCGCCTTCGAATCCGGACCTAGGCTACTCCAACCGGCTGGGGCTTCAGTTCCGCTAGCCCGGCGGCAATGGTGGCTTCCAGGTCCGCGTGGGGCACCGGTGATTGCTGCGCCTTCCGGTAGAGCCGCACGGCTTCGGATTCGCGGAACAGTTGTTTGCCGCAGATCCGTGCGGCGGAGACCAGCGCGTTCACCGACGCGCGGTCGTTCGGATACGCCTCCGCCAGCTTCTGATATTCCTCCGACGCGCGTTCCCAGTTCTGCCGGCCCTCCTGGTATCGGCACAGTTCCATCCATACTGCTTTGTGCATCTTGCCGCCGCCCGCGCCGAGATATTCCTCGTAGCGTTCCCACGCCTGGTCCAGTTGCCGCGCGTTCACCAGCACGCGGCACAGCACGCCGAGTTCGTCGCGGTGTGCATTCATGTCCTGCTTCCGCCAGTAGAGATTCAGCAGCATGGCATGCGCTTCCACGTCGTCCGGCTTCTGGGCAAGGTGCTGTCTTAGCGAGGCGATGGCGCCTTCCACGTCGTCTCTGTCGATTGCGTCGGTGGCCGCAACCATGTGTTCACCGGCCGTCCAGGTGACCTTGGCCTCGATCTCCTGATTCGCTTTCTTCTCCAACCCCGTGGCCGCAAGCACCCAGGCCAGTCCCGCGCCCGCCGCGAACCCGCCGATGTGCGCCCAATGCGCCACTCCACTCGACTGTTTCAGGATCACGCCAAACAGGAATTCCTGTCCCAGCCAAAGCGGCAGCAGTGCGTAGGCCGGGGCGTCGAACTTGAACCGGATGACCCGGAAGCCCAGCAGGAAGAACCACATCATTCGGATCTTGGTTTTCGGGAACCGGAACAGGAATGCGCCCATCAGCCCGGCGATCGCGCCCGATGCGCCCAGCGAAGGAACCATGCTTCCGGAATTCACCACGCCGTGTGCCACCGTGGCCAGCAGTCCGCAGAGCAGATAAAACCCCGGGTAGATTACGCGGCCCCAGGTGTCTTCCAGGATCGTTCCGGCCAGCCACAGGAACCACATGTTGAAGATCAAATGCAGCCAGCCTCCATGGAGAAACATGGAGGTCACATACGAGACCAGTTTGGGGTCGGCCGGCACGTACGCGTAGTTCTGCAGCAGGGAGTGCCCGGTCTTGTCGGAAAACTGCTGGCAGAGCGTGTCCATTTCTCCCTGAAGCTCTTCGGGGTCTTCGACAAGCCGCATGCGCGCGTCCCAGCCGTCTTCCACGTCGCGATTGCCCGACTTCAGCTTTTCCAGGATTTCAGGATTGTCTTGCGCGAAGCTCTGGACGTAGCGCTGCGCGTCGTCCGTCATCCTCAGCTCGGGATGCGCGCCCCACAGCATCAGCAGGTGCGCCCGAGTCTCTCCGAGTTCTGCGGACTGCGCCTCGATAATCCAGTGTGTGCCCAGGAAAACCAGCACATTGAGGGCGATGATGGCGATCGTGATGTACGGCCAGCGGCGCCCCCGCAGGTTCTCATGCCCAATGGGAATCAGCATGGAAGCCTCCTCAGCTGCTGCCTCGGAGCGTCTCAGCGCGTTCTAGGGTCCGACCAGGAAGGGCGCCGAAACACTCGGGCCATAACCGCCATGGTTGGCGCGGCTCTGTACTCCGGCTATAGGACGGAAGTTCCAGACCCCAAAAAGTAACTACCGGAGTGCCGTGGGCACACCGGATAGCAATGCCGGATCAAAAGAGGCCGGGAACGAAGCGGGCCTTCGAGCCCATCGCGGCGCGATACTCCGGCTCCGCGAGTAGCACTTTTTCTTCCGCGGCCACCCGCCCGCGCAGCACCCAGGCGTGCGCCGCGCTCCCGGCCAGCGCCGTGATCCAGGCGGTGTAAATGAGCGGCAGCGCCAGCATTTCCACGAACACTGCGGTGTAATTCGGATGACGTACCCAGCGGTACGGACCGTTGGTCACCACTCCTAGCCGAGCCGAGTCCATCACCTGAACGTTCCAGTGCGCGCCCAGCGTGCCGATCACCCACCAGCGCAGCGCGTTCGCGCCCAAAAACAGCGCGCCCATCATGGAACCCAGCACGGGATAGAACGGGCGTTTCAGGAAGACGGCTTCGGCCGCCGCGCCCGCAAGGACGCAGGTGTGCAGCACCACCATGGCCGGAAATTGCGGATCATCCGCCTTCCTCGCGCCTCGCTCGGCCAGTTCGCGCTGGTGGCGCTTCGAAACGCCCAGTTCCACGATGCGCAACGCGGCAACGATGGCCACGAGCGCGACGTACAGCTCGCGGCTCAGCTCCATTGCGCCAGCAGCATTTCCGCCGTAAATCCGGGACCGAACGCGGCCAGCAGCCCGTAGTCGCCGGCGGATAGTTTTCCGCTCGACAGCCAGTCGTGCAGCACGAACAGCACCGACGCGCTCGACAGGTTTCCGTAGCGCCGCAGCACGTCCCAGGAAGGCTGCGTGCGCTCGCGCGGCAGGCCCAGTTCTTCCTCGATGTAATGCAGCAGCTTCTGCCCGCCGGGATGCAGCACAAACGCCGCAATCTCCTCCTGCTTCAGCCCGTGCGAGCCGAGGAATGACGTCACCAGCTCCTTGATTTTCCCGCGGATCAGGTCCGGCACGTCGCGCGAGAGAACAATGTGGAACCCGCTGTTCTTCAGGTCGAATCCCATGGCGCTAAGCGAGTCCGGGAATGTATAGCTTCGTGTGTCCAGCAGCCGCGGTCCCGTAGCATCATTCCCGCTCACCAGAGCCGCCGCCGCGCCATCGCCGAACAGGATGCTCGAAATCAGATTGGCCTGCGATATGTCGCGCCTCTGGAATGTGAGGCTGGGAATCTCCACGGAAATCACCAGCGCATTGGCCCCTGGGAACGCCCGCAGGAACTCCTGTGCGCGCGACAGGGCGGAGGCCCCCGCCGCGCAGCCCAACTCGGTCACCGGCAGCCTCCGCACGTCGCAGCGGAATCCCATGCGGTTGATCAGGTGCGCATCGAGCGAGGGAATCATGAAGCCCGTGCACGAGACGGTGATGATCAGGTCCACGTCGCGCGCGCCGCATCCCGCCCGCTTCAGGCACTCCTCCGCCACTTTTTGGCCGAGCGCCACGGAATGTTCGATGTAGTCCCGGCTCAGCTCCTCCAGCGGCCGCGGCTCCACGATGTACTCCACCGGATGGATGCAGAATCGCCGCTCGATCTGCGAATTGTCCACGATGGCCTGCATGGCTTCCAGCCGCACGCCCTGCAGTGGAAACACGCGGTCGAGGTAATAGAGCACGCTTTCGCGGGTAAGTTGGTGATTCGGAAGCGCGGTGGCGGTAGCGGCAATCGTCGCCCCCCCGCCGTTCTGCTGCGATTGATTTGAAAACGAGGAATTGGGCTTCACGCCTGCTCCGCACCCGGCCGGCTTTCCTCCGACCGCCGGTGGTCGGCCCGGGAGTGGTTCTCGATTGTACTCCTCTGGCTCCCTCCGGGCGCGGGGTGCCAGCCGATGGTAGCCGCTTCCGGGCCTTTCCTCTAGTCCTTCCTGAGAGGACAGGGAATCAACCTGGGTCTCGTTTCCAGTGTCCTAATGGGAATACACTGTAGAAACCACGGAGGGCTTCTGGTCGCCCTCCCGGGTTCGGACGAGAGGAGCCTTCGACATGTCGGAACGAGTGGCCGACAAAGTCCTCGCAGCCCTTGCCGCGGTGAAGCATGTGCCCCGTGAAACTATCTCGCTGGATAGCGCTCTGGCCGACCTGCATGTGGATTCCCTGGATACGATTACGCTGCTGTTCGAATTGGAAGAGCATTTTCACCTGACGCTTCCCGACGACGTGGTGCGTTCGCTGCGGACGGTGCGGCAGATTGTCGAGGCGATCGAGCGCATGCTCGCCTCGCCCGATCCGGCGACCGCCGCGAGCTCCGACTGATTCCGGCGTTGCCCTCCGATTCCAATTCCCGCCGCCGCGTGGCCGTCACTGGCCTTGGCATGATTTGCGCGTTGGGTCTCAACGCCGAGCAATGCTGGCGCGAGGTGGTGGCCTGCCGCTCCGGCATCCGGCGGCTCACCGCCGTGGATCCCGGCCTCCTGCGATTTTCCAATGCGGCGGAGGTGCCGGGTTTCGACCCTGTCGGCCATTTCGAACCGGCCCGGCTCGATCTGCTCGATCGCTTTTCTCAATTTGCGCTCGTCGCCGCGCGCGAAGCCGTTCGGCATGCCGGTGTCGATTTCACTCCAGCCCTTCGCGATGCCACCGCCGTGGTCACAGGATGTTGCCTGGGGGGACAGACGGCCGAGGATGCTGAGTTCGAGACGCTCTACCGCCAGGGGCGCAACCGCGTCCATCCCCTTACGATTCCGCGCACCATGGCAAACGCGGGCGCCAGTATGGTCTCCATGGAGTTCGGCCTTCGCGGCCCCGCATTCACCATTTCCACGGCCTGCTCTTCCTCTTCGCACTCCATCGGACTGGCCAGCCAGATGGTGCGTTCCGGAGCCGCGCAGATGGCCCTGGCCGGAGGAAGCGAGGCGCCATTCAGTTACGGGCTGCTCAAGGCATGGGAAGCCATGCGCGTGATTTCCACGGATACCTGCCGGCCATTTTCCCGCGACCGGCGCGGCATGATTCTCGGCGAAGGCGCCGCCATGCTGGTGCTCGAGCCGTTCGATGCCGCGCGTGCCCGCGGGGCGCGCATTCACGGCGAAGTCTTGGGATTCGGTATGTCCTCGGACGCGCATCATATTACACAGCCCTCCGCCGAGGGTGCCGCGCTGGCCGTTGCGGCAGCGCTTCGCGATGCCCAGATCTCCGCGGAGGAGGTTGGCTATATCAACGCCCATGGCACCGGCACCCCCGGAAATGATTCGACGGAAACGCGTGCCATCCGCCACGTGTTTGGCGCACATGCCGAGCGGCTGGCAGTCAGCTCCACCAAATCCCTTCACGGCCATGCACTGGGCGCTGCGGGAGCCCTGGAGGCAGTGATCACCATTCTGGCCCTCCGGGAGGGAATTGCCCCGCCCACCGCAAATTTCACTGAGCCCGACCCGGACTGCGATCTCGACGTCGTGCCCAACGCCTCCCGTCCGCTTCGCGCGCATTGCGCGCTTTCCAACTCTTTTGCTTTTGGTGGTCTCAACGCCGTACTCGCCTTCCGCGGGCCATCCACATGAACCCGCGTCCCATGATGACCGCCGCCACGCTGCTTCCCGCGATACTCTTCGCGAATCTGGCCGCGCTCTCCCTGGAGGCTCCCGCTCAGCCTGCGGGGCGGGTGGTGGCTCGCGCGGATGTCGCGGCACAGGAGCCCGGGGGGCAGCCGTCTTCCACCATGCCTCAACCCGCATGGGTGGCGGCGCCGGCCAACCCCATCGAGCTCGGCTATCACCTCATGTATCAGCTCAAATTCCAGCAGGCTCGCGAAGAGTTCTCTCAATGGGAAAAGCAGCACCCCGACGACCCAATTGGATATTGTTCCGAGGCGGCCAGCTTTCTCTTCGAGGAGTTCAACCGCCAGGGCGTGCTCACCTCCGAATTTTTTCTCGACGATAAGCGTTTGCTCGGCGGCATTCCCGGAAAGCCTGACGAGGGATTGAGCGCCTCTTTCCACGCCGCCGTCGACCGGGCTCAGAAGCTCGGTCAGGCGCGCCTGGATCGCGATCCCAAAGATTCCTCCGGACTGCTCGCGCTCACCATGACCAATGGCATGCTGGCCGATTTCGCAAGCCTCATCGAGAAGAGGCAGATGGCTACCCTGCATTTGCTCGGTGCCTCCGAAGACTACGCGCGCCGCCTGCTGGCCGTGGACCCCGGCGCCGGAGACGCCTACGTGGCCCTCGGAGTCTCCAATTACATCCTCGCCTGTCTTCCCGCTTATAAGCGCTTCTTCCTGCGCCTCGGCGGAGTGCACGGCGATAAATCGGTGGGAATGCACCAGCTCGAAAAAGCCGTGGCCAGCGGTAACTATCTTCAGCCTTACGCGGAGCTGCTGTTGGCGCTCACCAGTCTGCGCGAGAAGCAGCCTCAGCGCGCGCAGGCTCTGCTGGCCCACCTGTCATCGGAATTTCCCCAGAATCCGTTGTTCGCTCGCGAACTGGCCAAATTGGGTGCCCTGCGCGGACCGTGATCGCCGGCCGCCGCGCCGCTTCTCCCGGATCCTTCCTCCCTCGGCGTTCCTCGTCAGCACCCGCAATATCGCAGCGGAATGCAACCCCGGGTCTCGCCCCGGCAATCTAACTCGTGATGTCTGGCGTTGCGCCCGCCGACGCTGGAGATGGCTGCGCGTCAATGGGGGGCGGGCATGCAGGCTGCGTCTATGCCAGGATTTTCCAAAAAACACTTCTTTCGCGCTTGGAAGAACATTCTCGGCGGCAGCGCCCCGATTCTCTCCATCGAAATCACCCGCGAATGCCCGCTTCATTGCCCGGGGTGTTATGCCTATGGCGGAGATCATCTCGGCGGCGGCGTGACGCTGCGCGAGCTGAACGACCGCCGCGGTGACGAGCTTGTCGACGGCGTGCTCTCGCTTGTACGGCGCCACCGCCCGCTGCACGTCTCACTGGTTGGCGGAGAGCCGCTCGTCCGCCATCGCGAGCTGAGCCGGATTCTCCCCGTCCTGAGCCAGATGGGCGTCTTCACCATGGTAGTCACAAGCGCGATCATCCCCATCCCTTCCGAATGGACCGCACTCCCGCGGATCACCGTGGCCATTTCCGTTGACGGGCTGCCCGAGCATCACGACCTGCGCCGCGCCCCCGCCACCTACGAGCGCATCCTGGAGAACATCGGCTCCGCCCGCGTGAACATCCATTGGACCATCACGCGCGCAGCACTTTCTCGCCCCAGTTACGCCGAGGAATACATCTCCTTCTGGAATGCTCGCCCGGAAGTCAGTCTCGTATGGGCCAGCGTCTACACGCCGCAGCTTGACGAGTCCGCCCCGGAGATTCTCAATGCTGAGGACCGGCGCATCATTGTCGAGCGGCTCGCTCCCCTCCGCCGGCGCTATCCCAAATTTCTCTTCAATGACGCCATCGCCCGCGGATTCCTCCATCCGCCCCGCAACCCGGCGGATTGTCTCTTCGCAAAACTCTCCGTGAATTATTCCGCGGACTTGGAGAAGCAAGTGGAACCGTGCGTCTTCGGCGGCCGGCCGGACTGCAGCCAGTGCGGATGCGCCATCTCCGCCGCTCTGCATGGGGTCCGCACGGTACGAGTGGCCGGGCCCGTCACCATCGGCCATCTCGCGGCCGGCTCCATCGCCATCGGCTCCGCCTTCAACCGCCTGCGTTCCCCTGGCTCCAAACCCCGCCGCTGGCAGTCTGTCGAGCCGGCGAGAGCAGGGCACGGCTTGGTGCAGATTGGCTCATGAAACTCCGCGTGCAACTCACTTCTCATCGTGCCGCTTGCCCCCCGCCTTCCATTCCCCCATACTCGTTTGTTTAGTGCCTGGCTCCTCCAGGCCTCCACGCACATGAACAAACCAGCCCGATTTGCCGTTCTCGGTGCATTCCTGGCCGCAGCCTTGTCTGCCGCTCCTGCTTTGCCGCCGGGCGGCGGGCCCGCCGCGCCCGTGGATGCTCCCGCCGATCGTCTTCTCGACACGATGCAGTCCGAGCTTCTGCGCGCCTCCGCGCGTCTTTCGAAATCCGATCCACCCGCCTATTTCCTCAGCTACTCCACTTACGACGGCGACGTCGTGATGCTCTCGGCCTCCTACGGCAGCCTGCAGACTTCCTTCCAGTCGCGCTATCGCCGCGCGGGCGTGATCGTCCGCGTCGGTTCTCCCGAACTCGACAACACTCACGGACAAAATCGCCGCTCGGGCATCGTGCAGGGCGCGCTTCCGCTCGAAGACGACTCGGACGCCTTGGCCCGCAGCCTCTGGTGGCTCACCAATCGCGGTTACCGCACCTCGGCTCCCGCATTTCTCCGCGTCAAGACGGACACCGCCGTGCGCTCCGAGGAAGAGGACAAATCCCCCGACTTTTCCGCTGAGCCGCCCCAGGTCCACGTGGACCCGCGCATGCCTCCCCTGGGAGTGGATGTGGCTGCCTGGAAAGAAGCGCTTCGCCGCGATTCCGCGTGGTTCCGCCAGTATCCTGAAGTCTACGACTCGGAAATCATGCTTCAAGTTCAGAGCGCCGGTTTCCGCTTCACCTCCACCGAGGGCAGCCGCCTTGCCGAGCCCAGCCACCTCGTCCGACTCGTCATCGAGGCCATGACGCGCGCCGACGACGGAATGGAATTGATTCGCGTGGAAACCTATCAGGCGCCCCAGGCCTCGGACCTGCCGTCGGAAGCCGTCTTGCATTCTGCCGTGGATAAAATCGCCGCTGACCTCAAAGCGCTCCGTGCCGCTCCCGTCGCCGAGCCTTTCGCTGGGCCCGCCCTGCTTTCCGGCCGCGCCGCCGCCGTTTTTTTTCACGAAGTCCTGGGCCACCGCCTCGAAGGCCATCGTCAGCGCGACGAACAGGAAGGCCAGACCTTCACCAAAAAAGTGGGACAGCAGGTGATGCCCGCGTTCCTCACGGTCGTTGATGATCCCACCGTCTCTTCCATGGCCGGCGAAAAGCTCAGCGGCAGTTATTCCTTCGACGACGAAGGCCAGCCCGCCGAGCGCGTCGAGCTTATCCAGGACGGCGTCCTTCGCAATTTCCTCATGTCGCGCATGCCCATCAAAGGTTTCGCCAAGTCCAACGGCCACGGGCGGGCCCAGGCTGGCCTGATGGCCACCGGCCGCCAGGGCAATCTGATTGTCACCTCCACAAACACCGTAAAGGAATCCGAGCTGCGTCAGCGCCTCATCGACGAGGTCAAGAAACAGGGCAAGCCCTACGGCCTTTATTTCGAGGATGTGCAGGGTGGCTTCACGCTCACCCAGCGCGGCATGCCTCAGGCCTTCCAGGTGCTCCCGGTCATCGTCTGGCGCGTATACCCGGACGGCCGCCCCGACGAACTCGTCCGCGGCGTGGACATTGTCGGTACTCCCCTCGCTGCGCTCAATCGCATCCTGGTCACCGGGGACGCCATGCACGTCTTCAACGGCATTTGCGGCGCTGAATCGGGCAGCGTTCCTGTTTCCGCCGTCGCTCCGGCCATGCTCTTTTCCGAAATTGAGGTGCAGAAGCGCGAGCATTCGCGTGAACGCCCGCCATTGCTCCCGCCCCCGGGGTTTGAAGGCAGGGGCGGCTCGCCCGCAAAGCAAGCTCTCGGCGCGGCACGGTCCAACACGGGAGGCACGCGATGAACGCCCGCCGTGCACTCTCGCTCTTGTGTTTTTCTGCGCTCTTCGTTTTCCTTTCCGCTGGCCTTTTGTTCGCAGGCGACGTTGTTCCTGCTCCTGCCGATACGCCGAAGCCTCCCGCTTCCGCCGATGCCGCCGCGGCAGCGGCCGATTCCGATCCCGTCCTCAAGGCCATGCGCGAGGAGCTGGAGCGTTCCAGAGCCAATCTGAGAATGGAGAATGTTCCCGCGCCGTTCTACATCGAATACCGCGTGGTCGATCTCGACGACTTTCAGTTGCAGGCGGAATTCGGCGCCACGCAATCCGAGCGCCGCACGCGCTTCCGATACGCGCGCGTGGTGGTCCGGCTGGGCGACTATCACCTCGATAGCTTCTTCGAATCCGGCAGCGGCGAAGCCACCACCATGCCGCTCGACGACGACTTGCTCGCACTTCGTCATGCCCTCTGGCTGGCCACCGACAGCGCCTATAAGTCCGCCACGGAAGCTCTCACCGCGAAAGAAGGCCTCTACAAGCGCTTCGCCATCGAGCAGACTGTGGACGATTTCGCCAAAGAGCCTCCCGTTCAGGCGCTCGGATCCCTCGCGCGACTCGACTTTGACGCCGCCAAATGGCGCCGCATCCTTGAATCCGCTTCCGCGCTCTACCGCGACTACCCGGAAGTGCAAGTCGTCGGCGCCGAGGCCCACTTCTACGTCTCGAATACCTATTACATCAATACGGAGGGCACCGTCCTGCGTCGCGGCCGTGCGTGCTACTCCGTCGCGGAGACCGGAAGCACCCAGGCGCCGGACGGCATGCGCATCGACCGCTCTCCCGGCGACGCTTTCGGCCAGCCTTCCGAGCTTCCTTCCCGCGATAAGGTCATGGCCGACATGCGCGAGATGCTCAAGAGCCTCACGGACATGCGCTCCGCTCCCATCGTCGAGGAGGAATACCGCGGCCCCGTGCTGTTCTCGAACGACGCCACGAACGACGTGGTCGAATCCCTTCTCGCTGTCAACGTGGTCGGCCGCCGTCCCCAGCCCACCGTTTCCTCCCGCACCGTCGGCGCGTTCTCGAGCAGCTACAAGAGCCGCGTCTTGCCCGACTTTCTTTCTCTCGTCGACGATCCCACGCAGGACACCTTCCTCGGCCACTCGCTCATCGGTAGCTATCCTGTCGATGACGAAGGCGTGCATGCAAAGGCCGTCGATATCGTGGACAAAGGCATTCTGGAAAATTTTCTCGTCGGCCGCCGTCCCATTCGTGGCTTCACCGAATCGAACGGCCATGGCCGTCTCGCGCAGGCCGGGCTCACCGAACCCTCCATCGGCGTGCTCATGCTTCGCGCCGCCCAGCCGCTCTCCACCGATCAGATGACCCAGAAGCTGCTCGATCTCTGCCGCCAGCAGGAACGTCCCTACTGCTATTTTGTCCAGACACTCGGGCCCCGCCTTTCTCCTCGTCTCCTTTATCGCGTCTGGTCCAAGGACGGCCACCGCGAACTCGTCCGCGGCGCGGAATTCCAGGAACTGGACACGCGAAGCCTCCGCTCCGACGTGATCGCCGCCGGCAACGATTACCTCGTGAGCAATCGTATCGGTCCCACGCCTCGCACCATCATCAGTCCTTCGATCCTGTTCGATGAGCTCGTGGTCAAGCAGTCCGATCAGGCCAAGGAAAAGCTCCCGGAGTATCCTGCCCCGGCCCTTTCTCATCAGAACTGAGGAGCGTTCGAGTGCGAATCGCAGCCGCATCCGCGCTGGTTTTGCTCGCGGGATGGCTCCCCGCGGCGCTCGCGGGCAATCCCGGCGATACGCCGCGCGTGCCCGTGGTCGTCGAGCTGTTCACCTCCGAGGGCTGCTCGGATTGTCCTCCTGCGGACGCGCTGCTGGCCCAACTCGACCAGAAGCAGCCCGTTCAGGGCACCATGGTCATCCCCCTCGAAGAGCACGTGGACTATTGGGACAGCCAGGGATGGCGCGACCCCTTTTCCTCCGCGATTTTCACGGACCGCCAGCAGGTGTATGCGCAACGCTTCGGCAGTACGCCCTACACGCCGGAGATGGTTGTCGCTGGAAAGACGGGTTTCGTCGGCAGCCGGTCGAGCACAGCGCTACAGGCCATCGCCGCCGCCGGCCAGATTCCGCAGGCCGCGGTTGCTCTCACCGTTGGCCCCGGAAAGGACGCGGAGTCCATCGTCGCCTCCGTTCGTCTGGATTCGTTTCCCCCCGGCATCCGCGACAAAGCCAATGTCCGCCTCGCCGTCACCGAAGACGATCTCTCATCCCAAGTAGGCGCCGGAGAAAATGCCGGACGCCATCTCGTCCATCGCGCTACCGTCCGGAAGTTCGTTTCCGCCGGCCATGCCGAGCCGGGCAAGCCGTTTTCCGCTGACGTGAAGATCGGTCTCGATCGCGGCTGGAAACGCACGAATCTCCACGTCGTCGTATTTCTCGAAGACCACTCCACCGGCCAGATCTTCGGCGCTGCCTCCGCTCGCCTCGCTCCCTGAACCGCCCTTCGGCCTGATGGCGGGCGGGTGCCCCACACCCCGTCGTTGCATGTGCGGCCTTTTCCTTTGTCCAAGCATTCCATTGTCCATACTATTTACTCATTGACAAAGGTAGATGACTCGCGATAAAGTCCGCGCGGGTCGCTATTGATGACCGCCGCCACACCAACCCGTGCTAACTCACGCAGAATGTGCAGATACACGGCGCCTGCAAAATGGCATCTTGCAAGTTCTTTCGAATGTGCAGATACAAAAGTACTTCGCATCTGCACATTCCACAGCTACTTAATCTTGTTTGTTTTCAACGCGCACCCGCCTCATTCCGAACAAATCCTTTACAATGTGCACTTACAAAAAGAGGAGGGAAAAGGGATCCATCGCCGTCTCAATTTTAGACGCAGTTCCGGGCGGATCTCCGTCCAACCTCCGACCTCGAACTTCTAGAGCCATATGCGCCTCGCCATCATCTCCGACGTCCACGGCAATTTGACCGCCTTCGAAGCCGTGCTCGCTGACCTGAAGCAAACCTCGCCGGATGTCGTCCTGCATGGCGGCGACCTCGCTCAGGGCGGCCCGCGCCCTTGCGAAGTCGTGGACCGGATCCGTGATCTTGGCTGGCCCGGCGTGGTGGGCAACACGGACGAAATGCTCTTCCGTCCCGAATCGCTCAACGAATTTGCGGCGCGTGCGCCGAAGCTCGCCCCGCTCCTGGCCGCCATCGAGGAGATGGGAGCCTCGGCCCGGCAAGCGCTCGGCGACGAACGTCTCGAATGGCTGCGCGCGCTCCCCCAGTTGCACAACCACGGCCCCGTGGCGCTCGTTCATGCTGCCCCCGGCGACCTGTGGCGCTCGCCTATGCCGGATGCGACTGATGATGAACTGTGGGAGGTCTACGGTCCTCTGCAGCGGCCGATTGGCGTTTATGGCCACATCCATGTGCCGTATGTGCGTGCGGTGGGCCGGATCACGGTGGCAAATTCCGGCAGTGTCGGGTTTCCCTACGACGGCGACCAGCGCGCTTCTTATTTGCTGGTGGACGGCGGGTCGGCTACCATCCGCCGCGTGGCCTACGATGTTGAACGGGAATTGGCCGTGCTCGCCAAATCTGGCATGCCCCGCGCGGGCTGGGTGCGGCGCATCCTGGAGTCCGCTCGGCCACAGTCGCTCTGAGCTGTCGAGGGCGCTGCCGTGACGGGAATTGTGAATGGACCGTGAACCAGGTATGAAAGACGCAAAAAAGCCGCTTCCCACGCGCAAAAATCTGCACCCGGAAGACTCCGCTCACTATAAACT
The DNA here is from genome assembly GCA_035541255.1 of Patescibacteria group bacterium. GTDB lineage: Bacteria > Acidobacteriota > Terriglobia > Acidiferrales > UBA7541 > JOPF136. The sequence continues at coordinate 30 of DATKNR010000079.1, read as the reverse complement.
GGAAAGAAGCGGCGGTCCCAGCGAGGCGGC
>DATKNR010000078.1:0-2552 GCA_035541255.1 Patescibacteria group bacterium | reverse complement strand
GTGCTCGTCGGTGCCGGTGAGGAACACCACGTCGTCGCCGCGCATGCGGCGATAGCGCGCGATGGTGTCAGCCACAATCGTAGTGTAGGTGTGGCCGATGTGGGGCCGCGCATTGACGTAGTAAATCGGCGTAGTGAAATAAAACTTCGACAAAATGAAATGCCCCCTGAATTTCTACTTGCCCTGCGACCAGAACCGCAGATTCCCGCCACGGCGGGCCGAAATGACACTTGCTCGCGCGAGTCTCTTACCTGAGCGGCTGAAGCCGCCTTCCACGCTCGACGCTTACGGCACGGCTGAAGCCGTGTCCTGACGCGTAACCGCCGCCCGAATTACAGTGTATCGTTCCCGGAGAGCTTTTGGAAAGCGGCGGCGGCGGCCGCGAGAACGTCTTTGAGCGGAGCGCCGCGCTCGAGAGCGATGCGGCGGCAGTCTTCAAACTCGGGCGCTGCATTGAGGACGCGGCCGTTGCTACGGGCGACTTTGACCTGCACCGGGCCGTAGACCGTGTCGACGCGGACCATTTCGCGGGCGAGAATGCGGCGGCGGGCCTCCCAGGAGCGTACGCCGATGGTGGTGGTCTCGCGGAAGAAGAGATCGGCGAGCGCGTCAGCGCGATCGGGCGGCGCGAGGACGGTGATGAGCTGGCCGGGACGGCCTTTTTTCATCTGCTGGGGAGCGGAGGAAACGTCGAGGGCGCCGGCTTCCAGCGCGCGTTCGGCGAAATAGGCGTAGACCTGGGGATTGAGGTCGTCCACGCTGGCCTCGATGACGGCGATGGTTTCGTCGCAGGCCATTCCGGCAACGGCGGATTCACCGAGGAACATGCGCAGGACGTTGGCCTGGGTGGGCAGGTCCGCGGTGCCCGCGCCGTAACCGATGGCAGTGAGGTTCATGGGCGGGAGAGGACCGAAGCTGCGGACGAGAGTGGTGAGGATGGCGGCGCCGGTGGGAGTGAGGAGTTCGCGTTCGATGCCGGAGGAATAGGTGGCGGCGCCGCGGATGAGTTCGGCAGTGGCGGGAGCGGGAACTGGGAGCACGCCATGAGCGGCTTCGACGCGGCCTGAGCCCGTGTTGAGCGGCGATGCGTAGAACTCTTCGATGCCGAGCAGTTCGAAACCGGAGCAGGCGCCGACGATGTCGATGACAGCGTCGACGGCGCCGACTTCGTGGAAATGGATGGATTCGACAGGGACATCGTGGATTTTGGCTTCGGCCTCGCCGAGGCGGCGGAAGATGGCGGAGGCGCGTTCGGCGGCGCGAGGAGCGAGACCTGCGGCGCGGCCGGCGTCGATGATACGAAGGATTTCGGAAAGGCCGCGATGGGGATGATGCTCGTGGGTGTGGACACGGACTTGGGTGGCGGCGATACCTTTCTTTTTCGTCTTTTCGGCGGACAGGGACCAATCGGGGAGGGGAAGGCGGCGGAGTTCAGCCTCGAGGCGCGAGAGTTCGAGGCCGGAGTCGACGAGGGCTCCGAGGAGCATGTCGCCCGAGGCACCGGAGAAGCAATCGAACCAGGCGATTCGCATGAGGGGATTATCGTCTCAAACGAGGGCGTTCTAGGCCAGATGGAAACGATGTGGCTATGGTTCCGGCTCGTCGGATTTTCGCATGGAGTCCGGGGCCTTGTCGACGCGGCGAGGCAGCGGGAGGGCGCCGTTCTGGAGACCGAGGACGAGGGTATTGCCGGAGGAATCGGCGAGGGCCTGGAGGGATCGCAGATGGAGGAGGTTTGGATTGTCGTCCATCAAGCGGGCGGCGTTGGCCAGGTTGCGGAGAGCCGCGGTTTCGCCGCGGGCGCGTTCGAGGGCGGCCTGACCTTCCTTTTGCGCTTTCACAACCTGGGAGAACGCCTTCTTCATTTCGCCCGGGAACATGATGTCTTTAACGTCGGCGGAGAGGAGCTCGACCCCATATTCGGAGGTCTTGGTGGCGCAGAGATCCTTGAGCTTCTTGCCGATCTCCGCTCGATTGTCCATGAGAGCATCAATTTTCTCTTTGCCGACGATCTCGCGCAGAGCCATCTGGAGGGTTAGGTAGAGGCTGGTCCGAAAGTTCGAATTCTTGTTAATGGCGATGTCCGGGTTAGACAAACGAAACTCCGCCGCCAGGCTCACCTTCAGCGTCACGCCGTCCGCGCTGATCACGTCCTGACCTTGAATGGTGATGAATTCCTGGCGCATATCGACCGGGACGATGGCGGTAAACATCGTCAGAATTAGATACTGGCCGGGATCCAGAGTGCCCGTATAGCGTCCGCGTGTGTACTTCAAACCCTTCTGATACTCGTAGACGGTGACGCGCTTGAGCGGACGGATTCTCACGATCATGAAGAAAAGAAGAACAAAGACCGCGAGCAATCCGATCCCCATCCATTCAGTCATTGCTTATGAACCTCTTAAACCTGCTTCGGCGGGACCGACGAGGTCCGGCGGGGGTCTGAACCCACAGGGCCGAATCCCGGCTTGCCGCGAGGCTGGTCCCGCCGGGCAGGTGCGGATGACCCGTCCAAAGCTTGGAGTCGAACCAAGGGTCGGTGGGCAATAACA
>DATKNR010000077.1:0-3638 GCA_035541255.1 Patescibacteria group bacterium | reverse complement strand
GAAGCCGTCTCGCGCCGCTATGCCGCCCTGCTTTCCCCGGCTCCGGCCTCCATCGAGCGCCGCATCCGCGAGCACGCCCAGATCGCCGAGGCCCTGGCTACCGAGCAGCCCGCCCGCGCCTTTGCGCTGCTCAAAATGCATTGGCGGGCCGAAATGGACGATGTTCTTTCCGCTCTGGAACTCCGGGAGAAGAACACCGCGCAGGCGGGTGCAGCTCAGGCAGGGAAACGCTCGAAAACCGCCGCAGCAGGGAGACTCTAACGGGCGGGCCGCGGCGCATCCGCCGCTGGCTACTGTGGACTTTCTAATCCGTACGGCTTACCGGCAGCTCGGCAAACGGCAGATGCTGTCCAATCGCCTGCTTTACCGCCTCTTCATACACCCGCGCAGCCACGGTCACATCCTCAATCGCAATTCCGTTCGACTTGAAGAGGGTCACCTGGCGATCGTGAGTCCGGCCGGCCAGCTTCCCCGTTACGACATCGGCAAGCTCCCGGACCGCTGCCCAGGCGTTTGAGTCCTCGCCGAGAACTTCAATCAGGTCGCCCGCTTCAAGCCGCGACTGCTCCCGCGAATCGACCACGATGATTCCGCAGCGCTTTACCGCTTCCTCATCCAGCTCGCGCTTCTGCGCGAAATTCGCCCCGATTGCGTTGATATGCGCCTCGGGCGAGAGCCATTCCCCGAACACCACCGGCGTGGTGGACGATGTCGCCGTGATCACGACGTCCATCTCGCGCACGGCCTCTTCCGCGGTCCGCGCCGGAGTGACCGTCACTCCCAGCCGCAGCGACACCTCACGGCAGAAAGCCTCGCATCGCTCCGGATTCCGGCTGTAAGCGCGTATTTCTTCCAGCTTGCGCACCGCCGCCACCGCATCCAGTTGTGTGCGCGCCTGCGTCCCCGTCCCGATGATTCCGCAGCGCTTCGCATCCTCGCGAGCCATCAGCCGCGTGGCCACGCCGGACGCGGCGCCGGTCCGGATCTGCCCCAGGTAGTCCGCTTCCAGCAGCGCCACCAGCTTGCCCGTTTCGGCCTTGAACAGCGCCACCACGAAGCGCAGCGCTCCGCCCTTTACGCTGGTGTAAATTTTCATTCCGCAGTAGCCGGCGTCGAAATCCGCGGCGGCCATGTAATGCATATACGACCGGCTGGGCATCAGCAGACGGATGCGGGGGTGCAGGATGGCCCGCCCGCTCCCCAAACGATGAAACGCCGCTTCGACGCCTTCCAGCGCCATCGGCATGGTCAGGACTCGGCGTACATCGGCCTCAGTAAGCAGACGTGCCATGCAGTCCCCCGGATGTGAGAGTCTTTCGGCCTATCGTAACCGCAGGAGTTGGACGCGGCCCTTCTGCTCCAGCGCGAGCTTCTCCTCCCGCGCCAGCCACCCGACCGCCATCAACACCAGGTCCCCCGGCGCCTTGACCTGCTTTTTCAACGCAGCCAGGCTCTGGGGACCCTTCGACTCCAACGCCCGCCAGACATGTCCCGCGGTTTCTCCGATTTGTTCGAGAACGTTCACGGTTGCTCCGTTCGCCTGTCGGTGCCGGAACGCTAGCCCGTGGATGATTTCATACTGCCGCGCTGGTTTGCAATGAAAACACTGGCCGCAGCTTACCTTTGCGCAACTGCGGAATGGGGCAGCGCTTTGCCGGCAGGTGAGGCAGGCTGGTCGCGGCTACTTCCCGCCGGTAAACAGCACCACGTCGCTCGCGTCCGATCCGCGCGCCAGCGCAATGTACTTTCCGTCCGGCGACCAGTGGAAATCCCAGATCTTGCCGGAGGTGAAGTGCGTCAATTGCCGCACCGGCTCCGAGGTCCCCATCGGGTCGGTCCACAGATTCGGAGCACCCGTACGAACGTCTGGGAATGCCAGAATCCGGCCGTCCGGCATCCACCGGGCTAGGTGCACATCAACATCAAACGTCTGCGGAACGGCGGCCTCCTTGCCAATTCCTAGGATCTGTCCCGTTTCCGCTGAGACGAGCACCCCAATCACAGTCCCATCGCTCCTTACGCTGCCAAAGGTTATCCGCCGGCCATCCGGAGAGAGAATTGGACCGCTTATGGTGTTTTTGTCGGACAGCTGCACGGCCGTTCCCCCGGAGATCGGAATCTTGAAGTTGTAATACGTTCCGTTCGGAACTTGCCCACTATAAAATACCCATTGCCCCGCGCCGGCGCACATCGGATTGATTTCTGACGTTCCATTCGTCAACTGGCTCACGGCCCCGCTTTGAAGATCGAGCTTCCAGAGATGCGCCGGACCCTTCCCGTCGTTTCCGTACACGATCGCGCGCCCGCCGTCGCACACCGCCGGAAAATAGTTCGGCCCGTCACCGAAGGTGAGCTGCTGGACGTTGCTTCCGTCCGCGGCCGCCCGGTAGAGCTGCCAAGTGCCCGAGTGATCTGCGGCGTAAAGCAACCGGTCGTCCGGGGTCCAGGTAACTCCGGCCCACCCATCGAGCTTCCCGGACGTCACTTGCTTCGCGCGATCCGGCGCATCGCCGGGCCCGACCCAGATTGCGCTGCTCAAGTTCTGCTGTACGGCTGCAATGGTTCGCCCGTCGCCGGTTACGGAGACGGAAAGATAATTGCTCAAGTCATTCGACACCTTGCGCGATTCACCTCCCGGGTAGCTAAGCAGCCAGAGCTGCGACGTTTTTCCCGAATTCTCCATCGCCGCAACCAGGAGGCCGCTCCCGTCGGGAAGCCATTGAAAGTCGAAGATGCGCCTCCAGCTTCTGCCGGGGACTGGCTTTTCCACTCCCGTGGACACGTCCACCTCGACGAGTTGGCCCGGGAATCCGCCGGGCGCGGCGTCCGCGGTAATGGCGGCAATGCGCTCGCCGTCGGGCGACCACTCCACCCTCTGATACGCCCCGAGAAACGACATGCGGTGGTGAGCGATCTCGTGCGCCCCGCTGCCATCGCTCGCGGCCAGCATCATGCGAGCCGTACTGGAAGGGAAATCCAGAATCGCGTAGGCCATGCGGCTTCCATCCGGCGAAAATGTCACCGCTGTATCCGCCGTTTGGACGAGTTCGCGCGGCGTCCCGCCCAGCACCGGCACCTGGTACACGCTTCCGCTCGCGGCCTGCGGTGGTTCTGTCGTGTAATCCAGGAAGTTTCCGTCCGGCGTGAAGGCCACACCAACAATCTGGTCTGATCCGGGAGGCACCACAGCTACCGCGCTGGAGACGGCGATCTGCCGAACCCAGAGGCTGTATCTTCCCTGAACCTTGGACACGTACGCCAGGTATCGTCCATCCGCGGAGATGCGCGCCAGCATCACATTGCCCGTCGAGGTGAGCGCAGAAATCGAGGGATTCTGAAGCGCCGTCTCCGCCATCCCCTGCCGGAACAGGCTCCGCCGGAACACCACCGCCCCTGCAACCAGGAGCAGCAAGAGTGTCACGCCGCTAATGAGCAGCCACGGTGCCTGCTTGCGGGGCCTAGCGACGCTGCTGATTCCTGCTGCGGCCGCCACGCCTCCGGCTGGAGTCTGCGAGGATTCCGCCGCCGTCGCTCCGCTCGCCGCCGCGGTCCGCCCCGAGCTCGAATCCCGCTTCAGCCGTTCCAGGTCCGCGCGCATTTCCGCCGCGCTCTGGCACCGCAGCTTCGGATCTTTCTCC
>DATKNR010000076.1:0-48293 GCA_035541255.1 Patescibacteria group bacterium | reverse complement strand
AAAGTCGGAGAGGCGCTGGTCGCCTCCGGTGCGGATCAGGAGATCCACTTCCGTGGAACTGCCGTGCTGTACTTCGGAAAGCACCTCGGAAAAGGAATCGGGAGAGAGGACCGTGGCTTTGTAGTAGCGGCAAGCGGCGCGAAAAATGGATTCGCGGCCAGAATAGTCCACGGCAAGGCGCAGGTTGAGGCGCGTGCCGGCGGCCGTGGCGCGCTCCGCATTCACGATGGCCTGCTGAAGCGCGGCGGACATCCGGTCGCGGCGGCCGATGATGCTCAGTCGGACCCCTTCCTCCACGCAGCAGGCCGTCTCCACGCGAAGGTATTCGTGCAGGATGCCGAGGATGGCCTCGACTTCCGCGGCGGGACGCTGCCAATTGGCGGAAGAGAGAGCAAAGAGCGTGAGCGTGCGAATGCCCATCCGCGGGGCGGCTTCAATAATGCGGCGCGCAGCAGCGGCGCCGGCGCGATGACCCGCCGTGCGCGGAAGACCGCGCGAGGTGGCCCAGCGTCCGTTGCCGTCGGAGATGATGGCCACGTGAAGGTTGTGCGGGGAAGAGGGAAAGGCGAGCGGAGCAGGGCGAATCCTGGGCGCGGAGCGGACAGGGCCGCGGCCGTGCTGGGCGGGGGCGGGCTGGCAATGCCGCAAATCACTTTTCATCGCAAAGTAACCTCCCAAAAAAATTGCGACTACTCGCCTTCGCGCGTGGCGCGAATCAGCGCTTCCATGTGCGCCAGGTAGCGCTCCAGGGCGCGCCGTCCGGCCGGGGCCAGGCGATAGTCAGTGCGCGGCAGGCGGCCCTCGAACGACTTGGTGCAAACAACGTAGCCGGCTTCCTCGAGCTTTCGCGCGTGCACGCTCAGGTTGCCATCCGTGGTTTTCAGGAGCGTTTTCAGCTCGTTAAAGGTGAGAGAGCGGTTGACGGCGAGTGCGCTGACGATGCCGAGGCGGATGCGCTCGTGGATGAGGCGGTCGAAACTGCCCGGCAGCGATTCCCGCGCACCGCCCGGCGTGCTTCGGAGAGGCACGCGCCCTTCACGCGCCGGCTGGTCCTGCCTCGCAGTGGATTGCCTGGCCATCGTTCTCCCGTTCAGCCTCCGTAACGCAACGCGATCCACAAACCGAAGCCCATCTGTATGCCGCCGAATCCCACGGCCATCAAGAAATCACCCCACGCGGCGGGCGCCAGGAGCGCCGCAGCGCCCAGCACCATCAGGCAGACACCCATGACGGGCACCACGCGGACCGAAAAGGCACCGCCGGTGACAATCGCCGTGCCGTAGAGCAGCAGCCACATGCCCGGCAGCGCGGCGTACAGGCCGGCGTGCACCAAAACCCAGGTGAGGAGAGCACCCACCACCACGGGTGGCGCGAAACTCAACACGAACCGGCGGCCCGGCCCGGAAAAAATGCCGGCGTCGCTGCGGCGGGCTTTTGCGGCCACCGCGGGAGCGAGAATCGCCGTGGCCAGCACCGCTTCCGCAAGCCAGATGGAGAGCCAGCGCTGGGGCGAACCCTGCCGCGAAGCGAGATAGGCGGCAACGAACGCGGTGAGGCCGGTGGCCACGCCGCCCCATCCGGGCACGCCGGTAAATTCGCCAGCGCGCTCCATGGTTTCGCGGATGTAGCGCAGGTGATCGGCGGCATGAGCATCAATGGGAACGGGATCGGCGGGAGAGGAGCGCAGGGGGCGAGGAGCGGACATGAACGGGAGGCTAGCAGGCCCCACGATTTTTGTCAAGTACTTTGTATCGCAGAGTTCTTTTGCATATCATGCGCCAGGCAGCGTGAAGTCGAACGCATAGGAATGCTTCCCCGCCTCGATGACGATGTTCATGGAGCCTGCAAGGCCGGCGAGTTGGCCGGTGCCGGAGCCGGGAATCACGGCGATGCTAAGTTGGGTCGCTCCGGGCTGCATCCTCCCGCTGTGCTGGAGCGCGAAGCTTCCCGTCCGGCCATCGAGCGTTCCGGTGACGCGCTCAATGGCCACATATCCCCCCGAGCCCTTCTGCGCTCCGCCAAAGGCAAGCATCTGCCCCCGACTTGTGGCTTCCAAACCGCCGTGGAACTGCTTCTCGAGAAGGAAGCGGCTGATTTCCGCTCCGGCGACGGCGGGATCGGCGGGCTGGGGTGTGAGTTTCACTTCGAAGGTGCCGGCTGCATGGAGGGACACGGTTTTCTCCTCCTGACGCGGTCCGGCCGGTTGTGCGCCGACGTGGAGCGCGAAGGCCAGCGCGAGGCACAGGCAAGCACTGGACACGAATAAGATTCTGCCGGGGGAATGCAGGTTCATGATTTCTCCGTTTCAGTTCCCATTGGAGGTTCGGCGGAATTAAATCGGGAGATCGCGGGCGATCGAGAGAAGACGTGGCCTGCGGGCGAGGCAGCTCAGTGAATTTGCGAGAGGGGGATGATGACGCTGCCGATTTGGGCCGACTCCCGGTCCTGGACCAGGATGCGCAGCGTGGTGGTCTCCGGCTTGGGCTCGACGTGCTTTTCGAAGCGGATGCCGGTGGCGAGGGCGCCGGCGTACTGTTCGGGCTGCATGCGCAGGTTGAGGCGATTGGTGGAATGCGCGAGGATTTTGCCGCGCCCATCCTGCTCGAGGATGATCACCTCGACGGCCCCGACGCGCTGCTTGCCCTTCTCCTCGAGCCGCAACTCGTGCGCGTCAATCCTTCCTTCGACGAGCAAGGAATTGGGGGCCGGGACGACGACGCGCGTGATGTGGACGCGGAGAGGAATGGAGGAGGAATCGATGGGACTGCGCACGGCGGTGATCAGGTTGTTATGCGTTTCGGCATCGGTGGCCGCGGCATCGCCGAATGCGAAATACCCTTTGGGATAGCGCACATCCAGGCCCTTCTGGCCCAGTGCGACCTTCAATTCGTGGAACCTGCCGTCGGCGGACTTGGCATCGATGTAGAAGCCCAGCAGGTAGAAAACCGCGGCGTCATTCACCGCCTCGCGGATGGCCGTGGTGAGGTCGTTGCCGTTGACAAAGGCCTTGCCGCCGGTCAGGTCGGCCATGTCCTGCATGGCGGCGATGCCGGTGGGCTCGGCGGATTGCATCTGCCTTCCTCCGTTGCCCAGGCTGAGTTCGTCAGCGTCCAAATTGCCTTCGATGTTGGTGAGGAAGGAACGCGGAAGCAGCCCGCGGCCGTCGACGGGATAGGCGGCAATCTGGGCGGGGCCGAGGACAGCGGCAATGCCTTTGCCGGAGAGGGGAAGGTTGGCGGTGAGCCAGATGAGATTCTTGCGGCCGGGGATGTGAGCGACGTGATCGGCGATGGCCTGGAGGGCGGCCATGGTGACGGTGGCGCGCGCCTCGTTGGCAAAGTCGGCCATATCCAGACGCCCGATGTCGATCACGGAATCGAACTCAGCGCCGGGGCCGGGGGTATGGGTGTGCGCGGGTTCGACGACTTCGCGGCTGGTGACGGAACGCGCGTCGTAGTTCTTCACGATGGCGAGCAGGCGTTCGCGGTCGCTGGTGAAATCGCAGAGGACGTGGAGGGTACGGCTCAAACCGTAGACGGCCACGCGGGCGCCGGGCTCGAGGTTCTGCAGGTATTCGAGCAAATGGGCCTTGGCGTTGGCGAGTGCATGGTCTTCGAGCCAGAGCGGGGTTTGCTCGTAGGCGCCCGCACCCGCGCCGGAAAGCGTGTTCAGGTTGTCGAGCAGGACGATGGTGATGCTGCCTGGCGCCGCGGCATTGTAGAGGGGGAGATCGGAAAAAGTGTTCGGGGGGAGCGGCACGGGAGCTTCACCGGTGGATCCGTGGGAGACAACGGAGAAGGTACTGATGGGCTGCAGTTTGCCGCGGTCGAAGACGGTGAAGTCGGCCTGAGTCAGATTGCTTACCGGGCCATTCTTGTCGTGAACAATCACGCCGATTTGGACCAGGCGCGTGGTGACGCGAACCGCGGGAGCGGCCGGTGCAGGCGTCTCCGCGGCCGCCGGCGAGGGCTGAGCCGGAGAAGCGGGGCTTTGCTGTCCGCGAGCTATCCCAGCGGCGAGTGAAACGAGCAGCGCCGAGGACAGAAAGAGACTTGAGGATCGAGAGAAAACCGTCCTGCCGTAGGGCACAGACACCTCGGAACGCAGCCATCCAGTATACCGCGACGGATGGTCGCTGCTGCGAGTTGGTTGCCTGGCGCGGGATCATCGCTCATCCGGAAGGGCCGCGGATGCACGTGTCAGCGGAATTGCGGCCGGGCGCCGGGAGAAAGTAGCAGCGATGCATCCGTGCGGTGGGAGGATAGAGTTCCTCGTGGGTATAGAGGAAGCCGAGTTTCTCCAGCACATGGCGTGAAGCGGCGTTCTCCGGATGATGGCCGGCAAACAGTCCGTTGGCGGCAATCGAGCGGAAGGCGAAGTCGATCACAGCACCGGCGGCTTCCTGCGCCAGCCCTTTGTTCCAGACGGCCGGCAGGAGATGGAACCCGATTTCATAAACGCCGTTCTCCTGCCGGTAAGGGCGCAGACCGCAACATCCCGCGAACTGATCCGCGGCTCGCAGGAAGATGGGCCAGTACTGCACCCCGAGGGAATCCTGAAGCTCCATCTCACGGCGGAGTCTCTCCGCAACCACTTGCGGAGTGAACGGCCCGCCGATCAAGCGCGCAACTTCCGCATTGCCCCACAGGGAAAGAGCAAGGGGCAGATCCGCTTCCCTCCAGCGGCGAAAGCCGAGCCGGCGCGTGGCGATGAAATATTTGGGGTCGTCGGGCATCGGTGGGACACTACTGTGAGGCCAGCGGGCGAAGAGAACAAAGCGAATCGGGGCGGGCCGGACCGGGAAAGGCGGAACAAATGGGGAGGAATCGGGGGAAGGAGCGGGGAAAGGTACCAGCGCGATTGGTACTTGACACTCCCCCGGCAGGCGGGGCTAGCATAGCGTCGGAGTCCGGTGGTCAGACCACCAGACCGACAGAAACCCCTGTGGCTGTTCCCGCCAAAGTCGAACTGGAAGCGATTCAACGCACGAAAATCTATGAAGTGGTGGCGGCGCAGCTCGAGAGGCTGATCCTGGACGGGGCGCTTCAGCCCGGGGACAGGCTGCCGCCCGAACGCGAACTGGCGGAGCGATTCGACGTAAGCCGGAGCGCCGTGCGGGAGGCGCTACGCTCGCTGGAGCTGAAGGGCCTGGTGGAACCGCGGCCCGGCGAAGGCACGCTCGTCCGGACCCCTTCGATCGATTCCCTGCTGACTCCGCTGGCCGGGCTGCTGGGGCGGAAACTGGAACTGGTGCACGAACTGCTGGAAGTGCGCTCGATGATCGAGCCGCACCTGGCGGGGCGCGCGGCGCGCAACGCCACGCCGGAAGACATCGAACGGCTGAAACAAATCCTGGAGCGGCACGAAGAGAAGGCGGCGCGGCAGGAACTGGCCATCGAAGAAGACTCGGAATTTCACTACACGATTGCGCGCGCCTCGAAGAACAAGGTGATCCTGAAAGTTCTCGACGTGATGATGGACATCCTGCGGGAGAGCCGCGAGCGGTCGCTGCAGGTGGAGGGCCGGCGCGAAAAATCGCTGGCCGGCCACCGGAGGATTTACAACGCCATCAAGCGGCGCGACGCAGAAGGCGCGGAAAAGGCGATGCGGCAGCACCTGGCGGAGATCGAAGCGATATTGATCAAGAAGAACTGAAGGAAGGGGAAACGAAATGGGCCGACTGTTTGCAGTCGAAATCGTATACCGGGGAATTTTCCAGAAGACGCTGGCGAAGAACATCAGCCGGGGAATCGTGCTGGCGGCGAACCTGGAAGGGAAACCGGGAACCTCGTTCGGGCGCTACGGCGACAGCCCGGAGCGCAACGGGATACCGGCGAAATACTTCGCCATCGTGGCCACGGACGACCTGACGCTGGAAGAGGGCATGGCGAAATACGAGCCGAAGGAAGTGGACGTAACGGTTTGCGTGGACGACACGCTGTGCAAGGGCCTGGAGTCGTGGGCCTGGTACGGCCTGCAACCCATCAACCGGCTGACCAAGCCGGGCGGGACGCTGATCATCACGTCCAAGGAATCCGCCGAAACGCTGATTCCGATGATTCACCAGAAACACGACCCGTACAAACTGGCGATACTGAAGGGCATTCCGAGCTTTTCGGGATTGTGGGTGTACAAGGACGATCACACGGACGTGCGCATCCTGGGAGCCATCGCCAAGCTGCTGCCGGAAATGCTGAGCCTGGATTCGGTGAAGAATTTCATCCGGCACGAGTGGAAAGACGAGGTGAAGGTGCAGTCGGCCACGAACAGCTACAACCGGGTGAGCACGCAGAGTGTAAACCCGAGCCAGGGGAATGCGGAGAAACCTTTCCAGTTCGAACTGCCGAAGTGGCATGAGATGCGAGACGGAGTGGCCATCCCCAGCATCGCCACAGGCCACGCGATGAAGGACCCAGCCAGCAATGCCACGGGCGGCTACCAGCCCGCGCGGAACCCGACGTTCAAGAAGTGGTCGACGCGAACGATGCGGCCGGTGGTGGACTTCGACATCTGCATCAAGTGCACGCTGTGCTGGCTGCAGTGTCCGGATTCGTGCTTCGACGTGACGCCCGAAGGCCTGTACGACGCGAACATGGAGGCCTGCTGCGGGTGCGGCGTGTGCGAAGCCGTGTGCCCGGTGAAGGATTGCGTGACGATGGTGAACGAAGTGGCGTTCAAGGACAACGCCAGCCAGTGGGAAGCCTGGCGGAAGAACAAGGACAGCTACAAGACCTGGGTATCCAAGACGATTGCCAACCGGCCGGAACGTTCGCATGGCTTCCGCTACAAGGGCCAGTACGACGAGCAGAAGGGCGAGATGCTGGAGATCGCGAAGGGCAGCTAGGAGGAAAAAGCAGGTTCCCGCCTACGGCGGGCAGGCCTCACGCCAGCAAGAGGCTCAGGGCTTCGGAATGACACGTATTGAGCGGCCCGGTGGGAGCCGGGACGGACGAGACGGATAAGGAGCAGCGGATCATGGCACAGATGACGGCAACACTCCCCGAACGGGGAACGGAAGAAACCGCACTGATCACCGGCAGCGAAGCGATCGCAGTGGCGTGCAAGCTGGCGGACGTGGACGTAATCACGGCGTATCCGATCCGCCCGTACGACACGGTGATGCAGTACGTGGCCAAGATGATCGCCAACGGGGATTTCGACTGCGAATACATCGTGGCGGAAGGGGAGCACTCGCAGTTTGAGATCGTGAAGCACGCGTGCGCGTGCGGGGCGCGCGTGTTCACGGGATCGAGCGGAGTGGGCTGGATGTACGCGATGGAAGCGCTGACTGTGACGCCGGCGCTGCGCGTGCCCATGATTGCCATGGTGGGCAACCGGGCGCTGGACGATCCCGGCGCGTTCGGCGTGGAGCACAACGACGCACTGGCCGTGCGCGACCTGGGCTGGCTGCTGGTGTGGGTGGATACGGCGCAAGAGGCGCTGGACACGGCACTCATCGCCTACCGTGTGGCCGAGGACCGGAAGATTTTCCTGCCGTGCGCGATTAGCTGCGACGGCGCGTTCCTGACGCATTCCCAGGCGCTGGTGAAGATCCCCACGCAGGAGCAAGTGAACCGCTTCCTGCCGCCCTACAACCGGGGCGACCTGCTGCTGCATCCCGACAACCCGATCACGGTGGCGCCGCAGGCCAACGAAGACTGGGTGATGGAAATCCGGCGGCAGAATTACGCGGCGATGGAACGGGTGCCGGGAGTAATCCGGGAGGCGTATGCGGACTTCGAGCGGATTTTCGGCCGGAAGTACGGCAATCCGTTCTTCGAGGAGTACGAAACGAAAGACGCCGACGTGGTGATCGTGGGCATGGGCACGCTGGCCATGCCGGCGCGCGTGGCCATCCGGAAGATGCGCAAGGAAGGAAAGAAAGTGGGCATGGTGCGGCTGCGCTGGTTCCGGCCGTTCCCTGGAGAGGAACTGGCCAAGTGCCTCTCGCGCTTCAAGGCCGTGGGGGTGCTGGACCGCGATTTCTCGTTCGGGTCGCCGTACATGTCCGGCGTGGTGGCCACGGAGACGCGCGCAGCGATGTACTCCGACGCGATCTCGAAGCATCCGCCGGTGCTCAACTTCATCGGCGGGCTGGGCGGACGCGAAGTGACGGTGCCCGACGTGGAGCACATTTTCAACGAGCTGCATCAGGCCGCGGAAGGCAAGAAGAAGCCGGCCACGCAGTGGATCGGCCTGCGCGAATAGCGGGGCCGCAGAGATCGAGGGAATCGCAGAAATCGATTCGAGGAGGGCTGGAATGGCCATATCACCGTTTGTGGAAATCGATACAACGCAGAAGCTGGACCCGTTCAAGGGCGTAAAAAAGCTTCCGCTGGAGGAGTACTTCACCTCCGGGCACCGGACCTGCCAGGGCTGCGAATCGGCGCTGGTGATGAAAACCATGGTGAAGGCGGCGGGGCCGCGGACCATCGTGCTGGGGAGCACGGGGTGCATGTATGTGGCCAACACCACGTACTACAGCACGGCCTGGGTGGTGCCGTGGATGCACACGCAACTGGGCTCGAGCGGCTCGGCCGGCCTGGGCGCCGCCGCGGCGCTCAAGGCGCTGATGCGCAAGGGCAAGATGAAGAAGGAGCCCATCAACGTCATCTCCTTCTGCGGCGATGGCGGGGGAGCGGACATGGGACTGGGCGCGATTTCCGCCTCGCTGACGCACCCGGACTACAACTTCCTGATCCTGCTCTACGACAACGAGTCCTACGCGAACACGGACATCCAGCTTTCGGGCTCGACGCCCTACGGCGCGCATACCACATTCAGCCCGCCGGGGAAAATGAAGCGCATCATGCACCACCGGTGGAAGAAGAACACGGCGGGCATGCTCGCGGCCGGCCATCCGGAGTGCAAATACGTGTCGACGATCTGCATGTCCTACGGACTGCTGGGCATGAACTGCATCCGCAAGGCACTGACGATCGGCGGCCCGACCTTCATCCATTCGCTGGACCCGTGCCCGAAAGGCTGGGACTACGACCCGTACATCTCGCACGAGCTGGGCGAACTGGCCGTGACCACCGGCATCTGGCCGCTCTACGAGGTGGAGAACCACACGCTGAGGCTGCTGGGTAAAACCAAGGAAATCGCCGAAGGCCGCTACAAGCGGCAGCCCGTGCGCGATTACCTGCTCAAGCAGGGGCGGTTTGCGCACTTCACCGCAGACGACATCGACTACTTCCAGAGCAAAATTGACGACATGTGGACAAAGTGGCTGATCCCGGGCGTCATCCCCATGATGAAAGATATTGAAGGCGACGCTCCGCCATCGGAGTAGAATTCGGGTAGAGGGCGGCCGGAAGCCGGGGAAATCGCAAAAGGACTCACGCTCAGCGCGGGTTCATCTCACCCGACGGGGGGATGACCGGGCGCAAGTGCCCGTCAGGTTCGGGTTTGGTTCTCGACCGATCAGAACCAGGGGGGGAGTTATGAGCAGCTCGCAGACCGGCGGGTTGGGCGCCGAACCCAAAGTCGGCAACCGCTGGGTAATCCTGTTTTTCAGCATCCTCAGCATGGTGGCGGTGGCGAACTTCCAGTACGGCTGGACTCTGTTCGTCGAACCGCTCAAACAGCATATGAAGGTGGACGCCGCGCTGATTCAGGTGACGTTCACCGTGTTCGTGCTCCTGGAAACCTGGCTGGTTCCCTTTGAGGGCTGGCTGGTGGACAAGTTTGGGCCGCGCCTTCTGGTGATGCTCGGCGGAGTATTTGCCGGGCTGGGCTGGGTGGGCAGCGGAAAAGCCGAGACGCTCACCAGTCTCTACCTCTGGTACGCCGTCGCGGGCATCGGCGCGGGAATTGTGTACGGCACGGCGGTGGGGAGCGCGCTCAAGTGGTTTCCGGACCATCGCGGTCTAGCCGCAGGGCTGACGGCTGCAGGCTTCGGCGCGGGCTCCGCCTTTACCGTCGCTCCCATCGCGAACATGATCAAGTCGTCGGGCTACCAGAACACGTTCATCGTCTGGGGCCTGATCCAGGGAGGCGTGGTGATCGTGTCCGCGTTGTTCCTCCAGTCGCCGCCGGCCGGCTGGCTGCCGAAGACGTGGCGAAAAGCTCCCGCCGGGGATCTGGTGAAGAAACGCCAGAGCGTAGGCGATTTCACCTCGGCGCAGATGGCCACAACCGGTCATTTCTGGCTCATGTACGTGATGATGGCGCTCGTGGCCACGGGCGGACTCATTGCCACGGCGCAGCTCGGGCCGATGGCCTTCGACTTTAAGGTGGACAAAGTTCCGGTGTCCTTCCTGATGTGGACCATGCCGGCGCTCACCTTTGCCCTGTTTCTGGACCGGATCCTGAACGGACTGTGCCGGCCGTTCTGGGGATGGATTTCCGACCACATCGGAAGGGAGAACACGATGGGCGTGGCGTTCGGCTTGCAGGCCATCGCCATTTACGTGCTCCTCCAGTATGCCGACCACCCCAGGCTGTTCGTCATCTTCAGCGGCTTCACCTTCTTCGGCTGGGGAGAAATCTTCTCGCTCTTCCCGGCGCTGTGCGGAGATTTCTTCGGACGCAAGCACGCCACGGCCAACTACGGATTCCTGTACACGGCCAAGGGGGCCGCGTCCATCTTCGTGCCCATCGGGTCCGCGCTGGCCGCAGGCAAAGCGTTCGATTTCCGCGCGGACATTCTGTTCCTGATCGGCGGCGTACTCGCCTTGTTTGTTCTCTTCGTGGCACCCTCGGTGTTGCACATCGAGTTCGGCCAGGGAGTGAGGCGCACGCTCCTGCTGGTGGCGACGCTGATCGGCACCTACGGAATCCTTCTAGCCGTCTTTCGCGACCTTTGGGCCCCGTTTTCCGCGAAGTTCACGTTGCCGAAAGTCGGCTGGGTGGGCGTGTTCAACGTGGCGATCGTGTTCAACATCATCGCTTCCCTGCTGGCATTTTTTGTACTGCGCCGGCTGAGTGTGCCGGCGCTTCCGCAGCCGACTTCCAGCCCTCTCGCACAGGGCACTCCGGCCGCGGCCCACACTGACTAACGGGTTCGATTGAATCGCGGACACCTGCGGGGAGACTGCCGCTCCGGCGAGGGGAAACTGTTTGCGGGGATGTGTGTGCGTCACTCCGCCGCGATGCGCCGCAGGTTCATTTCATGATGACGACGTGGGGATCGATCTTCTTCTTTCCCTCGTCATACGTGATCATGTACTTGTACACAGTGTAGTCGCTGGCCACGCGCACGGGGTCGAACCCGATTACGCCCTTCGTGGAGTCCGCCTCAAAGGCATCGCCCGGGCTGCCGGTGAACGGATGGGGCGACATGTGCACGTGGAAGACGCGGTCCGGATTGTTCGGAAACGTCCAGATTACGCGGTCGCCCGCGTGCGCCCAACACAAGTCGGGCGAAACGGCCGGGGCAGGGGCGTCAAAAATCTGAATGGGGTTCGTGCGGCAGGGAGGGATGGCCTCGCGCCGGCCCGTGCCGATGCGAAACTCCTCCACAGGATTCATCCGGTAGGCCTGCAACAACGCCAACGCCAACGTGAAGGCCAGCAGCCACGGAGCGATTCGCTGCCCAAAACTCGGTGTGCTGGACGGCATCTGCCGTTCCTCCTCCGATTCCTCCGCTGGGCGCCGGGACCGAAACCTGAATTTGCATGCAGGCTACCAGAGCGTGCGGCGGGCCGCAACGGCGCTGGCCGCGCCGGTTGACCAGGGGCAAACCCCAGGACAACCAGGAGTGGCGCCTCCCGCGGCGATCGCCAGCGGATTGCAACTTCGCGGCTCTCTGCACGTATCATAAGAAGAGGAGAATTCCAGCACGCCATGACGGACGGAAACGGCGCCACCAACGCGATTCGCGCGCAGAACCTGTGCCGGTACTACACCATGGGCGACTCCGTGGTGAAGGCGCTCGACGGCGTCTCGCTGGAAGTCCGCGCGGGCGAGCGCGTGGCGCTCGTGGGCGCCTCCGGTTCGGGCAAATCCACGCTGCTGCACCTGATGGCCGGGCTGGACCGTCCCACCAGCGGGAGCATAGAAACGCAGGGGCACGATCTGGCCGCCATGTCGTCCCAGGAACTGGCTGCGCACCGGCGCAATACCGTGGGCATGATTTTTCAGGCCTTCCATCTGCTCCCGAGAATGACGCTGGAAGAAAATGTGGAGCTGCCGCTGCGTCTCGCGGAGATGTCGCGCGAGGAACGGCCCGCACGGGTACGCGAGGCGCTGGAACGCGTCGGCCTCGGTGCCCGCTCGGGCCACCGTCCGGGCGAGCTGTCGGGAGGCGAGCAGCAGCGCGCGGCCATTGCGCGAGCGCTGGTGAACCGGCCGTCCATCCTGCTGGCGGATGAGCCCACCGGAAATCTGGACAGCCGGAATGGCGAAGAAATCATGCGGCTGATCAGCGGGCTGAATGAATCGCTGAAGATGACCGTTGTCCTTGTGACTCACGAACGGAAACTCGCCGCCAGCTTTGCCGAGCGCATGGTGGTGCTCTCCGACGGCCGGCTGGCCGCGGAAGGCCGCCCGGGCGATCCGGCGCTCGAGGCACTGCGATGAAAGCCAACGACCTGGTGGAACTCGCGGGACGCAACCTTCGCGAATCCGGCTTTCGCAATGCGCTGACGACGCTCGGGATCGCCGTGGGAGTGGCCGCGCTGGTAGCCATGCTGTCGCTCGGCGCCGGCCTGCAAGGACTGGTCACGAGCCGGTTCGACCGTTCCGGATTGTTCAACACCATCGGCGTGTTCACAGCGCGCGACTTCCGCGGCATGGACCGGAACGAGCGCCGCTCCGGCATCATGGATACGAACGTGAAGCCGCTGGACGCCGCGGCGCGGAAGGAAATCGCGGCGCTTCCCGACGTGGTGGAGGTCTATCCGGAAATCCGCCTGCTCACGGACGTCTCCTTCTCGAGCCGCACGCTGTTCACCAGCGTCAGCGGACTTTCTCCCTCGGCAAAGCAGAATGAGGCCTTCGAGAAAATGCACGGGCATTTCTTCTCTTCCGCCGATGCGCCGGAGGCCATCCTGCACGTGGACTTCGCGCGCGATCTGCTCGCGCCCGCAAACGCTGCGGGCGACACCTTTTCGCTTCCTGCCGGACCACGCGAGGGCGCCGGGGCTCCGGAGGTTTCCGACGCGCAGCTCAATTCCCTGCTGGGCAAGGAAATCATTCTCCACTACGGCGAGCGCGTGCCCGCCCCGGCGCCCGCCGAGGCCCACGTGGCAGCCGCCAGCGCATCCAAACCGAAGCATGGCGATTCCCGGAGCCACGAAGCATCCGGCCCGCCGGCTGAGGCGGATGGACCAGCCGGCGACGCGGGGGAGACCGTAAGCTTTTCCGTCGTGCGACGGGAGCAGCCGCTGCGCATCGTGGGAATCATTGATACGGAGCCGTATGCGGGGATCACGGCCAGTTCCGCCGCGCGCGTGTTCGTACCGGTGGGACTGGCGGAGAAGCTGCATCCCGCAATGGCCTCAAACCTGCGCGACATCATGCAGGCACGCCCTTCGGCGTCGGAAAACTATTCGGCGCTCATCGTGCGCGTGGACGATCCCGCGCGAGTCCAGCCCACGCAGGACGCGCTGAAGGGCATGGGATTCCGGACGTTTTCGCTGCTGGACGCCACCAAGAGCCTCCGCCGCGTGTTCGTGATTCTGGATCTCTTCCTGGCTATTTTCGGGAGCGTGGCGCTGGTGGTGGCGTCACTCGGGATCGTGAACACGCTGGTGATGTCGGTGCTCGAACGCCGCCGCGAGATCGGCGTGCTGAAGGCGCTGGGAGCGAGCGACGCGGACGTGAAGCGGCTGTTTTTCGTAGAAGCCGGCGTGATGGGGATCGCCGGCGGCGCGTTCGGCGTGATGCTGGGATGGCTGATCGGCCGCGGCATCAACTTCGGAACGAATATTTATCTTTCGCGGCAGGAGCTGCCGCACGAGACCATCATTCTATTCCCGCTCTGGCTGATTGCAGGTGCCGTGGCATTCGCAGTGATCGTGAGCCTGCTCTCCGGCATTTATCCCGCCGCGCGCGCGGCGAAGCTCGATCCGGTGCAGGTGCTCCGCTACGAATGACGACAAGCGTGAGGGCGCGGCTGCGTCACGCGTCGTCGTAGTCCTCGGTGAGAGAAGCCAGGAACGCGGCCAGCGCCGCCACGTCGTCCTGGCCCAGCGACATGCCTTGAAACTCCGGCGGCGGATTCCGAAGCAGGCCCAGGCGCGCGAGCTGCGAACTGCTGACATAAAACTGGATCACATCGGTGAAGCGAGCCGCGCTTCCGTTGTGGAAGTAGGGAGCGGAATCCTCCAGGTCGCGCAGCGTGGGCGTCTTGAACTGCGCGATGGAGGTGGCGAGACCCTGGTCCACGGCGCAGTTCTGCGGAACGGCGCACACCACCAGGCGGAGGTTCGCCTGCGGATTGGGAATGTCCGGATTCAGATAGACGTTCCACAGCCCCAGGTCCGCGTACATGGGATTGCCGGTCACGGCCATGTGCCGGAATCTCTCCGTGGCGTTCGGATGATTCGCCGAGGCCGGCAGGTATTCGTCGTAATTCGCGCTGCGGTCGGCCAGGGAAGGAATTGCCAGCAGGACAAATGCGCCCTGGCCGTTGGCGGCGTCGAATTCGGCCTGCGAGACTCCGGTATTGTGAAACCGGAAATCGGTGAAATTGGGCGCCATGTGGCAGGAGGCGCAGTTGCCCGCGTGCTGGGAGCCGTCCACGGCGTTCACCGCGGCGCGCAGAAAAATCTTCAGTCCGGCCAGCTCCGTGGGACCGAATTGGAAGGGCTGCGCATGGTACTTGAAACTGCCGTAGCTGCCGTCCACATAGTTCGGATTACTCAATCCCTCCACGAGCGTCAAAAGGTTCTTGTTGTAGTCCGGTATGCTCTGGCCGGCGATCGGCTGCACCGGAAGATGATTGATGCGCAGGAACACGTCGTAGGGCGAGCCGATGTAACGCCCCGCCTCGTCCTGATGGAAGAGCAATCCCCCCATGTAGCGCGCGACCAGGGCGGCCACGGCGTTGACAATCTGATCGTCCGTGGCGGTGGTGACCTCGAGGCGATACTGCGGCTGGAGGCGGCAGTCGACGGGGATGTTGGGATCGGTTCCGCGAAAAATGGCCGCATAGGAGAGCCCGCATCCATAGGTGGCCGCAGGAACATTGTTCCCATTGTCTTCGCGAATCACGCGGGCGATGTGCGCTTCGGCCTGCTGGAACTGGTTCGGGGCCCAGCCGAAGTTGCGGCCGGTGAGCGTTGTCTTAGCCAGGTCGGCTGGATCGGTGAATTCGCCGTCGAAGTGGAGAAACACAGGCCCGGCGTGAGGCTGGAGCGAGCCGACCATCTGCATGGCGTTTCGCGGCGTGTTGGTGAACCCGCTCATGGGCAGCGGAATCGGGCTTCGCGTGGTGAAGTCCGCATACGTGCGGTTGCCCGCTCCGATCACTCCCTGGAACTCCACCACAAAATGGCACGAACGGCAGTTGATGGATTGTCCCGCGAACGGCCCCGGCAGCGGCCCATTGGCCGTTTGGACGGTGGCGACGACGGGATCGCCCACGGCCAGAGGCGCATTGACGCCGGTCATGTGCGCGGCGAAATACTGCGCGAAGCGCGTGTCCACAAAGATGCGCTCGCCGATGTTCTCCTCCGCCGCGGCAACCTCATTTTCCTGCTCGAATTGAGGGGCCTTACCGGAGCTGCAACCGGCGAGCATGGAAAGCCACAACGCAGCCGCCGCGGAGAACGCCCGCAGGCCGTATCTCCGCCTGGATATTCCAGTCACGGTTGCGCTCCTTTGTGCGGCCCTGCCGAAGGATCGGAAGATCCGGCGACCCCGAGACTCTTGATATAGGCGATCACCTGCCAGCGGACCTGTTCGGGCAACAGGCTCCAGTTGGGCATCCCTTTGGCCAGGTTGCCGTTCTTGAGCAGCCAGAAAATCTCGCCATCCCTGGCGCCTTGCACTCTGGAGGTGCGCAGGCTCGGCTTCTTTCCGCGGCCCTCGGCATCCTCTCCGTGACACTTGGCGCAGCGCTCTTCAAATACATTTCCACCGGCCGCGATCGCGTCCGGCTGGCCCGCGTAGGGGTTGCTCCGCTCGCGATCCGCTTCCGGGACACGTTTCAGCCACGCCCCGTCCGCGGCGAACGCGGCCACCGCCGCAAGCAATGCCAGAATGGCGCCCAGCAAACCGGTGCGAACTCGTTCGGGGATGGAGGGGATCATCGGTTTGCCTTGCGGG
Organism: Patescibacteria group bacterium; assembly: GCA_035541255.1. Lineage (GTDB taxonomy): Bacteria > Acidobacteriota > Terriglobia > Acidiferrales > UBA7541 > JOPF136. Next base: position 32,075 of record DATKNR010000076.1, on the reverse strand, counting down.
ACCGGCTGAAGATCTGCTGCACCTCGTAAGAAATCTTGAATCGGTAGAGAACGCCCACGCTGTTTGCGTTCAGCCCGAAGCTCGGCTCAAAGGTCACCGTGGGGCCCTTGGGAATATCAAAGCTCACCGTGGGCCCGAGATATTGCGAGGTCTGCCGCCAGCCGAAGCTGTAGCGGTCGCCGAGACCTCCGTACGCTTCCACTCCCGCTGCGAAATTCTGCCGGCAGAGGAAACACGGATGCGCGCTCGCCTTCAGCGCCAGCGGCCTGCTGGTCCCCAGGGCATAGCCGAATTCCCACGGATTGTTCTTTAGGCTTTTCTCCGCAATGAAGTTTTCGGAGATATTCCAGCCCTTCAATTGGCTGGAGAGAATAAGCTTCAGCTCGATCGAGTGATCGGGGATGCGGCGCGCGTGCGCGTTGGCCACCAGCAGGTCGGAAATGCTGTCGTGCCCAACGACCTCCAGAAAGCTCCGGTCCGCCTCGGTCACGTGTTCGTACTCGACGTAAAGGATGGGATTGATCCAGTGCTCGCGGAGCAGCGGGCGGAAACGGTTCTCCCAGCGGTAACCGGTAAAGATGGTGCTGTCGTTCCAGGTGGCTTGTCCCGAAAGGTAGACCTCCGTGGTCCACCATCCCGTCGCCCCATACTCCAACTCCAGCGTTCCGCTGGTGAATGTGTTGCCGTGCCGGGGAGAAGCCTGCACGCCCTTGTATGCGATTTCGAGATTGCCGGGCTCTTCGAGAGCGTCGGAGTAAGTCACCAGGTAGGGCGGCTCCTGAGCCGCAGCCCGCAAAAGGAAGCCGGGAGAGAAGCCAAACGCCGCGGCGCAAGCGAGGCCCGGCAGAATCCGGCGAGCGGAGCGAAGGAGCAAAGCAAGCGGCATGCGAAAATCCCCCGGCGCAATCAGTTGCAAATTATTTGCATCTGGGAAAGAGAGCCTAGCCTAATCGCAAATGGTTTGCAAGAAGAATTTCGGCTTCCTGCCCAGCCCGCTTCCTCCTACTACCGCCGGGCGTGCTTCCCGCCTCTACCCGCGTCCCCTCGCGCATGATGCTCTATCTGGAACGCCTGACCTTCAGGACAGCATCGCAGCCCCCGCGCCGGTTGTAAGCTGGAAGTGATGGACGAGCCGCAAATCGTTCGCGTGGAGACGGCCGGAGTGTCCACGTTCGGCGACTGGATGAAGCAGCAGCGCGCCTTCTGGTGGTGGCTGGCTGCTGCCATCCTCATCCTCGCCGTGGCGGGATGGCTTCGCCGGCTGGATGCGCCGCCGGACCCCCTTCTTTACGCGCAGCTCCAGTTTGCCAGCGGGATTCTGGCCTTCACGTTTGCGGGCAACGCTCTGGTGAAATTCCGAGGCGCGGGCGACCGCCTGGCGCTCATCCTCACCTGCGGGTTTGTCTTCGTGGGGATCGCGCTCACCAGCTCGAGCGCCGTGTCGCTCCGTCTGTTGGAATCCGACCACGATGCCAGCCTGCGCGATCCCATGACCTGGGTGGTCAGCCGCACGTTGCTGGCCGTGCTGCTGGTGGCCGCACTTATCGTCGAATGGCATATTCCCACGGCGCGTCATCCCGGCTGGGAAATTGCCGTGGCGCTCGGCGTCGTACTCCTGTCCACTTCCCTGCTCGCCACGGCGCACTGGAGTCTGCCCGCGGACCTGCTCGCGGATCCCGCGGCCGCGTTTCCCCGGCCGGGCAATCTGTTTCCCGCGGCGCTGTTTCTGGTCGCCGCCGTCGGTTACCAGCGCCGCCTGCGCCAGACGGCCACGCCGTTCGATCGCTCGCTCGTTTTTGCGTGCGCTCTCAATTTCGCCTGCTGCCTGGCGGCCAGCCAGTCGGAAAGAAAGCTGGACGCGCCGTTCGTCTTCGCCGGCATGCTGCAATTCACCAGCTACGCCGTGCTGCTGGTGGGCGCTCTCTTTGACAATGCGCAACTGCTGGACCGCGTGCGGCAGATGGCCTCCAGCGATCCGCTGACCGGACTGGCCAATTTCCGGAGGCTGGTGGACGTGGTGGAATCGGAAATCCAGCGTTCCTCTCGTTCCAGCCGGCCGTTCGCGCTGCTGCTGTTCGACCTGAACGGCCTGAAGCAGATCAACGACAAATTCGGCCATCTGGTGGGCAGCCGGGCGATCTGCCGGTTCGCCAACGTGCTCCGCGTTCATTCGCGCGCCATCGACACGTGCGCGCGCTATGGCGGCGATGAATTCGTGCTCGTGCTTCCCGAAACCGGCCCGGAAGCAGCGCAGGAGGTGCTGCGGCGCATCAACGAGCGCATGGCGCAGGATACGGAGAAGCCTGCCGTCTCCGCCGGCGCCGGCCTGGCCATGTATCCCGATGACGGCGATACAATCGACGCGCTGTTGGCCGCCGCCGACCAGCGCCTCTACCGCGTCAAAGGCCGCACACCGAAAAAAATGGCTGCCCGGAAGTAGCTGCCCCCCTCGTACGCCCCGCCTGAGCTTGCTACGATAGAAAGCGCAACTCGTGAGGAAACTGTGTCTACCGCACCTGCCACCAGCGCCAACGTCAAGCGGGCCGTTCCTTTCTTGGGCGTCACCAATATGGAGGCCTCGCTGCACTTCTATGTCGACGGCCTGGGATTCAAGATGAGGCATTCATGGATTCCGGATAGGGCTGAGGACCGGCCCGACGGCAGAATCCGCTGGTGCTGGCTCGAACGCGGCGAGGCGGCCATCATGCTTCAGGAGTTTTTGCCGGACAGGCGCCCGGCGGAAACGCTGGGAACGGGAACCTCGATCTGTTTCATGTGTGAAGACGCGCTGGCTCTCTATCGCGAGTTTCGATCGCGCGGTATCCACGCGCGACGGCGTCCCTTCGTCGGCAACGGCCTCTGGGTCGTGCCCTTGACCGATCCCGACGGATACCGAATCGAGTTCGAAAGCCCGACCGATAGACCGGAGGAAACCGAGCTGGAAGAATAGCGCCTGGAAAGCCGGCCGGCCGCAGGTGAGAGAAATCTCCCGAGGCCACTGCCAAATTCCGCCCCCGTCGTTGACACTCCGGGACCTGCAACCTAAGATGAGCGCCGGATGGATTCTTCCGCTTCGCTCATCGGTCAAACCGTCTCGCATTACCGTATCGTCGAAAAACTCGGCGGCGGCGGCATGGGCGTCGTGTACAAAGCGGAAGACGTCACCCTCGGCCGTCCGGCCGCGCTGAAATTCCTTCCCGTGGAGCTGGCGCGCGACGCGGTGGCGCTGGAGCGGTTCCGCCGTGAAGCACGCGCCGCCTCAGCCCTGAATCATCCCAACATCTGCACGATTTACGAGATAGGCGAGGATCCGGGCAACGCCTTCATCGCCATGGAATTCATGGAAGGAGCCACGCTCAAGCACCGCATCGGCGGGCGCCCCATGGACCTGGAGCAGCTGCTGGAGCTCGGGGCGGAGGTGGCGGACGCCCTCGATGCCGCGCACGCCCGCGGCATCGTGCACCGCGACATCAAACCGGCAAACATCTTCGTGACCGCGCGGGGCCACGCGAAGATTCTGGATTTCGGCCTGGCCAAGCAGACGCAGGCGGAGCTGCCTCCCGGCGTGACGCTTTCCGGCGAGATGACCGCGGGGCTGCGCGAAGAACACCTGACCAGTCCGGGCACGGCTGTAGGCACGGTGGCCTACATGTCTCCGGAGCAGGTGCGGGGGAAGGAACTGGACGCGCGGACGGATCTGTTCAGTTTTGGCGCGGTGCTCTATGAAATGGCCACGGGCACGCTGCCGTTCCGCGGCGACACTTCGGGCGTGATTACCGAGGCGATCCTGAATCGCGCGCCCACTTCGCCCGTGCGGCTGAATCCCGAACTGCCGGCGAAGCTCGAAGACGTGATCAACAAAGCGCTCGAGAAGGACCGCAACCTTCGCTATCAAAGCGCCGCGGAGATGCGCACGGACCTGAAGCGGCTGCTGCGGGATTCCAGCTCCGGCCGCACGGTGACGCGCGAGGCTGCCGCAACGGACGCGGAAGCGGCGCCCAGCGGCGCGCTCCGGTCATCCACTGGCGCTGCCGCGGCTGCCGGTTCCAGCACCGCCATCGCCGCCCAGCCCGCAAAAGGTAGAACGGGATTGATCATCGGAGCCGCCTTCGTGCTCATCGCCGCCGTCGGCTTCGGCATCTACAAGCTGGCCACGCGAAAACCCGCGCTGAATCTTCAGGCCATGAAGATCGAGAAGCTGACGCAGAGCGGCAAAGCCGCCGATGTGGCAGTCTCGCCGGACGGCCAGTACGTGGTGTACGTCCTCGTGGATGGTGAAAAGCAGAGCCTGATGGTCCGCCAGGTAGCTACGGGTAGCGACGTGGCCATTCTGCCCGCGGACGTGGTGACCTTTGATGGAGTGAGCTTCTCTCCCGACGGCAATTACATCTATTTCGTCCGCTCCAGCAAGGAGACTTTCAACTATTCGACGCTGTTCCAGATGCCGGTGCTCGGCGGCACGCCGCGGCAGTTGGTTCGCGACATCGATACTCCGGTGAGCTTTTCCCCGGACGGAAAACAAATCGCCTTCATTCGCGGGATTGTGGAGAAAGCGGAAGTTCACTTACTTGTGGCTTCGGCGGACGGAACGGGCGAGCGTCTATTCGCCAGCCGCAAGGCCGTCGCCAACCGACGGACCCTGATTGGGCCGGCATGGTCGCCTGACGGCAAGACGATTGCGGCCTCCTTCCTCTCCGTAGAACGGGGCGTGGGATATGTGTTGCTCGCTTTCCCAGTGGCTGGGGGAGCGCCGCAGACGCTTTATACCAAGGGTGCAGGCCGTATCGGCCGGCCCCAATGGCTACCGGACGGAAGCGGCCTGCTGGTGGGTGTGAACGACCCGGCGCAGGGCAATCGTGGCCAGCTATGGCTTGTTCCCTACCCATCCGGTGAGCCGCGCCGGATGACCAACGACTTGTCCAATTACAACGTCCAGAATCTTGATCTGACCCGCGACGGGAAGAGCCTGGTCACCGCGGAGACTTCAACTCTCGCGGACTTGTGGACCGCGCCGGGGAATAACCCCTCGCAAATGCGCCAGATCACTTCTGGCCAGCCCACGGGTTTTTCTCTAAGCCTATTACCGGATGGATCGATCATTTCTCAAAACTTGAACCCTGAGCTTGTGAGCATCCCCGCGAGCGGCGGGGGCGGGACCATCCTCACGCCGAGAGGGCAGCCGAGCACGGCCCCTTCCGCCTGTGGAAACGGGAAATCCATCGTCTACCAAAATGTGCGCGGCCAAATCCACGTCTGGCGGATGGACGCGGACGGCTCGAATCCCACCGAGCTGACCCACGGCGAACTCGACTACAGCCCGGACTGCTCGCCGGATGGCAAGTGGCTGGTGTATGCGTCCAACAATCATATCTTCCGGCTGCCGATCGAAGGTGGAACTCCCACTCCTCTCGCTGAGAACAACTTCTCAGGCGGTGTGCAGATCTCGCCGGATGGAAAGCTGGTCTCCTACTCAGCGAGCGGGGCAAATGTTGCAAGTCCAACGGTCAGAACGATCATTCCCTCTACGGGCGGCGCAGCCGTTTACACGCTGCCAGTCATTCCCGGTGCCGGCCTGGGCCACTGGTCTCCCGATGGGCGTGCACTCGACTATTTGCTCACCCGCGGCGGAGTAACCAACATCTGGCGGCAGCCCATCACCGGCGGGCCACCGAAGCAAATCACTAATTTCACTTCCGGCCTCATCTTTGCGTTTGCCTGGTCGCGAGACGGGAAACAACTGGTCATGGCTCGAGGCTCGAGGACCAGCGACATCGTCCTGATCAGCAACTTCCGGTGAGGCTCACAAGAACGGACCGACGGGCACAACAGCAGTGACCATGGCCTGCCTGCGGCAGGCAGGCCACCGGTGCGCGCGGTTGCTGCGCGGTGGGGCGTAGTGTACGCTGCGGAAATCGCCCCGTGCGAACGATGACCGACAACGGAACGCGCGAATCCAACGCTATTCAGGCCCTTCGCGGATGCTGGTATCCGGCCATGCGCTCTGCCGAGCTGCGTGGCCGCGGCCCGGCCACGGCGGAACTGCTCGGGGAGATGCTCGTGGTGGGCCGCGACGCGCAGAAGCGTGCATTCGCGCTGCGCGACTTCTGTCCGCATCGGGGCATGCCGCTTTCCGCAGGACATTTTGATGGCAACACGGTGGAATGCTCCTACCACGGCTGGCGGTTCGACTGCCGCTCCGGCCAATGCCGCGAAATTCCCTCGCTCGTTCCCGGCGAATCGAAACTGAAGGTGGAGCGCATCAGCGCCGCCGCATTCCCCGCGGACGAAGCGGACGGCTATGTGTGGGTGTATTTCGCGCCGGACGGCGGCGTGGCGGAGGCAGGGGCGGTGCCTTCCGTTCCGCGGCTATGGCGGGGCGAAGGCCGCAGCCGCACCGTGCACCTGTGGTGCGACCTGGCCTGCGACGTGGACCAGGGAATCATCGGCCTGATGGACCCGGCGCACGGGCCCTTTGTGCATCAATCGTGGTGGTGGCGCAAACGCTCCAGTATCCAGGTGAAGGAAAAAGTGTTCGAGCCGATTCCCGCGGGCTTCCGCATCCGCCCGCACGCCCCCTCCGCCAACAGCGCCCCTTACAAACTGCTGAAGGTGTACGGGCAGCCTGTGACCACCATCGAGTTCGTGCTGCCCAACATGCGCTTCGAGCGCATCGAAGCGGAAAAGTACTGGTTCTCGAGCCGGGCGACGGTCACGCCCATCACGGCGGAGCGCTCGCGCATTGATTTCATCGCGGCCTGGAACATCTTTCCGTGGCTGCCCGGGCTACCGTGGATTTTCCGACGGTTCGCCACCGTATTCCTCCGCCAGGATCAGCAGACAATGGAAAAACAGGCCGAGGGCCTGGCGCGCAGCCGCCGCCAGATGCTGGTGGACGATGCGGACCGTCCCGCGCGCTGGTATTTCCAGTTGAAGGAGGCGTATCTGGAAGCGCAGAAATCCGGCACTCCGATGAAGCATCCCCTGGAAGGCCCCGTCACGCTGCGGTGGCGCAGCTAATGTCCCTCGCTCCGCATCCCATCCGATGATGACCTTTTTGCGCCGGCTCGCGCCGCTCCCCGCCATTTTCCTCCTTCTGAGCACCGCCAGCCCGCGGGCCGCGGAGCCGCCGCGCGCAGCGGCCCAGACTTCGGGCCAGGCCGAGCGCGCACGGACTCCGGCTTCGACAACCGGCGCGCGCGTGGAGTGCGGCAGTCTGCCCAGCAGGATTCTGGGACGCAAAGTGCGTTTCTGCGCCGTGCTGCCTCCGACGTATGACTCGCAGCCAGCGCGGCGATTTCCCATCCTCTACTGGCTGCACGGCCTGGGACAGGATGAGCAATCGTTCGTCAATTCGGGTGGCCTGGCGCTGCTGGAAGACATGCGCCGCGAGCACCGGCTGGGCGATTTCATCCTGATCACTCCGGACGCCGGCCGGAGCTTCTACTTGAACTCCCGAGACGGCCACAACCGCTACGAGGATTTCTTCATCCGCGAATTCGTGCCCGGGATGGAGCGGCGCTTCCGCATCGAGGCCACGCGCGCCACCCGCGGAATTTCCGGGGTCTCGATGGGCGGATTCGGCGCGCTCCACTACGGCCTGAAGTATCCGGAACTGTTCGAGGCCGTCAGCGCGCACAGCGCCGCGCTGATGGAGAAGCCTCCGGCGGCATTCACCAGCGGCGCCCGGCTCGGCTTCCTGGAAGACGTGTTCGGCTATCCGATCGACACGGCCTTCTGGCAGCGCAACAGCGTGTTCACCGACGCGCGCCACGCGCCACTCCACGAGCACTGGCGAATCTATTTTGACTGCGGCGACCGGGATGATTACGGCTTTGATGAAGGGAACCGGGCCCTCGACCGCCTGCTGACTTCCCGCGGAATCCCGCACGAGTTTCACCTCTATCCCGGCGGCCACGGATGGTCGTACTTCGCGCGGCACATGCCCGCATCGCTCGCCTTTGAGTGGAAGGCATTCGAGAGCGCGGCAAGACGCTAAGCACGTCCCCGCGGCGCCACCTGCCAGGGAACCAAATCGAGCGGCTCCGCGTACCAACCAGTGCAATGCGCATGCGCCGGCGTTCCCCGGGCGCCCGCCAGCGCGAACTCGGGAGGGATAGATGAACGATCTGTGGTGGGACCTGAAGTACGGGCTTCGCGTGCTGGTAAAGAATCCGGGGTTCACGGCGGTTGCCGTGCTGACGCTCGCGCTCGGCATCGGCGCAAACAGTGCGCTGTTTTCGATCGTCAACGCGGTGCTGCTGAATCCGCTGCCCTTCCCCAATCCCGAACGGCTCGTGGCCGTATATTCCACGACGGAGCAGTTCGAGCAGAGCTCGATTTCGTACCCGAATTTTCTGGAGTGGCAGGCGCAGAATCACTCCTTTGAGGAGCTCGGCGCATTCCGTTCGACCAACTACAACCTCACCGGTTCCGGCGAGCCGCAGCGGCTGCATGCGCACATGGTCTCTGCTCAATTTTTCCCTGCCTACGGGATTCCGCTCCTGCTCGGACGCAATTTCACCGCTGAGGAAGATCGGGCCGGCGGGGCGCCGGTGGCCATACTCGGTTCGCGCCTGTGGAAGAGCACTTTCGGCGAATCGCGCGACGTGCTTGGCCGCAACATCACGCTGAACGCGAAGTCGTACACGGTGATCGGAGTGGCTCAGACCCATATTGTCGGCCTGAGTGATTCCGACGTGTACGTTCCTATCGGCCAGTGGACCGACCCGACGTTTCTCAACCGGCGCATCAGCATGGGCATGAACGCCGTTGGCCGGCTGAAGCCGGGCGTCACCATGGCGCAGGCCCAGGCGGAGATGGATACGATTGCCCGCAACCAAGCCGCGGCCTATCCGGAGGCGGACAAGGGCCGGGGAATCGAGCTAGTGCCGCTGAAGACGGACGTAGTGGGCGATGTGCGCGCCGTCCTGTGGGTGCTGATGGGCGCGGTGGGATTTGTGCTTCTGATCGCGTGCGCGAATGTGGCCAGCCTGCTCCTCGCCCGCTCAACCGGCCGCGCTCGGGAATTCGCCGTGCGCACAGCGCTCGGCGCCAGCCCGGCGCGCGTGGTTCGACAGCTCCTTACGGAGAGCGTGCTGCTCGGCCTGGTGGGCGGCGGATTCGGACTCGTGGTGGCTCAATTTGCCACGCGGGGTTTGATCGCTGCGCTGCCGCAGGCACTGCCCCGCGCCGATGAAGTCGGGCTCGACGGGCACGTCGTCCTGTTCACCGCAGCCCTGGCGATTCTGACCGGAGTCATATTTGGCCTCGTGCCGGCGATTCGCACGCTCAGCCCGGACGTCCATGAAACGCTGAAGGAAGGGGGCCGTGGATCGAGCGGCTCGCGCCACCGGGTGCAACACGTGTTCGTCGTACTCGAAACCGCGATGGCGCTCATTCTCCTGGTTGGCGCAGGACTCATGATCCGCAGCCTGGCCGCTCTCTGGGGCTTGAACCCCGGCTTTGATCCGCACAACGCGCTCACGTTCAGTCTCTCCTGGACCTCGCAGCCCGGCACGACGCCCGCACTGCTCCGCGCCAAGCAGCGTGCCTTTCTCGAAAACCTTCAGGCCGTTCCCGGTGTGGAATCCGTGGGACTTCAGGCCGGTTCCCTGCCCATGGAAGGCGACTCCGAGGTGCCCTTCTGGCTGGAAGGCCACCCCAAGCCCGCCAACGACAACGAAATGCCCTTCGCGCTGTTCTACCTGGAATCGCGATCGTACACGTCAGCGATGCGCATCCCTCTGGTAAGGGGCCGCCTGCTGAATGACGGCGACGACGAACATTCCGCCACCGTGGCGCTCATCGACGCCACGTTCGCCCAAAAATACTTCCCCAACGAGGATCCCATCGGGAAACACATCAACGTGGGATTGCTCGACATGCAGCCGGAGATCGTGGGGGTGGTCGGCCACGTGGAGCACTGGGGCCTGGGGTCGCATGAGCACCAGAACCTGCAGGCGCAGTTGTACCTGTCCATCTGGCAGGTGCCCGACAAATTCTGGACCCTGCTCGCCGATGGCTCCGACTACGTGGCGCGCACCCAGGGTGCGCCGCTCGGAGCCGTCCGTGCGCTGCGGGAAGCCGCCGAGAAAGCGGACGCCACGGCGGTCCTCTACGGAGCGCGGCCGATGGAGGAGATCGTGCAGAACTCCATCGCCAAGCAACGCTTCGCCATGCTGCTGCTCAGCGTCTTCTCCGCGCTGGCGCTTACGCTTTCCACCATCGGGATCTACGGCGTGATTTCCTATTTGGCGGGCCAGCGCGTGCACGAAATCGGCGTGCGCATGGCGCTGGGCGCCTCGGCACGCGATGTGCTGCGCATGGTGCTGGGAGAGGGGATGCGCATGGCGCTCGTCGGTGTGGGCATCGGAATCGTCGCGGCGCTGGCCTTGGCGCGGCTGCTGACAAAACTGATGTACGGCGTGGGAGCTGCAGACCCGCCGACGTTCCTCGGCGTTGCTCTGCTGTTGCTCGGCGTGACGCTACTGGCCTGTTACGTTCCCGCGCGGCGGGCCATGCGCGTCGATCCCATCGTGGCGCTGAGGTACGAATAGCGCGCGCGGCGGCGTATGAGGTCCATGCCGCAGGTGTAGTACAATCACGTGCGATTTCGGACGGGAACCCGTCCATCGGCTGGAAATGCTAAGGCCGGGATGCCATCGCTGAGGGGCCAAGGCATCCCGGCCTTCCTGCCCACTTCCGCAGAAAGCAGGCAAGACTCGTTCTGCGCGAACAGCTGTTCTTGTCTCGCCGTTCCGGTTACTGCTCGCTCTCTCCGCGCAGGAATTCGTATCGATCGATTGTGGCCACAACGCCCAGTTCGCCGGTGCCCAGCTTTTCGGAGCGGTGCACGCGGCCCAGGCATCGCACCTGGACGGGGCCGGCCATGGTCAGCTCGTTCGGCAGCGTCATCACAATCTCCACCGGCGAGCCCTGATTTACGTCCTTCGGCAGGAAAAAGTAGACGCCTCGCGAGCTGACGTCCTTGGTTGCCGTGGACACCTTCTCCTGCACTTCTTGTCCGCAGCGAACCTCGAGGGGCAACTTCAGATGGAACCGCTGAACGTTTCTGCGATCCGAATCGTTCAACTGAGACCTCCCAATCACCCGGCAAGGATAGGGGGCAGCCCCTTCGGCGGCAATAGCGCCGAGGGGCTAAACGGATGAGCTTCTGAGCGGTACCGGGGTACTAGAACTGGGCCGGAGGCCATGAGCGCAATGATTCCCGTACGCGAAGCGTTGGTCAGCGTCGCCCTTAGAAGCGCTGTGATTTCAAAGGCTTGGCGGAAGGCAGCCGAGCAATCCGGCCGCTGCTTCAGGCTTGGTCCGTGATGCGGTGATGGATGGCGTAGAGGGCCAGCTCCAGCCGGTCGGAAACGCCCAACTTGTCGAAGATGTTGTGCAGGTGGTTCTTCACAGTCTGCTCGCTGATGAACAGTTTTTCGCCGATCTCCCGGTTGCGGTATCCCTGCGCGACGAGCTGCACGATTTCTTTTTCCCGGTCGCTCAGGAGGGGTTTTTCACGCCGTCCGGTTTCGGTGGACTTGGAGAAGGCCTTCATGACTTCGCTGGTCATGCGCTTGTCGAGCCAGATTTCGCCGCCGGCAACTTTGCGGATGCTCTTGATGAGCAGGTCGGAGGCGGATTGCTTCAGCACGACGCCGCGCGCGCCCAGCCGCATTGCCCGGATAACGTCGCGATCATCCTCGGTTGCCGTCAGCACAATCACGCGGCTGGTCATGGAATCGAAATTCATCTCTTCCAGCAGGGTCAGCCCGTCCTTGTCCGGCATGCGGAGGTCCAGCAGCAGAATGTCGGGCTTTACCTTGGCCAGCAGGGCAGGACACTCCGCGCCGCTGGACACTTCGCCCACGACCACGATGTCGTCCTCGTGCTCCAGAAGTTTGCGCAAGCCGTCGCGGAAGATCGGATGATCGTCTGCAATCGCTACCCGGATCGCGTTTTTCGCTTTGGCCATGTCAGTTGATGGGTACCTCGACGAGGATTCGCGCCCCATGGCCCGGCGACGACTCCACCGTCAGCCGGCCGCCTATGCCCCGCGCGCGCTCCTTAATGGAAATCGGGCCGATGCGCAGCCGGTTGAGCTCCTCGCTCGGGAAACTGCCGGCAAAACTGAAGCCCTGGCCGTTGTCGTCTATCTCCAGATGGACCGAAGCCTCATCCTGCCATAGTTTTATCACGACGTGCGTGGCCTGTGCATGCTTTTTCACGTTGTTGAGCGCCTCGCGGCATATCTGAAAAAGCTCGCGGCACACGCGGTCTGAAACGCGCAGGTCCAGCTCCTCCAGTAAACAATCCACTTCGATTTTGGCCTCCTGACGGTAGCGCTCGCAGTATCCGCGGATCAGGTCAATCATGTCCGCGCGCGCGACCCGCAGCGGCCGCAAGTCCATCACCATTTTCCGTAGGTCGGTGTTCTCCCGCCGCAGAGTGTTTTCCAGCTTTTCCAGGTCCGGGGCCAGCTCGTGGCCCGAGGGAAGGGTCTTCCGCATCACATCCAGCTGGATGATCGAACCCAGAATCGTTTGCAGAATCCCGTCGTGCAAGTCGTGCGAAATGCGGCTCCTCTCCGCGTCGATCACGCGCGCCCGCAGATGCCGCAGCAGGTAGAGGTTGTCCAGCGGCGCGCTGAGCGATGTGGCAATCCGCTCGAACCACCTGAGGTCGCGGGGCGTCAGGTCCCGCTCCGCGTTGATGAGCAGCAGACGGCCGGCGGGTTTGCCGCCGAAGTCGAAGGTCGCCGCCGCAATCGACTGGATTCCCAGTTCCCGCCTGGAAATCCCGGGGATTCGTGGGATGTCCGGCAGCCGCCGCCCATCCCTCCGGTCCCACCCGAATCCGGCGCCACCGCCATCGGTCGAATTCCAGCACACGGTAAGGTCCGGGCAATCCACGAGGAACGCATCCGCGCGCTGGGGAGGGTAGGATTCCGGGCTGATGCGCTGCTCGTCGTTCCGCCGCGCGGTCCATACGAACAGCCGTTCCATTTCCGTGTCCATGAAAACGAGCGAGGCCCGCTCGCACCGGAAGGATTCCGCCAGCGTCCTCAGCAATTGGCGCAGGGATTCCGCGAGCCCATGCTCCACGTTCAGCAGGGCGGTGAGCTGGGAGAGAAACTGGGCTTCCCTACCGTGCTTTCTCTGCCGGTCCGCCAGGAATCCAATGCCCACTCCGGCGCCAAATGTCCCTACGCCCACGGCGGGCCAGGCCAGCAGCGTCTCCCAGGGGCCCGGCCCCATTATGATCACCCGGAGCAACAGGCCGAGCGAGGTCACCCCCGCCAGCACCACTGTCTGCTTCAGTTCCCAGAAAATCGCACTGGCAAAACACACGAACAAGTAGAGAAAAATCACGGACATTACCGGCGGCATGAGGGCGAAGTAAGCAGCCAGCAGCACGACATCCGCCAGAGGGGGCAGGCGCAGCGCTGGCAACCGGTCCGTGGACGCCACATAGGCGAGCCCCAAGGCAATCAGCAGGTAAGCAACGAGGAAGATGAAGCAGCGCTGCCCGCCCGGAACGGGCATGGTTTCCACCAAGTCAACCAGCGCCAGGACCAGAAAGATGGGCCGGGCGTAGGCCACCTGATTTTCCAGATACCGACTTTCCGCTGCCAGAGTTTCCATTGTGACGGGTAAATTGAGTCTAACAAGACTCGCGCTTCGCGCAAGGCAGCCTCGCCTTCACCGTTCCTGGAACGCAGTTCAGCGTGTCGTGATAACGGGCCATTTGTGACAGGGCTCACATAGTTCGGTGACTGGAAACTCATAGATTTACTTGACTTTCCAGCCTCGCGCGAGTATCAAAGCTGCGATTCAGACCGCATGCCCAGGGGGGGTCTGTGGTTTCCGAAAGGTCAACCCGCTATTCGTGTATCAAATCTCTCGTGGAGGCCCATCAATGACTAGAATGGTCCGTATCGTTCTGGTGATTGCTGTTGTTGCCGTATTGGCTCTGCCAATGGCGGCACAGCAGGCCAATCAACAGAGTGCATCAAATCCGCTCGTTCAGCTGTTGGAATCCAAAGGCATTCTGTCCGCAGATGAAGCCGCGACCGTACGCACGGCTTCGAATTCGGCGGAAGCCAATGAGCGGCTGGCTCGTCTGCTCTGGTCCAAAGGGCTGATCAGCCAGGAAGAGTACAACAACACGGTAGCCGCAGCCGCCCTGTCTGCCGCCAATACCGGTTCCAGTGGCGCACACATGGTGAACGCGGCGGCGCCCGTCGCTCCCGCGGCCGGGGCGATTTCCCCAAGCCCTGAACCGAAAGCCAAAACTGCGGAATGGCCGGTGACAGCAATGAACATCGGCTACGATCCGTCCGATGGCGCTTCGGCAGACGCATCGACAATTCCGGCAATCGCTCCTGTACGCGTATTGCCGATTACCCTGCCGAGGGATCCCAAGGGAATCATCCCCGACATCAAACTCGGCAGCGGCGCCATGATCAGCCTGTACGGCTTCCTGAAGGCCAGCGCCGTCTACGACACGACGAACAGCGGCGGAAACACGTTCGGCAGCAACGACTTTCCGCTCCCCTTGTTGCTCGGCGACACGGGCCCCAACTCCGGCGATCAGTTCCGGATTAAGGCGCGTGCCACGCGTGCGGGCGTGAACTTCTTCTATCCGATCGCGGGACCAAACATCATCCTTACCGGAAAAATGGAGATGGACTGGGAAGGCGACTATACGACTGTAAATAACCGCAACATCAGCTCGATTCGCTCCTCCCAGTTGAGCCTGCGGCTGGCCTTCGCCCGGATCGATGCCAAGTGGGGAGACACGGATGTGTTTGCCGAACTCGGCCAGGATTGGACGCTGCTCGGCTCCTCCACGATGATGGATATCTTCGAGAGCACCGGCAATGGAGTAGGCTTCGGCCAATTCTACGAACGGCTGCCGCAGTTCAAGGTCGGGAGCCAATTCAAAGCCGGGAAACTGAAGATCCAACCGGAGTTCGCCATCACGCTCAGCGCTTTCGGTGATAGCGGGATCAACACTTCCGCGAACGGCGCGCTTCTGGGTGACGTAAGTGCGATCCCAACCGGCTTCCAGACTCAGTCCCGAGAGGGCGCGATTCTTGGACAGGCCAGCGGCCAGCCCGGACTCCAGGGACGCTTGGTGCTCGACTTCCCGCTCAATTCCGGCTGGAAGGGCGTGCCGAACGCGGAAG
Organism: Patescibacteria group bacterium; assembly: GCA_035541255.1. Classification (GTDB taxonomy): domain Bacteria; phylum Acidobacteriota; class Terriglobia; order Acidiferrales; family UBA7541; genus JOPF136. Next base: position 16,879 of record DATKNR010000076.1, on the reverse strand, counting down.
TCATCGTCAGCGGCGGACACGCGGAAGCAGAGTACATCGTTCCCTACGGAAATATTCCGACCACCGGCGTCTATGACACCAAGACGGGCGCGGCGATCCTGACCACTCCGACGGACGCGAACACGATCAACCCGAACCTCGGCGTCACCTGCAGCGGTGCCACGCCGGCGACCGGGTTCAGCGTCCGATGCTACTATCCGAAAGGCGTGAGCCTGAATGTGCCTCAAAACGCCTTCTCGGCGGAGATTCAGCTCCCCACGCCGTGGTTCACTGTTGTCTCCAAGTACTACCGCGGCGGCGACCTGCGATTCTATTTCGCCGGTCAGCTGAATACGGCCTTCCGGGACAGTCTCGTGGGACCGGACGGAACCAATGTGGCTCCGTTCACCATCCCCGGAAGCACCAACCTGGTGACCTGCTCCACGTCAGCGACCTGCAGCACGTCGCTTAACGCCACGGGCACCAACATCGGTCAAGTGGTCTATGCGCTTTCAGGCGATCCGGTCAGCTTCTCCGCGGTGAACGGCTCGGCGGTAGTGAATCCGTACCGGCCAATCCGCGGCCAGGGCGGCGTCGTCCAAATCGGCATTCCGCTTTCGCGCATCTTCGGCGCCAATCCGGAGGGCCTCAACTCAGGATGGACGTTCTTCGCCGGATACGGCGTTGACTCCGCCTTCGCGCGAGACGTGATTCGCGCCGGCGGCAACAGCCTGCTCCGCAGCGACTACGTTCCCGTCTCCTTGCGCTATCGCATCAACAAGTGGGCGACAGTGGTGAACGAGATCACCTGGTACGACACGCGCACGGCGGATCCCGTGCTCGTTGCCCCGTTCACGCGCACCGTGCCCGTTTCGGCCATCCCGGCCCACATCAATCACGACATACGCGAGGAATTCGGCACCATCTTCACCTTCTAAGCCGGATTCCCATCACCCGGCGGGGCGTACCCCAGTGCGTCCCGCCGGTTTTCTTACTTCTCATCAGCCGTCCACGCAGGGCCCGGAAATCCATCTCCACCTGCGGAAGCAAGCATTCGACAGGGCGGTCGCCGGCTCGGCGCTACCTTCCGCCTCGCAGAGGCCGGCCCAGGTTGCGGCCGGGGGGAGCCGGACGTAGAATACGCGCGGCTGGACTCAGTGCGCGCAGGGGTCCTCCGCAGTGCGGCAGGCGCGCATGCGCCCGGATGAAGTCTCGAATGGCCGAACAATCCCGCCTCCGGCGGGCGCACGTGACCAAACAGGACAGGAACGGCGAACTACAGGATTGCTGATTCTTCCAAGGAGGTACGGAACATGGCAAAGAAGCGCGGACGAACAATGACTCGCAGGGAAATGATCAAGACCACGGGCACTGCCGCTCTGGCGGCTGGAATCGGGCCGGCATTCCTGTTCCCAGAGAAGGCTGCGGCGCAGCAGAAGACTTTGAAAATCATTCAGTGGAGCCACTTCGTCCCCGCCTGGGACGAGTGGTTCAACAAGACCTACACGGTCGAGTGGGGTCAGAAGAACAACGTCAAGGTGGTGGTGGACAACATCAACCTGGTGGACCTGCCCGCACGCGCCGCCGCCGAGGCCTCCGCGCGCAAGGGGCACGACATCTTCATGTTCCTCTCCCCGCCCGCTTCCTACGAGAAACAGGTCGTCGATATGACCCACGTGTATCAGGAAGTGGAGAAAAAGCACGGCAAGAAAATCGAACTGGCCCACAAGTCCACGTACAACCCGAAAACCAAGAAGTATTACGCCTTCTCCGACGCCTACACGCCCGACCCCGGCAACTGGCACAAGGACTGGTGGGCTGAGGCCGGCTTTCCCAACGGTCCCGACACCTACGACGACCTGCTGAAGGGCGCCGCCAAGATCCGCAAGGCGGACAAGAGCGGCCCGCCCTGCGGCCTCGGCCTGGCTCAGGAGCTGGACACCAGCATGGCCATGCGCGCCATTCTCTGGTCGTTCGGCGGCGCCGAACAGGACGTGGAAGGCAACGTCACCATCAATTCCCCTCAGACCATCGAGGCGCTCAAGTACATGAAAGAACTCTACCAGCAAGCTGAGACGCCCGAAGTCTTCACCTGGACTCCGCCTTCGAATAACCAGGCCATGCTGGCCGGCCGCGTCTCCTACGTTGCCAACGCCATCTCCATCACTCGCCAGTCCGAGCGCGAGCATCTGCCCATCGACAGCAAGATCATGATCAGCCGCGCCCTCAAAGGCCCGGTGCGCCGCATCGCCGCGGAGCACGTCATGAATTGCTACGTCGTCTGGGATTTCGCCGAGGAGAAGGAACTCGCGCAGAAATTCCTGATCGACTACATGGACCACTTCCACGAGGGCTTCGTGGCCGGGCAGTACTACAACTTCCCATGCTTCCCGAAAACCGTGCCCGATTTGGAGAAGTTGATTTCTTCCGATGAGCGCGCCCATCCGCCGGACAAGTACAAGGTACTCGGCGACGTGCTGACCTGGGCCACCAACGTGGGCTATCCGGGATACGCCACGGCGGGAATTTCCGAAGCGTTCTACGCCTGGGTGATCCCCACGATGTTTGCCAAGGTGGCCCGCGGAGACGAGACTCCGGAAGGCGCGGCAAAGGCCGCCGAAGCGGAATACAAGCGCATCTTTGCCCGTTGGGCATAGGGCGGAGGTGCGATGGCCGTCGTTGAAACGCGAAACCTTACCAAGATTTTTAAGCAGGGCGAGGCGGGAGCGGTCAACGACGTCAATCTGGCCACCCGTGAAGGTGAATTCCTGGTCTTCCTGGGGCCTTCGGGCTCCGGGAAGACCACCCTTCTCCGAATGATTGCCGGCCTGGAGACGCCCACCTCCGGTGAAGTCTTGATCGGCGGCCAGGTGGTGAATCATCTTTCCCCGCGCGAACGCCGCATCGCGATGGTGTTTCAAAGCTACGCGCTCTATCCCCACCTGAGCGTCTACAACAACATTTGCTTTCCGTTGAAAGCCCAGAAAGTGCCGCGCGATCAGCACCGGCAAAAGGTCGAATGGGCGGCCGGCCTGCTGGGAATCGGGAAGCTGCTCAACCGCAAGCCCCGCGAGCTGTCCGGCGGCGAGCGCCAGCGCGTGGCGCTGGCCCGCGCCATCGTCCGGGAGCCCGCCGTCTTCCTGCTGGACGAACCGCTCTCCAACCTGGACGCCAAGCTGCGCGCCTCCGCCCGCGAGGAACTCGAGCAGTTCCACAAGAACGTCGGCACCACTACGATTTACGTGACCCACGACCAAGTGGAAGCCATGGCCATGGGCGACCGCGTGGTCGTGCTCCATCAGGGCGTGGTCCGGCAGATCGGCAGCCCCAAGGAAGTCTACGAGCATCCAGAGGACACCTTCGTCGCCACCTTCCTCGGCTCTCCGCCCATGAACCTGATCGAATACTCCGACATCGTTGTGGGCTTCCGTCCGGAGGGTTTCTTGCCGGCAGACCTGGTTCCAGGAGGGAAGCAGGTGACTTTCCGCTACCGCGTGAAATACGTCGAGTACCTGGGCGCCGAGCGCGTGCTCTACGGCAACATCGAGGGCAGCCACTTCGAATCGAAGGAAATCATCTCGCGCCTCTCCTGGAACATGCCTTCCGGCTACGAGGCCGGTTCGGTGCACGATTTTGCCGTGGCGGAATCCGACCTGCATTTCTTCGACCGCAAGTCCGAAAGGCGGACCACTCCGCGGCCCTACCCATGGCAGTGAAATACGCAAAAGTGAAATCCGCGGGCGCGGCGCAGAGCCCGCTGCTCGGCGCGGCCATGTTCGGCCCCGCCATCCTCTATATTGTGCTGATCATTGGCGCGCCCTTCCTGCTGGCCATCTATTACGCATTCAGCGATGCCCGCATCGGCTCCACGGAACTCCATTACGTCGGCCTGGAAAATTTCCGCAGCATCCTGCACAGTCCCACGTTTCACCAGGCGATCCAGAATTCCATCGTGTTCACCGTCTCCGCCATCGTGATCGTGGTGATTGCATCCACCGTTCTCTCACTCGCGCTGGAAATTCCCTTCCGCGGCCGCGGCATCATCCGCTTTCTCATCCTGCTTCCGTGGGTCGCGCCGGTATCGCTCGGCACCATCGGCTTCAAGTGGATTCTCGACTCCATCTACAGCGTCATCACCTGGGTGCTCGTCTATTTCCATTTCTTCACGCCATTCAACACGCCGATGTGGCTCGGCGAGCCGCATCTGGCCATGGCCTCGGTGGTGTGCGTGCACTGCTGGCGGCTGATTCCCTTCGCCACCGTGGTGATGCTTGCGGGCTCCAGCGCGATTCCCAGGGAGATCCCGGAGGCCGCCGGAATCGATGGGGCCGGTTATTTCCGCACTCTGTTCTGGATCAAGATTCCGATGATGCTGCCCATCATCAACGTTGCCGTGCTGTTCAGCACCATCTTCACCTTCACGGATATGACGGTGGTCTACATCCTCACCGACGGCGGCCCGTTCAATTCCACGCAAACGCTGCCCAACCTGGCCTTCGCCACCGGAATTCAGGGCAGCGACCTCGCCGCAGGCGCGGCCATCTCGCTCTTCCTCGTACCCGTCCTGGTGGCGGTGGCGTATTTCATGCTCCGCGTGGCCCATCGGGCGGAGGTGGTGTGACCATGCGCGGCAATTGGCGGAAATTGGGCGCGCGCCTCGTCCACGTGCTCGTCCTCTTCGTGTTCACCCTGCTGCTGGCATTCCCCTTCTACTGGATGCTCATCGCCACGTTCAAACAGAACCTCGACATGTACAAGACGGACAACAATCCGTTCCTGTTCAATCTCCCGCCGACGATGGCGAATCTGCACCTGCTGTTCTACGAAACGCGATACGTCCGCTGGCTCGGCAACACCGCTCTCGTTGGGATCATCGTGGTGGTCATCACGCTTGTGCTCGCCGTGCCCGCGGCCTACGCGCTCGCGCGTCTCACCGGTAATTGGGGCGAACGGCTGGGCATCGCCATCTTCCTTACCTACCTGGTTCCGCCGACGCTGCTCTTCATTCCGCTTTCGCGCGTGGTGGCGGACCTGGGACTGCAGGACACCATCTGGTCGCTCGTGGTCGTCTATCCCAGTTTCACGATTCCCTTTTCCGTCTGGCTGCTGATGGCGTTCTTCAAATCCATCCCCAAGGAACTGGAAGACGCGGCCATGGTCGACGGGCTCACCCGTTTCGGCGCGTTCATCAAGATGGTGATCCCCATCTCGACCTCCGGCATCCTTACCGTGGTGATCTTTACCTTCACGCTGGTGACGCAGGATTTCGTATACGCGCTGACCTTTATTTCACCGGAATCGAACCAGATGGTGGGTGTGGGAATTCCGATTTTCCTGGTGCGCGGCGACGTCTACTATTGGAGCTCGCTGATGGCCGCCTGCCTCATCGCCAGCCTGCCCATCGCGCTGCTCTACAATACGTTCCTGGATCGCTTCATTGCCGGCTTTACCGTCGGCGCCGTCAAGTAGCGCCAGCAAATCCGCAAGGCGCCTCGCGGATTCTATGCCCCGGCCGGGCTGGCCTTCAATTCCGGCCCGTCCATGGCCCAGCTCTGCTCCCAAAAGTTATCCGCGTCTGTAAATTCGAGCGCCACCGGAAACGCTTGTCCCGTCATGGGACCACGCCACGCCATTCGCGCACGTGCCCGTCTGCCGGTATCCATCCGCTCCACCGAGAGCCAGTCCTCAGGCTTCACCAGGTGATGGCATTCCAGCATGGCTCCGTGCCGGCTGATCAGTTTGGTGCGCAGCTCTTCTTCCCAGCCCCTTCCGGGGGTCTCGCACAACAGCCGCACCGCGATCGCCTCCTGTCGCCGCGGGCTCCGCCGCATATGCCGGATCAAATCTCCCGCCGTGTAGAGGATGTCCAGGAGCCGCGCGCGCTCCAGCGCGTCCTGGTGGAAGGGATTTCGCGTCAATTCCGTGGCCCGCTCCACGCATGCGCACAGAAACGCCCGCATCTGCTCCGTCTCTCCCGCGATCTGCGGGCGCTTTCCCAGGCCCTCCGCACACTTGTCCAGCCGTTGATAACAAGTCGAGATGAAATGCTCGCCGCAATAGGCCTGCTCCAGCAGCCGCACGGTGCCCGTTTTCCCGCAATCCGCCATCGCGCATGGCCGCCCGCTATCGATCGCTTCCTGGGCGCTCACAAAGAATTTTTCCCCCGCCTCCCGCGGCGGCGCCAGCTTGCTCATCTCGTGCACCACTCCCGCCACGCGCAGCGCCTCCAGGTTCTCCTCGTCCAGGCCGAGGCTTTTTCCGATCCGCATGGCCGAATCCACGATGCGCTCGCGCTGGCCCGTCAGGTACAGCTCCTTCGGTTCCGTGCTGCGAGTCAGGAAGAACACCAGCGTTCCCGCCTGCTCCTCGATGTACGACTTGAGCTGCGCGATCGGGCGGAGCTGCCGCGTCGCCTCCCAGCGCCAGGCGCGTTGTCCCACTGCCCCGTTCGCGTGCTTGCCGTTCCCCTGCGCCGCTTCCGCCACGCGACATACTTGAGTCAGCAGCATCATTCGCTTTGCGCCGTCTGCCGCCAGCCCGTACTTCGAATCGAAGCTTGCCGCCGGGCCCGCGACGTTTCTCCCGCGTGCGTGTCCGGAAATGCATTCCGCAATCGCAGCCCGGCGCTCTCCCGCGGCAAACAGCCGGTAGCGCTGGTCGCGCACCAGGCTCTGCCAGCTGTTCGAGTCGGAAAAATTTCCGTGAGTGGGCTGCTGGGCTGCGGCCATCGGTGCTCTCCTCGGCCGCCGCAGTTCACTCCCGCGGACGGCAATGGGAACTCTTCGTCGGATCCAAAATCGAATTCAGCCTGGACGCGCGACAGGTCCTGCGATACCTCGCCGCACGGCCCCGAAAGGAATCACTGCCCGGAACGCCGTGAAACAATGCACAGGAAATGCCGCCGGGCCTATTCGTAACATCCTGTACTTTCAACGAGTTACCGCATGTTCCGGACCGGGACTGGCCCCCCGCTGTGGATTATTTTCCAGTCGCAGGGAGCCTTTACACACCTGCTGGTCTGCCGCCAGATCTCCGCTCTTTTCGCCTCATCTTTGCCGCACATGGCCGGGGCACCGATGTCCGCGCGCAGCAATGGCTTCGCCGGGCCCCGCCGCGTGCTATCATTTGCTCATCCGGTGGGCGTAGCTCAGCTGGTAGAGCATCGGACTGTGGCTCCGAATGTCGTGGGTTCAAATCCCATCGCCCACCCCATTCCTCGTCCGTTCCAGGCTTGCCATTGTGGCCGGCGAGACCCCATCATGTGAGCGACGACGGAGGAGTGGTCTGATGATTTCCAGGTCGGCCCGGATCTCGCTTGTTGCTGTTCTGTTTTCCTGCGTTCTCGCCATTCCCGCATCCGCGCAGAAAGTGGACGTTCAGTTCAATCACGACGTGTCTTTCAAACCCTACAAGCGCTATGCCTGGGGAAAGAACAACCTGGTCACTCGCCAGCGGCCCGAAGTGGAGGCCGCCATTGAACAGCACATCGAGGACTCTGCGGAACATGATCTGGCGAGCAAAGGATTCGTGAAGGACAATGAGCACCCCGACTTCTACATTCACTACAGCGCCGGCGGCCTGCCCGACACGAAGGAGAACATGCCGCAGGCCAAATTCATGATTCCGGGAGGCAGCCTGGCCACCGCCTCGATTTACGGCGCGACACTCGACGTGTGGATGCACGTGATCGGCGCGATCCGCTTTGAGATACAGGACGCCAAGTCCAACGACACGGTTTGGCAGGCCACCGCGACGAAAAAGATCAAAGACACCAAGAAGTTCGCCCAAAACCTGCAAAAGGAAATCGACAACATCACGAAAAAGGCGCTCGAGAAATTCCCGCCCAAACAGTAGACCCACAACCCGTTTCCACCTGGCGCCCGAAAATCGCTAGAATAGTCGTCCTTTCATTCCACGGGGAGGCACCATGACCAGGTTCGCCGCAGTTGCCGCATGTCTATTTCTGCTCGCCGGACTCTCTTCCTCCGCACAGGCGCCGGCGCTCTCGGATGTCTACACACAAATCCGCATGGAAGAGACGAACAATTCCAAGATCATGTGGATCATTCATGAGATTGCTGACGTCTATGGCCCGCGTCTCACCGGCACTCCCAATCTTAAGGCCGCCGACGATTGGGCCATCCGGACGATGAACTCGTGGGGGCTCGTGAATACCCATCTCGAACCATGGTCCTTTCAGCCGCCCACGGCCGCAGTTCCCGTTCCCGGCTGGGAAAACGTCGAACTTTCCGCCGAAGCCGTCACTCCCTTCCACTCGCAGTTGCTGGTGCAGCCGCTCGCATGGACGCCGAGCACCAAGGGGACCGTCACCGCGGGCGTCGTGTTGATTACTCCTCCGGGCATGACCCTCCCTCCCTTCCGCGGATTCGGCGCCCCACCGCCGCCTCCTCCCGCCGCTCCCGCCGGGACTCCTCCACCCATGCCGCCCGCCGCGAAAACCGAACCGGAGCCGCAGCCCACTCAGGCCGAACTCGACGCCTATCTCAATTCCGTCCGCAACAAGATTCGCGGAGCCATCGTGCTCGTGGGAAAGCACGCGGATGTGCCCGAGGATTTCACTCCCGCGCCTCTCCGCCATTCCGACGAACAATGGAAGGAACGTTTCGATCCCAAGAATCCCCGCGGCGGATTCAATTTCACTCCGCCCCCGCCTCCTCCGCCGGGTCATCTCACGCGGCAGGAGGTGAACCGCGTGGTCGATCAGTTCCTGGTGGACAATGGAGCCCTCGTCCGCATCAACGACGCGGGCCGCGCCCATGGCGTCATCGTGGCGCAGCAGAACGGCACCTACGACTGGTCGCGCGCTGTTCCCACGCTCGTCATGCGGAATGAAGACTATGGCCGCATCGCGCGCATTCTTGCGGATGGGTCTCCCGTCACCCTTCGCATCAACATCCAAAACCGCGAATATCCGGAAGGAGCCACGGCCTACAACGCCATCGGCGAAATCCCGGGATCCGACAAGAAAGACGAAATCGTGATGCTCGGCGGCCACTACGATTCCTGGCACGACGCCACCGGCGCCACAGACAACGGCATCGGCTCCGCGATGATGCTCGAGGCTGTCCGCCTTCTCTCCACTCTCCATCTGCACCCGCGGCGCACGATTCGCATCGCCCTGTGGAGCGGCGAGGAAGAAGGGCTGCTCGGCTCGCTCGCCTACGTGCGAGAACATTTCGGGAGCTTTGAAAATCCCAAGCCAGAGTTCGCCAAGCTCGACGCCTACTTCAACATCGACTCCGGCACCGGCAAGCCCCGCGGGGCGTCCGTCTTCGGCCCGGCCGAAGCCGTGGACATGATTCGCGATACGCTGATGCCCTTTGCCGACTGGGGCTTCACCGGCGCCATCGCCTCCACCTCGCGGCGCACCGGGGGCACGGATCACACTTCCTTCAACAATGCCGGCCTGCCCGGCATCGGTCTGGCGCAGGATCCGTTCGACTACAGCTCCTTCACGCACCACACCACGCTCGACACCTATGAGCGGATATACGAGGAGGACGTGCGCGAAGGCGCGGTCGAAATCGCTTCCGCCGTTTACGCCGTGGCCATGGCGGACCATATGGTCCCGCGGTACTCCGCGGAGACCATGCCCAAGCCCGCTGTTGAACCGGCTCCCGGCTCCGAAGCGAAGCCGGCCTATCACGTCGCGGCACAGTAGGAGCGCCACATGCCGTGCCCCATGCCCGCAATCCCGATCCGCGCAATCTTCCCGTGAACTCAAGTCTCACGGCTGAAAGAGCCAGGATGTCTCTATGAAAAAACTCTTTCTCTCGGTCGTCCTCACCGCCGCCTTCGCGTCTGCCGTCCGGCCGCAGGCGGCTTCGCAGCTCTCTCCCGAAGTGCGGGCATTCGTCAAAGAAGACGCGCCCGTCATCGCGCTCGTTCACGTCCGCGTGATTGACGGCACCGGCGCTGCCCCACGCGCCGACCAGACTGTGATTATCACGGCAGGCAAGCTCACGGACATCGGCGACGCCGCAGCCGTGAAAATCCCCAGCGGCGCGAAGACGCTCGACCTCGCCGGACGCAGTGTCATCCCCGGCCTGGTGGGCATGCATGAACACATGTTTTACCCCTCGCCCGGCCACCCGCCGGGGCTCTATCCGGAGCACGCGGGGAGTTTTCCGCGGCTGTATCTCGCCGGAGGAGTCACCACCATCCGCACCACCGGCAGCGTCGAGCCGTCCACCGATCTCGAGCTGCGCCGCGAGATTGACGAGGGCGAAATCGTCGGCCCGCACATCGACGTCACCGGGCCGTATCTCGAAGGCGCGGGTTCGTTCGTCCTCCAGATGCGCCCGCTGCGCGACGCCGACGATGCCCGCCGCACCGTCGAGTACTGGATATTCGAAGGCGTCACTTCGTTCAAGGCCTACATGCACATCACGCCGGACGAGTTGCGCGCCGCTACGGAAGCCGCGCACGCCCACGGCCTGAAAATCACCGGCCATCTCTGCTCCATCGGTTTTCGCGAAGCAGCCGCGCTCGGCATCGACGATCTGGAGCACGGGCTCCTGGTGGACACTGAATTCTTCCCCGGCAAGAAGCCCGGCGAGTGTCCCGGCCCCGCCGCCCTAAAGGCCATTCTCCCGCTCGAAGTTTCGAGCGGCCCCATCTTCGAAACCATCCGCGACCTCGTGGCGCATCACGTCGCCGTCACTTCCACGCTTCCCGTGTTTGAAACCCTCGTCCCGGGCCGTGCCCCGATCGACGAACGCACCCTGAACGCCATGTTTCCCGAAGCGCGCATCGCCTATCTCCGCAGCCGCGCCGAGATTTCCGACGGCTCCGCGAAATCCGACTGGCCCGCTCTGTTCAGGAAGGAAATGGAATTCGAGCGCGAATTTGTGAAGCAGGGCGGCCTGCTGCTCGCCGGCCTCGATCCCACCGGCTACGGCGGAGTCATCGCGGGCTTCGGCGACCAGCGCGAAGTGGAATTGCTCGTGGAGGCGGGCTTCACGCCCGTCGAGGCCATTCACATCGCCACGGCCAATGGCGCGCAGTTCATGGGCCGGCTGGACAGAATCGGCACGCTCGAAGCCGGGAAGGCCGCCGACATCGTGGTGATCAACGGCGATCCCTCCGCCAACATAAGAGACATTGAAAAGGTGGAGATGGTCTTCAAGGACGGCGTCGGCTACGACTCCGCCAAACTCATCGAATCCGTCCGCGGCTGGGTCGGCCTCCGATAGGTAGCGCAAGCAATACTGCTTGTGCGCCTTTCCCGTCCTGTCGGCCCGATCTATGTACCATTCTGCCCCACAACTGCCTAGCAAGTTAGCGTTTAGATTAAGATATCGGAGGAATGACGCTCGAAGCGCCCTTTCGATGGACGGACCCAGCATCCTGGCCGTGGTTTTTTTATCCGGCTCTGGCGGCAATGATTGGCATCTGGGCCAAGCAGTTCCATGAGTGGCAGAAGCGGAGGAAGTCTTCCGCCTGGCCGACCGCGACCGGGCGAATTGAAGCAGCTGAAGTCCCGGCCCAGAAAAAGATTCTCGGATTGACCCTATCACCTGCCAAGCGCCGCCCCTGCCCGGCCGAACTCCGCTACTCGTACTTGTTGCAGGGACAAAACTACTCGGGCACGTCTCGCCGGGATCTGCCGGACCTGGACGCAGCCAACGACTTTGTCCGCGATCTGCAAGGCCTGCCGGTTACAGTCCGCTATGATCCGGAGAAACCCTCCACCTCAGTGTTGCTGGATGATGCTGTCGAAGCGCTTCTTGAAGCTCGTCCGCCCGGGCCTCCAGTGAAGGACCCGGTTCCCGGCTGGCTCAAGCCACTGCTCTGGCCTTTTATTGTGCTCTCGTTGGTCGGGTTGGTACTCAGCATGTGGGTGCACTTCGGCGCGCTCTTCGGCCGACAGGTGGCTCCCTCCGAATACTTCTGGATCCTGCATATGGGAATCTTTGTGGTCTTCTTTCCTGCCGTGCTCGTCAGCCAGAAACAAGCCAAGAAGTGGAGGATCAATCGCTCATGGCGCGACATGTTTCCCGGTGCGCCCAGGTGGGTGAACACCATGGTTGGCGTGTTTTTCGTCTACGCACTAATCAATTTTGCAATATTCATGTTCTACGCGCCGACGGGAACGCAGCATGGCCCGGAAACTCCTCCGGAAGTGTGGCGCGGATTCTCCGGCCACTGGATGCTGTTCTACTCCGCAGCATTCGGAATGCTCTATTCCGCGGCGAGGACGGGCCGCGGCGGCACCCTCTGCATGAACGGCCACGCCATACCGCCCGGTGCGGTCCTTTGCCCCGTATGTGGCCAGCCGGCAAAACCCTACCGTTAACGCCGTCCTGCGCGTTCTAATCCCGACTAAGTTTCTTGCCGACTACTTGATTTCCGGAAAATCTTCTTCCCAGAACTCCGCCGGCCGCCGGCCGTCGGTCTTCCGCGCTTCCTGCTCCACTCCGCGCAGCTCCACCCGCCGGATTTTTCCCGAAATCGTCTTGGGCAGCTCCGCAAACTCAATCCTCCGGATACGCTTATATGGCCCCAGCCTCGCACGGATAAATTGAAAAATGTCCCGTGCCACGTCCGCCGATGGAGCCATCCCGGGCTTCAGCACAATGAACGCTTTCGGCACGGTCCAACGCAGCTTGTCCGGACTCGGGACCACCGCCGCCTCCGCCACAGCCGCGTGCTCGATCAGCGCGCTCTCCAGCTCGAACGGGCTAATACGGTAGTCCGAGCTCTTGAACACGTCGTCCGCGCGGCCCACATAGGTGAAATATCCGTCCGCGTCGCGGTGCGCCACGTCGCCCGTGCGGTAGTATCCGTCCGCCATCGCCGCTGCCGTCTTCTCCGCGTCGTCCATGTAGCCCACCATCAGGCTCGGTGGACGCGGATTGAGCTTCAGGGAAATCTCGCCGTCATCCGCCTCTTTCCCGTCCAGATCCAGCAGCACGACGTCGTGTCCCGGCGACGGCTTTCCCAACGCCCCGCGCTTCACCGTCTGCCCCGGAAAATTTCCCAGCAGGCACACGTTTTCCGTCTGCCCGTAGCCGTCGCGGATGGTCAGGTTCCACCACCGCCGCACTTTTTCGATCACTTCCGGGTTCAGTGGCTCTCCCGCGCTGGCCACTTCCCGCAGGCGCACCGGATACGACTCCAGGTCTTCCAGCACGATCATCCGCCACACCGTCGGGGGCGCGCACAGCGTCGTCACCGCACATCGCGCGATCGTTGACAGCGTCGCCTTCGCGTCGAACCGCGCGTAGGAGTGCACAAAGACCGTCGCTCCCGCGTTCCACGGCGCGAAAAAGCAGCTCCACGCGTGCTTCGCCCATCCCGGCGAGCTGATGTTCATGTGCACATCGCCCGACCGGATTCCGATCCAGTACATGGTCGCCAGATGTCCCACCGGATAGCTCTCGTGTGTGTGCAGCACCAGCTTCGGCAGCGCTGTCGTCCCCGACGTGAAGTACAACAGCAGCGGATCCGTCGCCCGGGTCGGACCGTCCGGCTTGAAATCCGCGGGCTCGTCGTACGCCTGCCGATAAGGAACCCATCCCGCCGCTTCGCCATCCGCCAGAATCCGCGTGTAATTGCCCGGCAGCTTCGAAAACCGCTCGGCAGCAGCCGCCATCGCCACCACGTGCTTGGCTTTCCCCCGGTCCAGCCGGTCCCGTAAATCTTCCGTCGTCAGCAGCGTTGCCGCGGGAATCACCACCGCTCCCAACTTCATGGCCGCGAGCATCACTTCCCACGTCGCCGCCACGTTCGGCAGCATCAGGATGATCCGGTCTCCGCGCTCGACTCCCTGCCGCCGCAGGAACCGCGCCACCTGGTTCGACCGCCGCGACAACTCCTCGAAACTCAGCTTCACCTCGCCGGCTGCCTCGTCCACGATCCACAGCGCCGTCTTATTATTGTCGCGCGCATAGTAATCGAAGTAATCCAGCGCCCAGTTGAACTCGCCCAGTTCCGGCCAGCGAAACTCGCGCCTTGCACGTTCGTAGTCCTTCCGGCACTCCACCAGCACCTGCCGGGCCGAAAGAAATGCCTTCAGCCCTTCGCTCAGGCCTTGCCCCATCACTCACCTCCAAGCCTCGACGCCGTCCGGGGCCGTCAGTCCGCAGCAGCCACCTGGTACTGCTCCAGCTTCCCGTCCGGCATTTCATACGTCCACACGCGCAGTGTCCGCTCTCCTGCCTTCACCCGGTAAACGCGCAGCTTCATTCCTCCGCGAAGCCGTTCATCGGTCTGCACGAACTCGTCGGGCATTGCCAGGGGGCCCAGGCTCGCCGCAAAATCCCCGAGCGCCTGCTGGCTGAAATAGAAATTCGCATTGTCCGTGAACAGTGTCCGGTCCAGCTGCCCTTTCTGCAGGCCGGCAAATATCATCTTCGCCTTCTCCAGCTTCGCCGGCGTTGAAGGGTCTTCGCTCGTCAGAAGCAGCGGCGCCACTCGCTGCGCGATGACCGCCGCCGCGCGGGCCGCGTCGCGGTTCGTCAGCACGGCCACCGCCACTCGCTCGTCCGGAAACACCAGATTATTGGCCGTGAATCCCGAGACTTCTCCCCCGTGCGAAATGGCCCGGTGCCCGAACTGCCGGCTCACGCCGACTCCCAGTCCGTACTCCGTCCCCAGTCCGTCCTTCAGCCGTACTTCCGTCTCCAGTTCCCTGTACGATCCCGCCTTCATCAGCGTCTGCCCGATCATCGCGATGTCCCATTTCGCCAGGTCTTCCGCCGTCATGGCCAGTTCGCCGGCCGCGAAGAGCCAGCCCTTCCCCTCTTTGGGCGCGGGATGCAGCGGCCCCAGCGCGAAGCAGAAATATCCCTGCGCGTCTTCCTGGCCCAGCGGCTGCTCGTCGATGTTCGCCACGCTCTTCATTCCCAGCGGCCCGAATACCTTTTCGCGCAGGAACTCGAGCAGCGGCTTCCCGCTCACCTTTTCCACGATGAGCCCGGCGATCACGTAATTTGTATTGCTGTACTGCCATTTTGTTCCTGGCTCGAAATCCAGCGGTTTGCGGGCCCATTCGTCCAGAATCTTCCGCGCCGTCACGGGCTTCAGCATCCCCGGCATCACGTAGTCCTGCGGCCAGTAGTCCTGGTAGCCCGAAGTGTGCGACAGCAATTCGCGGATGGTCACCTTGTCGCCGTCCGTCAGCCCGCTCACGTATTTCCCCACCGCGTCATCCAGCGACAGCTTCCCCTGCTCCTGGAGCATCAGGATTGCCGTCGCCGTGAACTGTTTGCTGATGGACCCGATGCTGTACCGCATGGCCGGCTTTGCCGCGACTCGCGGTTCCAACCGTCCGTCGCCGTACGCTTGCACGTAGGCGATCTGCCCGTCTTTCACCACGGCCAGGGACCCGCTCGGCACACCCATCTTTGCGAGCGTTTCGCGCGCTAGTTCGTCAATCTTCTTTTGAAGTCCGGCCGGCAGCCCGGACTGTGCCCATGCGGCTCCGCCGACCGGCACCAACAGCAGCAATACGAGGCAAATCAACGCGCGTCGCATGAGGCCTCCTGAAGCAGCGGGCATTGTACACCGCGAGGCCCGCGCCGCAGCCGGCGCTCTCGCATCAACGCGCGTGCTCGCCTCGCCGCCCCGCTGCCGTATCTGCCGATTCTTCCCGGGGACTTGCGGCCGGCAGCGAGTGCTGTTCCTGCCCGGCGTACAGACGCACCTCGTAAACCGTGGGCAGAACAGCCGAGGGCGAGCGCACAAAACTGCGCACCAGTTCCGTTCGCGAAAAGTGGCCCAGGCTCAACAGCCGCGTCATCTCGTCGTTCGCAAAACTTTCCCATGCCGAACGGCTCACCCACGGAAAGCACGTCGCCTCTACCGCGCGCACCGGTAATCCTTCTCCGAATCCCGCCTCCACCTGTCCGCGCAGCCACCGCAGGTATTCCAGTTTCTCCGCGATCGCCGCTCGTGGGTGCTCCCGGATCACGACGCCCGGAATTTCCGGCACATCCGTGCGCAGGGTGTGGATATGCCCGTGCCCCTCCACCAGGATTTCAATGTCGAGCCCGGCCAGCCGTTCGAGAGTCTCCATCCATTTCCGGCTGTCCACATCCGCATTCGGCGTCGAAAAGTAAGCGCCCATGAACGCGTCTCCCGCCAGGAGCACTTTTTCCTCCGGATCGTAAAGCGCGACGTGGTCATCGCAGTGGCCCGGCGTCGGAATCACTTCCAGCCGCCCGTGCCGGGTGGCGATCTCCTCGTTCAATCTTTCGCAAGGCCCGCGGAGCGCCGGCGGCTGGCCGATGATGATGCGCCGCACCCACGGCAGCCGCGCCGGCGCGCGCAGCAGGGCTTCTGTGGCTGCGGTCAGCGCCACTCGTGCGCCGGCCCTCTCCGCCAGCCACTCCAGATTTCCCACGTGCTCCTCATGCGAGTGCGTCGCCACAACTTTCTCGATTTCTCCTTCGCTCAGCCCGCGCAGGTGCCGCTCCAGCGAACGCCTCATTTTCGGCGACCCGGGATCCACGGCCACACCGTCGTACAAGATTGCGGTGAACAACTCCCCGAACAGCAGCGGAACCGCATTCGGAAAAAAACCGCCGAGATAGAGAATCGAAAGCTTTCCACCCAGCAGATCCACCCGTTTCCGCCGCATCTTCCAGAACACACGCACGCGCTCCACGGCCGTCCGCGCCGCCCACCACACGGCCAGCGGAAGCCGCAGGAGCAAGCCCACCGAATGGCACGACCAGAAGGCGGTCAGCCTGGCCTTTCCGCGCACTCGCCGCGGGTTCGAACTCTTGCACACTCCTCCCCGGCACTTGCTCAACGCGTATCGGTTTCTCGCCACAAATCTGTACGCGGCTCGCGCGGCCGCCCGAAATGGCCAGACGCTTCCCAGCGCGCCCACTGGCCATGTGGCGGGAAACAATCGCGCCAAACGCGCCAC
>DATKNR010000075.1:0-89535 GCA_035541255.1 Patescibacteria group bacterium | reverse complement strand
GAGTGTGACACAGCGAACTCAATGGCGGCATCGGTGTAGCTGACCGCGTGGAACTTCTCGTAGCGGTCCTTGATGCCGAACAGGATCTTGATGGCGTCGGCCTCGGTGGGCGGCGGCACCTTTACCGCCTGGAAGCGGCGTTCGAGCGACCGGTCCTTCTCAATCGACTTGCGGAACTCGGCCGGCGTGGTGGCGCCGATGCACTGGATTTCGCCGCGGGAGAGCGCGGGCTTCAGGATGTTGGCGGCGTCGAGAGAGCCTTCGGCGGAGCCGGCGCCAACGAGCGTGTGCAGCTCGTCGATGAACACGATGGCATTCTGGTTCTCCATCAATTCTTTCATGATGGTCTTGAGGCGCTCTTCAAACTGGCCGCGGTACTTGGTGCCGGCGACGATGAGAGAGAGATCGAGCGACAAAATGCGCTTGTCGGCGAGGAAGGGAGGCACGTCGCCATCGGCGATGCGCTGCGCGAGTCCCTCGACAATGGCGGTCTTGCCGACGCCGGGCTCGCCAATCAGCACCGGATTGTTCTTGGTGCGGCGGCAGAGAATCTGAACCACGCGCTCGAGTTCACGCTCGCGGCCGACCAGCGGATCGAGCTGGCCTTCCATGGCCGCCTGGGTGAGGTCGCGGCTAAACTCGGCGAGCAGCGATGTTTCCTTGGCGCGGTTGACCGGAACTTTTTCGCCGGCGCTGCGGGATAGTTCGTCGCGCAGGGTGGAAAGGCGCAGACCGCGCTCCTGGAGCAGCTCCGAGCCGAAACACTTTTCTTCGCGCAGAATGCCGAGCAGGAGATGTTCGGTGCCGACATGTTTGTGGCTCAGGCGGTCTGCCTCTTCCGCGGCAAATTTCAGGATTCGATGGCATTCCTGGCTGAGGGGCACGTCCACGGAAGTAGAGATCCGTTCGCGGATGGTGATGCGCTGTTCGATTTCCTTGCGGATGGACTCAATGGAGCCATGGGTGCGGAGAAAGCGGTTGGCCATGGCTTTGTCTTCGCGAAGAAGGCCGAGGAGCAGGTGTTCCGTCTCGATATAAGGGCTGCCGTACTGCGTGGCCTCGTAGCGGGCAAAGAAAATCACCCGGCGGGCTTTTTCCGTATAGCGTTCAAACATGGGTCACCTGAGCGTCCTCTCCCCGCCCTGTGCGATGCCCGGAGGAGCGGCCTGCGCCTGGACCTGTCCGTGTTCGAGCCGCAAGACGCGATCGCAGCGCTGGGCGAGCCCCTGGTTATGCGTCGCCAGGATGGAGGTCAGCCGCCGCTCGTCGTGCAGGCGGCGCAACAGGGCGAAGACGGATTCGGCCGTGTCTTCGTCCAGATCACCGGTGGGTTCGTCGGCGAACAGCAAAGAGGGCTGCCCGGATAGAGCGCGAGCAATAGCCACGCGCTGCTGTTCTCCCCCGGAGAGTTCCGCCGCGCGGTGGCGGCGACGTTCTGAAAGTCCCACTCGATCCAACCCTTCGCCGGCTGCCTGAAGAGCTTCCCGCATCGAGACGCCTCGCAGCAGCAGGGGAAACGCGGCATTCTCTTCCGCGGTGAAATCGGCCAGAAGGTGATGCCTTTGCCAGACAAAACCGATCTGGCGGTTCCGGAAGTCGGCCAATTTCGCGCCGGAAAACGCCGAGAGCGCTTCCTGCTTGAAGTATACTGTACCGCTTGTCGGAGTGTCCAGCGCAGCCAGTAAATGCAAAAGCGTGCTCTTCCCACAACCGGAGGGTCCGACGACCGCCACCATCTCGCCGCGGGCAATTTCCAGGTCGAGACCGTTCAGAACAGGGAGCGGACCGGAAGCAGCGGCGTAGGATTTTTGCAAACGTTCGGCGCGAAGCAACGGAGCAGGAGCATCAGCGTCTCCCATTTTCCCTTTGTCGCGTGGTTCGGACACGGAATTCACTCCTTCATCACCTGAAGCGGAAGCGAACTTTGCAATTTCCGACTTCCGCATCCCTCATCCAGTTAGATGCACGCCGGGGAGAAGGCGCCCGGAAACCGAACGACGGCGATTGCGCAAGATTTTGCTCATTTCTCTCCAAGCAGAGTGGAAATCTGCGGTTGCACTGAATCCACGGTGTGACAGGAGGCGCAGGCGGGCTCGCAAGTAGTTCATTCCGCGAATGTTGGCGGGGCACCTTGCCTCCCATTCGCAGACAGTTTTTGCCGAATTTTGGACCTGCCAACATCCCCTGGTAGACAAGAGCAACTGGGAAGCCAATCCCCCTCCGCAGAGGAGCACGCACGCTTCGTGCGAACCTATTCATAACGAAGAATCTCCGTAGGAGCGAGGCGCGCGGCGAGACGCGCGGGATACAACGTGGCCGCAATGCAGATGGACAGTGCGGCAATGGCGATCCAAATTGCGTCACTGGGGCTGGGATGGAACGGCACGTAGGCGATGGCGTAGACCGCCGGATCGAGCTGCACGAGCTGCCAGTGATTCGCGGCGAGAGCAAGCAGATAGCCGAAGATGGTGCCGCCGGCGGTTCCCCACAGTCCCGCAATCAATCCTTGAAGGACGAAGATATTACGGATCTGTTCGCGCCGGGCGCCCATGGCGACGAGGACGGCGATGTCGCGGGCTTTCTCGCGGACCGTCATGGCCAGAACCACGAGAATATTGAGGCCCGCGACGAACGTGATCAGCCCGATGAAAATTGCGGTGACGAGTTTCTCCAGCCGCAGGGCACGGAAGAGCGCGCGGTTTTCTTCCTCCCATGTGCGCGGGACAAATCCGGACCCGGCAGCGGCGGCCAGCGAAGGGGCGAGGGAGTCCGCGAGATCCGCTTTATCCAGGCGGCACTCGATCACATTCACCAGATCGCCCACGCCGGCCAGGTCTTGTACCGCGGGAAGCGTGGCGAACACCCAGTTGGCGTCGTAATCGTAAAAGCCGGAGTGAAAGACGGCGGTGACGCGAAAGCGGCGAGAGCGCGGAAGAACGCCGAAGGGAGTGAGGCGCCCCTGCGGGCTCGTGATGGTGACAAAATCTCCCGCGGCGAGACGCAGTTCGTCCGCAAGCACACCACCCAGGACAACGGCATCCAGCCCGTCCTGATCCTTGGCAAATAAATCGCTGCGGCGGAGCAGACCGGCGAGCACGCTATCGGTGTGACGCTCGCGGGCGGGATCAATTCCTTTCAGAACCACGCCGCGGGCGCGGCCACCGCCCGAGAGCAGAACCGTCTGATACAGCGCGGGGACGGCGGCCACCACGTGCGGAAGCTTCGAGAGACGGTCGGCGATGGCGCCGTAGTCGCGGATGCCGTCGGAGCCTGGCCGCGTGAGGTGCACGTGCGCGGTGACGGCAAGCAGGTGGTCCTCGAGCGCGGAACGAAAACCGGAATTCATGGCCAGCGCGATGACCAGAGTGGCCACGCCGGCTCCGACTCCGAGAACGGAAAGCCACGAGATGATGCGGAGAATCGCCGGGCGATGCTGGGAACGGAGATAGCGGACGGCGACGAAACCGGCGAGATTCATGCGCCGCTCCGCGTCATAGGACGAACCGCACGGTCAGGCTCCCGGGCCGGAGGCGTTCGCGGAAGACCCTTCACCGGGAGGCGCGGCAGGAGCTTCGGGACGAAGCAGGGGGAAAAGGATGACTTCGCGGATGGAATGCGAGTCGGTGAGGAGCATGGTGAGCCGGTCGATGCCAATGCCTTCTCCAGCGGTGGGCGGCATGCCATGGGCGAGCGCGCGAACATAGTCCATGTCCACCTGGCGAGGCACCTCGTCGCCGCCGCGGGCCACCTGTTCCACAAAGCGCCGCTCCTGCTCCTCGGGATCGTTCAACTCGGAGAAGCCGTTGGCGATTTCCATTCCGGCGACGAACATTTCAAAGCGTTCGGTAAGAGCGGGGTCATCCCGGCGGCACTTCGAGAGCGGGGAGATTTCGACGGGGAAATCGTAAAGCAAAGTGGGCTGAATGAGGTGACGCTCGGCGATATGTTCAAAGAGCAGCCCGGTGAGTTCGCCCGCGGAGGTCGACTCGACGGAGGGAATCAAGTCCAGATTCTGAGCGCGAGCGTGCGTGTTGTAACGAAGGGCGGCGGCGCGGATGGCCTCCGGCCGGGCAAGCTCCGCGGATGAGGGAGCGGCCCCAGCGGCCGAAGGCCAGTGGCGGACGATGGCATCGCGCATGGTGAGGCGCTCGATACGGGAAAAATCCAGCGTGTGCTCGCCGAAACGCACCTGGAGCGAGCCGGCGATCTTCTGCGCCAACAGACGCAGCAACTCTTCGGTGAGCTGCATGGCGTCGTTGTAGTCCGCGTAGGCCTGATAGAACTCGAGCATGGTGAACTCGGGGTTGTACTTGAACGAAATGCCTTCATTGCGAAAGTTGCGGTTGATTTCGTAGACGCGGTCAAGCCCGCCGACAATCAGGCGCTTCAAGTACAGCTCGGGAGCGATGCGCAGATAGAGGTCGAGGTCGAGCGTCTTGTGATGCGTGACAAACGGACGCGCGACGGCGCCGCCGGCGATGGGATGCATCATCGGCGTTTCGACTTCCAGGAATCCGCGGGCGTCGAAAAAGGCGCGCAGCTCGCGGATCAGCATCGCACGCTTGACGAAGACTTCGCGCACGCGTTCGTTGGAGATCAGGTCCAGGTAGCGCTGGCGGAATCGCAGCTCGACGTCCACCAGGCCGTGCCATTTTTCGGGGAGAGGAAGCAGGGCCTTGGCCAGCAAGTGGAGCGAAGTGACCCAGACGCTCAGCTCGCCTGTACGCGTGCGAAACATATGGCCTTCCACGCCCACGAGGTCGCCGAGATCGAGCAGTCGGAAGAGCTGGAAGGCGCGATCGCCGACGACATCGAGTTTCACGTAAATCTGAATGCGCTTGCCGCCACCGAGCAGATGCGCGAAGCCGGCTTTGCCGTGGCCACGAAGACTGACGATCCGGCCGGAGACGCGCACAGGAGGTTTTTCCGCATCCAGCTCGTCGTGCGATTTGGATTCGTAAAGATCGAAAAGCTGAGCGGGGGTGTGCGTGAAGTCGAAGCGGCGGGGATAGGCCTCTTCCCCGAGTCTTACGATCTCCTCGAGATTTTTCTGTCTTTGCCGGTACTGGTCGAGCGGTTCAAACGGCAAGCCATGTCCCCTTGTGCGAAAGGCCGAACAAATCGAAGCGAGTATAGGGGCCGGGCAGAGGAAGCGTCAAGGAAGCCAAGCCGAACGGAACGCTTCCCCGCGCGCGCAGAAAACCTGGCGCAAACCGCGCCGGGCTCGAACGGATGTGCAGAAGAGATGTGGTGGATGTTGCCAGTAGCCGGGAGGTAGCGTCTAAAGGAAAGCGAGATGACGGAATGAGGGGTGCTGGTATAATCCGGGCTCTCGTGCAAGGGGCAGGACTTGGGCAAAGCTCGCAAACGCACGATTCTCGCCATCTGGCTGGGCAGGCTCCCGGCCGAGAAGGCGGCGGTGTACGAACCTTCCGTGCGGGAACTGGAGACCGGATACGGGTTGCTGAGCCTGGCGCTGAACGAAGGGTTGCAGAGGAGCGAAGCGGGAGAGTTGAGGGCAGCGCGAGAAGCGGCGGATCTGTGCGGAGCGCTTGCGGAACGCCACGGTGCGGTACTGTGCGGCGCGCTCGCGACGATGGAGCAAAGATCCCGCCACTTCGGCACGCTTCCGGAGGTGGATCCGCTGGACGTGGAAACATTCCGCGGGGAAGCGGGACGCGCGGCGAGCAAGTGGAACGCGCTGCTCCACCAGGTGCTGTTCAGCGCGAGACAAAGGTGGTTCCACAAAGTGCGCACGCTGGAAGAAATCCTGTGGCATACGCAAGCAAGGTTTCTCTCCACGGCGGGGGAACTGGCGGGTGGAATTTCGCTGGCGCCGAGCGAGGACTGGGCCAGGCTGGAAGAAACACACGACGACTGGAATACGTGCCTGCAAGAGACGACAATTTTGTTGAAATGCCTGCTGGAAACGCTGGCACCGGGGGAAGTCGAGGAGTTACGGGGGGAACTGGAAAAACAGAGGGAACGGGCGGAGAACGAGCCCTCGGAGTGGGTGGAGAGGCGGAGGCGAAAGGCGAAAGCCGTGCGTCGCGAAGGGTGAGCGCGACAGGCACCGCCACGCCGGCAGGCGAGTACAACTCCCCGGGAGGCGGACGCATCCGAAAGTCATGGATGCGTCTGGACGGGTTTCGTGGCCCGACCAAGACGAGCGGCTGAAGGAGAGATTCCGGAAGCGGAAGCGATTCGCCGGGCACAGAACGGCGATCCGGACGCATTCGAACGGCTGTACCGGCTTCATAGCCGGCGGGTGTACTCGGTGGTCTTGCGGATGGTCGGAAATCCGGCGGAAGCAGAGGACCTGACGCAGGAAGCGTTCCTGCAACTGTTCCGGAAGATCCACACCTTCCGCGGTGACGCGGCGTTTTCAACCTGGCTGCATCGGCTATCGGTGAATGTGGTGCTGATGCGGCTGAGGAAGAAGACATTGCCGCAAACTTCGCTGGACGAACCGGCCGACGCCGACGACGAGACCAGCGGGCCGAAGCGCGATGTGGGCGCGGAGGACCCGCTGATCGAGGGATCGGTCGACCGCGTGCATCTGGAACGCGCCGTGGCGGAACTGCCTCCGGGATACCGGATGGTGTTTCTGCTCCACGACGTGCAAGGATACGAGCACAACGAAATCGCGCGGATCATGGAATGCTCGATAGGAAACTCCAAGTCGCAACTGCACAAGGCACGGACACGGCTGCGGGAAATTCTTCAGGATTCGGCCCGGAGCCAGGCGCGGCAGCAGCGGCTGGAGGCGAGCGAGAAGACCGGATCGAGGGAGTAGCACGTCATGCGGTGTGAAGAGTTTGACCTACACGCGGCACAGTGGCTGGAAGGAGAACGAACTCCGGAAGCCGCAGGCCATCTGCAGAGTTGCACGCGATGCAGCACGCGGATGGCGGACCTGGAACTGATCGTATCCGCAGCGGCCACCCTGCCCGAGTTGGATCCCCCCGAACGAATCTGGACTTCCCTCCGAAACGAACTGGAGCGGGAAGGTGTGTTCCGGGAACGGAAAACCTTTGCGGAACGCATCCGCGAATGGCTGCCCGCCGCGCCGCGCACCGCGCTGGCCACAGCCGCGATTTCGGTGCTCGCGCTGCTGTTGCTGGTGACGCCGCGGTCGAGTGAGCTACAGCCGATCCAGCAGGCGGCGGACTGGGGCGCGCGCTGGAACCTGACGCGCGTGAACGCGCAATTGGCGAGCGGCGAGGCGCTGGCGGACCATGACGTGCACCTTAGGGACCCGCAAGTGGTGGAGTCCTATCATCACAGCCTCGCGCTGGTGGACAATGTGATCGGCGAATGCCAGCAAAAGATGAGCGAGGACCCCAACGACGAATTGGCACGGCAATACCTGGCGACCGCCTACCAGCAAAAGGCGGAGCTGCTGAACGCGCTCTCGGAACGGGAAGCCCTGGGGGACTGAAATGAAAGCGGCGTTGAGAACTGGAAAGGCCGGGTGGACGCTCGGCTTGTGTTCACTTGCATTGATGGCGTCTCCGGCGCCGGCGGCACCGGCTGGTGGAAGTTCGGACCGTCCGCCGGACCCTGCGGGAACGCACCGGTTGGACAAGCGGTTTGCCGTGAACGGCCGGGCCATGGTCACGCTGCGCAACGCGCTGGGAACCATCGTGGTGAAATCGTGGCAGCGCATGGAAGTGGAAATTCTGGCGAATCACGCGAGCGAAGGCGTGGCGGTGGACGCGACCCAGACGGGGAACCGGATCGAGCTGGTGACGCACGTGCTTCGCGACGATGTTTCGCCGCAGGACCTGCAGGCCAATTACGAAATCTTCGTCCCGGAAGAAACCGAGCTGGAAATCAAGAACGACAGCGGCTCCGTAAGCGTGGCTCAGGTGTACGCGGACGTGAGCGTGGATACCGTGCTGGCGAAAGTGGACCTGACGGACGTGTCGGGCGATTTGACGGTGCATACGGTGGACGGGTCGTTTACCTGCACGCGGTGCGTGGGGCGAATCGAATTCATTTCCACTTCGGGAGGCGCGCGGTTCCTGCAACCCACCAGCCGCTCGCTGCACGCGCAGACGTTTTCGGGTTCGCTGTTCTACGACGGACAGTTCGCACCGAACGGATACTATAAGTTGACTACGACGTCGGGTCCGATTGAGGTGTCGCTTTCGGACAAGGACTCGGTGAAGCTGAGCGCGCACTCGAGGCAGGGCAGCGTGGAGAACCAGGCAAATCTGAAGCCGGACAGCCATCCGTTCCGCCTGCTGGGCGGAGGAAAAGGTAGCAGCAGCCTGGTGGGGACGACAGGGACAGGTTTGGCTCGCGTGGAACTCACCTCGTTCAGTGGTAACATTGTGATCCGCAAGCGGGAGTAAGCCTGGAATCCGGAGATTCCGGGCCGGCAACGGTCCCCGCGAAATTCAAACGTGACATTCGGAGAGCAGAGCCAGGCGCGCGGGCGGCGGATAGGGCTGGTGTGCCTGGCCGGCTTCATGGGCAGCGGGAAGACCACCGTGGGACGCCTGCTGGCCTCGCAGACCGGCAGCCGGTTCGTGGATCTGGATGAACGGATCGAAGCGGCGGCAGGCATGTCCATTCGCGAATTCTTCGAACGGCACGGAGAACCGCCGTTCCGCGAACTGGAACACGAGACACTTGCGAAGGTACTGGGAGAAAGCGCAGAGTCGGGGGAGGCGGCCATCGTCGCTCTGGGCGGAGGAACCTTCGCGCAGGCGCAGAACCGCGAGCTGCTCAGAAAGGCGGGAGCTGCCGTCGTATGGCTCGATTGCCCGATCGAGGAATTGATCCGGCGATGCGCCACGATGACGAACCGGCCGCTGTTTCGCGACGAGTTGAGCTTGAGACAACTCTACGAGCAGCGTTTGCCGAGCTATCAGATTGCGGACGCGCGCGTGGAGAGCAGCGGAGAACCGCGGGAAGTGATCGCGCGCATCCTGGAGCTGGAATGGTTCGAACGGGTGGGACGATGAAACCTTGGAAGAAAGCGGCATGGGTGGCAGCGATCCTCGTGGCGCTGAGTCTGGCGGCGGGCGCGACGGGGGCGCGCGCGGCTCACCGCGGAAAGCAAAAGGGAAAAGACAAGAAAGCCGGAGAAGCGGGCGTGCTCGTGGAAGACCAGGGCACGCTGCAAATCCAGGTGGATGGCCAACCGGCCGGCAGTGAAGAGTTTGAAATCCGGGACAGCGGCGGGGGGGCATGGACGGCACGAGGCTCAACCGAAGTGACGGGCGATAACGGAACGAAGGCCAAAGTGACCGGAAAACTCACGCTGGCCCAGGACGGTTCGCCCGTGCGCTACGAATGGTCAGCGACAAGCCCGCGGAAGGCTGCCGCGGCCGTCGAGTTCAACGGCACGGAAGCGAAAATGGAACTGAAAGTGGAAGGCGCCTCTACTCCGTACGCGCAGGAGTTTCACTTCCAGGCGCCTCCGGTGGTGATCCTGGACAACAATATGTACCACCAGTACGAGATCCTGGCCCGGCTGTACGACTGGGAGCACAAGGACCCAAAAACGTTCTCGGTGCTTGTGCCTCAGGAACTGACGCCCGGATCGGTGACGGCGGAATACGGCGGCGGCCAGGTGATGGATGGACGGAAGATGGATGTGCTGCGCGTACGGAGCTCGGACCTGGAGATTGATTTGTATTGCGACCCCGCGCAACAGGAACGCGTGATGCGCATAGAAGTCCCCGCTTCGAAAGCCGTGATCACCCGGCAGACCGGTAAGAAGTGAGCACACCGGACGGGCCGCACACACCAGCAGCGCGCCCGCCTGATGTGATTCAGACCGCGACGCGATGAGCGGGACGGATCCGCCTGGTGGGAAGCTGCAGTTCCACGCGGACGGTGAGTTCCTTGCCGCCGCGGAGCACAGTAAGGTCCGTCGTGACCGGCGCGGCCTTGCCGGAGTCCGAACCTTCCTCTGACTTGGAGACCCGATCGCGCAGTGCGGAGCGCAGGTCGCCCGTATCCTTCACGCGATTTCCATCCACGCGCAGAATCACGTCGCCGGCCTTGAGGCCCGCCTTTTCCGCAGGAGTTCCGGGCATCACTTCACGGACAAGAATGCCCTGTCCGTCCGGCGCTCCAAAATAGTTGCCGAGCTGGCCTGAAAGATCCTCTGCATCAATGCCGAGAAGCGGAGAGCCGAACATACGGAAGCCGGCAAGCGGGCCGATCTGGATGGACGGAATGGCGGGAATGGGAGGAATGGGAGGCATCGGGGCCTCAGGCGCATCGGGAGGTTCAGGAGCTGCATAGTAGAAGTAGTCGCCATCGCCGGAACGGCGAGCTGCCCGGGAACTGATTACCACGCTCAGTGACTGCGCGCGGCCGTCGCGCCACACGGTCAGCGAAACGGTGCGGCCCGCGGGAACTTCGCGAACCATTCGCGCCAGTGCGAGAGTGCCTTCCACGCGCTGGCCGTCGAATTCGGTAATCACGTCGCCGGCCTTGAGGCCGGCTTTCGCCGCGGGGGACTCTTCCGTGACGGAGTCGACGAGGACGCCCCGCGCCGCCGGCAGCTTCATGTCTTTCGCTTTCTGCTCGCTGATTTCTTCCATGCGGATGCCGAGCCATCCACGGCCGGAGTCTGAGCTGTAAAATTCAATGGAGTTTCCGCCGGGTGCATCCTGCACCACGGGCCAGGCGTCCTGAATCTCCTGCTGTGCGCGGGACATGGCTTGTGCGGCAAGAGCGAGTTTTTCTCCGGCGAGGCGCGGGGCAACTTCGTCAACCATCGCAAGAGCGTCGGGCAGATCGTCTATGTCCACGCACTCGCAGCGAGCACTCTGCGGACTGCTGCTGCACGCCCGCTGCGTGGAGGACGCTTTCGGGGTCTTCGCCTGCGGGGCAGCGGCGCCGGTCGACGTGAGCGCGAGCGCGCCGGTAAGCAATCCTCCGCCAATCCATCCCATTACTCTGCCGAACATAAAATCCTCCCTCGGGCTCAATGGCCGCCTGAGAACTTAGACGAGAGGCCGCGAAATGCGTAAGCGGATGGAACCGTTGACCGTGCGCAGCAGGAGCAGCGGCCCGCCGGAACCCACCCGACCGCGGATGGTCCTTCCCGCGGAGGAGGTGTGCGCGAGCAGTGGCTGGTCGCTGGAGAAATCGCCGTTCCGGGTGCTGGCGTCGAGATCCGCGTCCGCCTGGGAAGGAATCGCGACAATGATGGAACCGTTGACGGTTTGCACGGAGACGGCCGCGCGGCCGGAATCGCGGGCCGGATCAGGCAAAGCAGCTTCCATCGGTTCGAGGCCGCTCTCAAGACTCAGCAGTTCGAGCGAGACGTTTCCGTTCGTGGAACGCGCGGAAAACCGTCCGGACGCGCGGGACAGCACGACATCTCCGTTGACGGTAGCCAGCAGGCCTTCTCCCGAAACGTCGTGAACCGTCACGGCGCCGTTGATGGTGCCGACGGAAACCAGGCGGACACGCGCCGGGACCCGAACCCGGAATTCCACATTGACCTCGACGCCGCTGCCTTCCGAATAATGCGTGGAAATGGAAACGCTGTCCGGCGTGGCATCGAGCGACACGGCGACCTGACGCAGGCTCTCCGCCGGACCGGTAGTGAACTTGCGCGCCAAGACCTGCACCTCGTTGCGATTCCAGCCCTCGATATCGATCGAGCCGTTCACATTGGAAATGGAAAACGAACCGCCGGGCGGAAGCGGCACAGTGCGCTCATACGTGTCGACGGCCACGCGCTGCGCGGACGCAGAGGGAGCGCCGGCGAGAAAAATGAGCGCCACGGGCAACAGCGAGTAGACGATGCGAACGGGCAAGCACCGAGGAGCCTTCATAAATTCCCCCTTCGACCCGGACACGTCCCTTGCCGGATACGCGCCGCCACATGCGGCTGTGGCCTACTGGTGATGGAACGTGACGGTAATGACCGTCAGCACCGGAACCTGCTTGCCGTTCAGCACCGTGGGCCGGTAGCGCCACTGCCTGACGGCGTCGGCCGCCGCTTCCGCAAGAAGAGGATGGCCGGACAAAGCCTTCACATCCTCAATGGAGCCATCCCGGGCAATGGCCACGCGAAGCCGCACAGGGCCCTCCAGGCCAAGCTTGCGGGCTTGCTCCGGATACGCGGGATCGACGCGGCGGACCAGCCGCGGACGCATCTGGTCCGCGGGAATAATCACGCGGTCCGTGAGCCAGGCGGTGAACTGCTCCCGGAGGCCTTCCATTTGAGAGAGCTGATCCGGACTCCAGTCGTATTCCACTTCTCCGGAGTCGCTATCCCCGCCGGTGGAGCGGTTGGCACGCGATTCGAGCCTGCGCTCCTGCTGCATGGAGCGGCGAGCCATCCGCATGGCCTGCACTTCCTGGGCGGAGGCGTACGACTCGAGAGCCTCCTGGCGGCTCTCCAGCTGGCTCTGCATCTGCGTGATGGAAATCTCGAGGTGAGCGATCGCCGCGTCGATATCTTCTCCCGGGCGCGGAGGAATGGGCGGAACGGGAGGTATGGCCGCGGCGGGCATTGCTGGCAGGATCGGAACCGACAGCACCTCCGGGCCCTCCGCGGGACGAAGCAGGATATTTCCGGAAACCGCGCGAAGACGCAGGAGCGGGCCGCCCGAACCCATCACTCCTTCGGCCCGAAGCGAGCCGCCGTGGGAAAGCTCGTCGGATTTGAGCGAAACGGGAAAGGCAGGGTCAATCATCATCCGGTAGTTGTCGCCACCCTCGATGGCCGCGTCGAGATTGAGGCTGGCGTTTCTCGGAAGGAAAACCACCAGGTCTCCCCCCGTGCATTGCAGCTCGGCAAGCGTTCCGCTTGGCTGCGCGCGTGGAACTTCCGGCCCGCGGGGCGCACCGGGCGCCTTAGGAGTGGGCGGGACGGGGGCGACCGCGACGACTGGAGAAAAGAGAGCAGTGATGCCGCCGGAACCCGTTGTAGCGCGGACGGGGCTGGTGACCCCGGCGAGAAAAATGGATCCGGCGCCGGTCTCGATCCGGGCGGGGCCGGCAAGGCGCCACACGCGGATGCCGCCTCCTCCGGTGCGCGCCTGAAGTTCGCCGGAGGCTTCACCCACCATGATTCGTCCACCGCCCGTCGTAGCCACCAGGTTGGCCCCGGCGCGATCCAGGAAAATATTGCCGCCGCCCGTTTCCATGTGCGCTTCGCCGTCCACGCGGACCGCGCGGATGTGTCCGCCGCCCGTGCGGAGCGATGCAGAACCGTGGACAGGGCCAGCGACGATGTTGCCGCCGCCCGTGGAAGCCATCAGATCTCCCGACACCTCCTGCACAAACACATCGCCGCCGGCGGTGTGCAGACGGGCGGAGGAGCCCACCCGGCCAGTGCGGATCTTTCCGCCCGCGGTATCGCAGACCAGCCGGCCATCAATATCGTCCACATCAATGGCGCCGCCCTGGGTGGAGATTTCGAGTGGGGTAGCGCGGGGAACGTCGAGTTCCAGTGTGACCCAATAACGCTCCGAGGAGCGCTCGCTCACGGCGCGGCCCACGATTACGGCTCCATCGGAGCCCGACCGTGCGGAAAGCTGGAATCTGGGAGCCTGAGAGGCGCCCCAGTTGGAGCCAGCAGGCGCTTCAATCACCAGGCGGTAGCCCACCGAGCCGCTGGACTGAGTACGGACGCGAACGTCGCCCAGCTCCATGCTCACCCGAACGCGGTCTCCCTCGTGAACCGTAAGCGTGCCGTTCTGCTGGCTGACGATCCTGCGGGCAGAACCGTCCCGAGCTGGCCAGGTTGAGGCACGGGTAAGAGGCCCGGCGAGCGCTGCGAACGCAAGCGCGGCGGCCGCCAGCAATGCGGGGCGGCAACCGCGGCGCGTTGTGCGCTCCGGCAGACGGGAGAATCGACGCTGTTCCGGAAGGCTCACTTCCCTGCTGCTCTCCTTCAATTGGACGCGGCTCACTGCACTTCGTGCGAAGAAATCTGGCGGATGGCCGCGTCGCTTTGCAGACGCACGAACTCGTTGGGGTCCTTGCGCTGGCGGTCGCGGAGAATGCGGACGAGCGAGTCGTCACGAGACCAATCGCTGCTCGGAGCGGAATCCAGATACGCGCGAAGGGCGCTGATGGCCTCCACGCGAACTCCGGGATTCTGATCCCGTTCGAGGGCGCGGAGCAGCGTCTGGCGCACGTCTTCTTCCTTCTCCATGCCGCGGAGCGCGTCGATCGCTTTCAGCCGCACACTCGCATTCGTGTCGTGCAGCGCGGCCTGGCAGAGCGCGCGGCGGACGGAGGCATCCGTACGGCTGCCGCGAAGCAGGTCCACTGATTCCAGGCGCGCGTCAGGATCCGGCGAGTCAGAAGATTGGAGCGCGGCGAGCAACGCGCGGCGAATCGCGCCATCATCGGGCGTGCCCTGAACCACCACAGGCTGCTCCGTGCGCATGCGCACGGCCACGTCGCCGCCGGGCAGGCGCTGAATTCCGAGGACCGATGAATTCTCAAAACCCGCTGGCGCCACGGAAGCCACGGGAGAAGGCTCCGGCGCAACATCAGGGGGCGTGGTGGGACGCGACACATAGCGGCCGGCAAGGAAACCAGCGAGCACGAGCCCGGCCACGGTCCACGCCGGGCGCGCGGTGAGCCACGCGGCGGGACGAAACACCGCCTTCACGCGCTTCCACCAGCGTGCCGAGACTTCCGCACGATCCAGATGGCGCGAGAGCGTGCGGCGGCACTGCGCGATCAGAAAATCGGAAGGCTGCTCGGGATCGAGCGAGCTGAGCTGTTCGAGCAGAGTGCGCTCGCGAGCCAGAGCCGCGGCGCAACCCGCGCACCCGGCCACATGGCGCTCGACGGCCTGGCGTTCGGACGGCTCCAGCTCCTGCCACACGTAGAGCGCGAGGCGGCGTTCGAATTCCGCGCAGGCAACGGGGCGCGAAGTGTGCGGCGTGTCCATCAGCGGAAGGCCTCGAGGTTGCTGCGCAGCTTTCGCGTGGCGCGGAACAGCGAATTCTTGACCGTCTCTTCGGTCGTGCCGAGCATTTCGCCGATCACGCGCAATCGCAGACCCTGAAAATGTTTCAGCTCGAACACCATGCGTTCCCGCGCGGAGAGCCTCTCCATGGCCAGCGCGATCCGGTGGCCCAGTTCTTTTCCCATCAGGGCGCGTTCTGGGTTGCTTTCCGGAGCCGGGTGCGCCTGGCGATCGAAGAAGTCCTCATCCGCGGGAGTTGCGAGGTGCTGGGGTTCGGGGGCCTGATCCTCCGGGCGGCTGGAGCGGCGGCGAAGATGGTCGAGGCACACGTTCGTCACCACGCGATAGAGCCAGGTGTAAAAGCTGCACTCGAAACGGAAGCGGTCCAAATTGCGGTAAACCTTCAGGAAGGCTTCCTGATACAGATCGTGGGCGTCTTCCGGACGGCGTGTAATTTGGAGGGCGAGGCGCAGAACGTCCTGGTCGTAGCGGCGGACGAGTTCCTCAAAGGCATCGCGTTCGCCGCGCTGCGCAGCCCGGATCAGGTCGCCCTCTTCGAGCGTCCTGGCCGAGGGTATTTGGGCCTCTCGTTCTAATGCCAACGCCGTTTCCACAGGGAGCATAGCCTTGGTCATCGTGCGCACGTCACGGCCCGCTCCAACTCCAGCAGCACCGAGGCCGGAACGTGCGCCACCGATAGATTTTGACGCGCCGGCGAGCTCCAAGGTGAGCATAGAAGAAGACGCGAACGGAGGGAGAAAGGTTCCGCAGATGCAGAAGCCGCCTGCGAAGAGCTGGGCCAGGAGTCCGGGCAGAGGTATCGTGTACACTATTCATTTTGTGTGACTTAGCAGGCGTGTCCGGACCAGCCGCGTCACGGCAAACACACCCAGGCAGACGAGAAAATCCAGCACCAGTCCCAGGTCAGGACGGAAAAGCTCATGCTGCAGCGATGCCGGGAGCAGCGGCGCGACGGCAAAGTAGATGATATTGCCGAGAACCACGGCGAAGAAGGATTCGCCGAGGCCTGAGAATATGGACCTTTTGGGTGGGGCAAAAGACATTATCGAGGACGCTCTCCGCGGTGCGACAGGAATCGCAAACCGTGATGGAGAGGCGACTCTACTGCATCCGGCCCCCCTGCGCCAGCCGGTGCGGTCGATGGTGTAAGCTAGCGCGGAAACGCACGGGGGACGCTCTGCCATCGCCGCCGAGAAGCATCGCTCTGTCCACCGAGGTGACCTACCTCAAGGGTGTGGGACCGGCGCGGGCACAGACGCTGGCGGAACGCGGCATCCTGACGCTGGAAGACCTGCTCCGCTACCTGCCGTTCCGCTACGAAGACCGCATCCACTTCACACCCATCCGGGAAATCCGCGGCGGCGGAGTGACCACCGTCAAGGGGGAAGTGGTCCACGGAAGCCTGGGTGGATTCCGGCGCGGGCGCGGCGCGGTGTATTACCTGACGGTGCGTGACGCGACCGGGGTGCTCTACTGCCGGTTCTTCCACGGAAACTATCTCGATGGGCGATTCAAAGAGGGACAGGCCATCGTCCTCCACGGAAAAGCGGAGTTCGACACCTACCGTCCCGGCAAACTGGAAATGATAAACCCGGAGTTCGAGCTGCTGGGCGGAGACACCGAGGATTCGACCGAGGTGGGGCGGATCGTCCCCATCTACGAGGCCATGGGCGGAATCAGCTCGCGCATGCTGCGCCGGGTGATTCATCACGCTCTCACCCTGCTGGAGCCGTCGATTCCCGATGCGCTGCCCGAAGCGATCCGCGGACGATATGGATTTCCGCCACGGCGCGCGGCAATCGAAGAGGTCCACTTCCCCGCCGCGGGCGCAAGCCTGGAGGCGCTCAACGCGTTCCGCACGCCTGCGCAGAAGCGGCTGATCTTCGAGGAGCTGTTCTACTACCAGCTGGGGCTGGCGGCGCGGCGCCGCGAAGCGCAGCACGAGCGAGGGCACGCCTATTCGGTGCGCGAGCCGCGAATCCGCGAGGCCGTCAAGCGCATTCTGCCGTTCAAGCCCACCGCGGCGCAGAAGCGCGTGCTCGCGGAAATCGCGGCGGACCTGGAGCGCCCGGTGCCCATGAACCGGCTCCTGCTGGGCGACGTGGGAAGCGGCAAGACGCTGGTGGCCTTTGAAGCCGCGGTGATCGTGATGGAGAACGGCAGCCAGGTGGCGCTGATGGCGCCCACGGAGATTCTGGCGGTACAGCATCACCTGACCGCGCGGCGGCTGCTGGGGCCGGCTGGCTATCGCGTGGATCTTCTGATCAGCGGGATGAAGCCCGCGGAGAAACGCGAGGTGCTGGACGGACTCAAGAGCGGCGCCACGCAACTGGTGGCGGGGACCCACGCCTTGCTGGAAGAGGCGGCGCAGTTCAAAGACCTGGGCCTGGTGATTGTGGACGAGCAGCACCGCTTCGGCGTGCTGCAACGCAAACGGCTGCGGGAGAAAGGCACAGCGGCCGACGTGCTGGTGATGACGGCCACGCCGATTCCACGCACGCTCTGCCTGACTCTCTACGGCGATCTGGACCAGTCCGTGATCGACGAGATGCCGCCGGGACGCCGGCCGGTGGAAACGCGAGTGACCTCGGAAGACAACCTTCCGGGAGTGTGGGAATTCGCGCGTGGCGAAGTGAAGAAGGGACGCCAGGTGTATGTGGTGTATCCGGTCATCGAGGAATCGAAGGCGGAACTGAAAGCCGCGGTCGCGGAGTACGAACGGCTGTCGAAAAAAGTGTTCGGCGGCCTGCGCGTGGGCCTGTTGCACGGCCGGTTGAAGAGCGAGGAGAAGGAAGCGGTGATCGAGAGCTTCCGGCGCGGCGAGGTGTCGGTGCTGGTGTCCACCACGGTGATTGAAGTGGGGGTGGACGTGCCGAATGCCACGATGATGGTGATCGAACATGCGGACCGCTTCGGCCTGGCCCAGCTCCACCAGCTGCGCGGCCGAGTGGGACGCGGCGGCGACCGGTCGTTCTGCGTGCTGGTGGCCCCGAGAAAAATGAGCGAGGAAGCGAACGAGCGGCTCACCACCATGGTGCGCACCACCAACGGATTTGAAATCGCGGAAGTGGACATGCGGCTGCGCGGGCCAGGCGAACTGTTCGGCACGCGCCAGCACGGCGAAATGGGCTTTCACGTGGCGAATCCGCTGCGGGATTTCGACATGCTGGAGGCCGCGCGGCGCGAAGCGCTGTCCATGATGGAAGGCGGCGCGTCGCCCGAGCTTTCGAAATTGATGGCCTATCTGGGTCCCGATTGGAAACGCCGGTATCAACTGGCGGCGGTGGGGTAAGGCATCCGTGCGGGTGATCGCGGGAAGATACGGCAGCCGTAGGATCGCAAGCGGACGTGGGATGGAGCTGCGCCCGACGAGCGACCGATTGCGCGAGACACTGTTCGACATTCTGCAAGCCCGGATCGATGGCTGCTTCTTTGTGGATGGTTACGCGGGAACAGGGGCGGTGGGAATCGAGGCGGTCAGCCGGGGCGCCGGCCGCGTCGTGTTTCTTGAAAAACACCGCTCCTCGGTCGCGCTCATCCGGAAGAATCTGGAGGGCCTGGGAATTCGCGAAGGCGTGGAGGTGATTGCGGGAGACGTTTGCCGCGGGCTGACCACTCTGGCCGAGCGAGGCATGGCGGCAGACATGCTCTTCTTCGATCCTCCGTACGGTGAAAAGGAGGAATATGCGCGCGTGCTCGAAACGCTCGCCGGTTCGGCGCTGGTGGCGGCGAAGACGCTGATCATCTTCGAGCGCACAAGAAAATTGGCACTGAAGTCGGCTTATGGTCCGCTGGTTCGCACGCGCACCGTAGTTCAGGGAGATGCCGCACTCGACTTCTATGCCCTCACAGTCCGCACGATCGCCGCAGAAGGCTTCGAGGCGGGAAACCCGGTTGCCGGCGATGCCGAAGCCTAGCCGGAGAAGACCGGCGGTACAGTACGCGCGCGTGCTCGCGAGGAAAATCGGCTGGCTCGACTTAGCCGCCGCCGGTTCGCAACAGTTAAGTGGCGGCGAGCGGACTCGGGCGGAAGGAATCGAGTCCGGCTATAATGCCAAGCCATGAGCGCCTCTGCTGCAAGCGGGCATGCGCCAGCTTTGGAAGAACCCCGGCTGGGCGAGGAGGCTACTCCGCGTCCACTGGGATCTGCCTGGGAATGGCCGCAAGCGGGATTGTGGAGCAACCTGCTGGTCCTGCTGCGCGGGCCGGCGCCGCCACAGGGCTGGCCCGTGGGGCCGTATTTCCTCGATGCCTGGATTCGAGGCCGGAATAACTGGCAACTGATTTTCCTTTCGGCCCTGTTGCATGTGCTGTTGGTCGTATTTCCTCTCCGATTCCGTTTCGGTTTGAGCCGTTCTGCGGCGGAGACTGCGCCGAAGCAGGTGGAAGTGGCCTGGACGGGTTCTTCGAGCGTCCTGCTTCCCTACATTCCCGCGTTCCGCAAGGAGAGCCGGAAGGCCGCCCCGCACCACGGAGTTGAAGCGGCGCGCCGGGGCGCGGACAAGTTCCATCCGCGGCAGACAATTATTTCGAAACCGGAAGTGGCCACGCATCCGCGGCAAACGCTGATCGAGCCTGCAGTTTCCCCGGAACCGCCGAAGATCCTGCCCCCGCTGCCGAACATAGTGGAATGGCCGAGCCTGCCGGCGCCGCCCCCGCCCCGGCGGCACTTGAAGGTGGATTCCCACACGCGCATGCGGCAGAAGCTGGCACGGCCACAAGCGCCTGTCGTGGCGCCAAACGTGCCCGCCGCTTTGCCGGACATGACCATAACGTCTCAGCATGTGGACTTACCGAAGCCAGCTCTCGAGGTGAAGACGACGGCCCGGCCCACCTTCCAGGCAGGACGGCGGACCGATGAAGCGGCTCCGGAGATCCACGCTGCGCCCAGTCCCGATCTCGCGGGGCAGAAACTGATAGCGCTTTCGGAAGCGCCCGCGCCTCCACCGCCGAACCTGGAAGTTCCGAAGGGAAATCTGAACGCTCAATTCTCCATGTCGCCGGACGCTAAAGCACCGGGCGCGGGGGGAACCACGGCCAGCGGGAGCGCTGTGGCACCCTCAGACCATAGAGGCGGAAACGGGCATGGCGGCGAAATTCCGGGCATCTCGATCTCCGCCGCGAAGCACGGGCCTGTGTCCGACATGGCTGGCCCTCCGGGTCTCTACGGAGACGGATCGGGCGTGGGGCTTCGACCGCCCTCGCGTGTGGTGCCGCGGCAGCCTGGTATCGCCGCTCTGTCTCCCGATGACGCGTCTGTTCCCCAGCAATCCATCCAGGAACGCATAAAAGCCGCGCTGCATCCCGAGGATTTGCTGGCGCCCGGAAGAATCTACACGATGCATGTGAGCATGCCGAACCTGGCGAGCGTAACCGGCACGTGGACACTGAAATTCGTCGAGCTGGATGCGAACGGCAAAGAAATCCCAAACAGCGCTGGCCTGGAAGGCATCGAGGGACCGGAGCCGATGCGAAAGGTGGACCCGAAATACCCGCCGGAGTACGTGAGCGCGCGGGTGCAGGGCGACGTGGTTCTCTACGCCATCATCCGGCGGGACGGCTCCGTGGACAGCATCGAAGTGGTGAGAAGCCTGGATCCGCAGCTCGACCAGAACGCGATGGAGGCCCTCTCTCGCTGGAAATTCCGCGCAGCGGAACGCGCGGGCCACCCCGTGGAGCTGGCCGCAATTGTACGAATACCGTTCCGGGCGACGATGCCCGCCTTCTAACACGCGATCCAGGATTGGAGAGAGCGGAAATTCGGCCGGGAAAATCCGGCCTGAACGGCGGAGCTACCGAGCCTGGTTCGAAGCCTCGAGGAGTTTCACGAGCGCCCACAGAGTCTGGTTCACCGGGGTGGGCACACCAAGAGTGGCGCCGCGCCGGGCGACGAAGCCGTTGAGCGAATCGATCTCCGTGGCCCGGCCGCGCTCGACGTCCTGTGCCGTGGAAGAAGTGGCGGGACCGAGTGAACTGGCAAGCTTAAATCCCATGGCCATCCAATCCGTGTCTGGAAGGCGAATACCCGCGGCTCGCGCCACGGCGGCAACTTCTTCCGCTGCCGCGGCCATGACGCGCCGGACGGGCTCAAGACTGCCCGCAAGCGCGTAGCTGGCGCGTCCCAGCGCGGAAACAGCGTTTCCGGCGCAGTTCCACACGAGCTTCAACCAGAGTTCTCCGTGGATGTTCTCACTGATGCGGCAAGGCACTCCGGCACGCGTGAAGAGCTGCGCGATGCGCTCCACCGCGGGCGCGAGCGAGTCGTCGCCTCCCGTGCCTATCACAAGATCTCCGCGGCCACTATGCTTCAGGTGTCCGGGTTCCGGCATGGCTGCGGCCACGTACACGACGGAAGCGAGCACCGGCGGCAACGGTGTGCGGCCGGCATCGCACAGGGCCTTGCGGATGCCCTCTGCATTCTCCACGCCGTTCTGGAGACTCACGACGATGGCGCCGGAACGAAGGTGCGGGGCAAGGGTCGTCGCAGCCGTGGCGGTGTCCAGCGTCTTCACGCAAATCAAGACCACATCGGCCGAGGACGCAGCCGCGGGATCTGTGGCGGTTTCCAGCCGGAGATTTTCCTGAAATTCCGGGCTGTCGAAATAAAGCCCTTCGCGGGCCAGCGCCGCCACGCCGGAATTTGGGCCAGGCCGGCCAATGAACGTCACCGGACATCCAGCGCGGACAAGCCGTCCGCCGAAGTAGCACCCTACGGCGCCTGCTCCGATGACGGCGACGCGAGGCCAGCCGCTCCCGGCGGGAGAGGCGGCGGATTGCGAAGAATTGGAATCCACAAGTCCTCCCGGAAAAATTCTATGGAGCTTCCCCTGAACTCCCTCGCTTCGATGCGCCGCCGGTCTAGATGGTGATGGCGCGCACCAGCCTCTCGATGTCCTCCTCCGTGTTGTAGAGATACGGAGCGACGCGGAGCGCGTGATTGCGCAGGCTCACGTAAATCTTCTGCCCGCGAAGTTGCTCGTAGAGCCGGGCGGTAGCCTCATGCGTGCGCGCGGCGATGCACAAATAGGGACCGCGTTCGGCGGGATCGCGGGGACTGGCCAGAACGCAGCGGTCCGCCGGCAATCTGCGCAGGAGAAGGTCCAGCAGCTCCCGGTTGTGCTCGAGCACCGTGGCGGGCCCGGCACGCATCACAAACTCGAGCGACGCGGCGAATGCCGAGAGATGGAAAAAACTGGCGGTTTCCGCCACGTCCCATCGGCGCGCCGTGGAAGGCGGGCGCCAGGCAAACGCTCCCGAGGGATCGGGATCGAAGTCCAGTTCGTGGAAGTGCTGGTCGGAGGAAGCCGCCATCCAGAAGAACGGCGCGGGAGCCATGGCCTCGGTGTGCTCGCGGCGCGCCCACACAAATCCAGTGCCGTACGGACCTAGCAGCCACTTGTAGGCCGCGCACACGGCGAAATCAGCGCCCAGCGCGCGCAGATTCGTGGGCACTGCGCCGCAGGCCTGAGTGACGTCAAGCAGCAACCGACAACGCGAGCCCGCCAGCCCGGCGGAGAGCGTGGCGGCGTCAAGCAGCGAACCGTCGCCAAAACGCACCAGACTGGCGCTGACCAGACGCGTGCGCGGCGTGAGATGCTCGAGAAAGTCGCAGGCTCGCGGATACGGGCCGCGCGGCGTGACGAAGCGCAACACGATGCCGCGAGTCGACACCAGCGGCGCCCACGTGCACGCCTGTGCGGGAAATTCACCTCGCGCAATCAGCACCTCATCCCCGGGCTCCCACGGGAGCGCGGCGGCAATCCCGGCCAGGCCGGTCGAGGCGCCTGTGGTGATGCCGATCTCCTCCGGCGCGCCGCCGGTGAGCTGGGCCAGAAGCCCGCGCACGCGCGCCGGCAGTTCGAAATAGAGAGGCTCCTCGATGCGGTAGGGACGGCGCTTGTAATCGATCGAGGTTTCCAGTGCCTTGATGGCCACGCGGGGCAACGGTCCCTGCGCGGCCATGGCCAGGTAAGTGGCGTCGTCGAATTCAAAGAATTCGGACCGATAATCCGTCGCAGTGGTCATACGTGTCCTCTAGAAATATTCGCGAAGGCTGCGGAATGCGGGAATCACCAGCAGCTTCCCCGGGCCGCTGGAGAGTTCGTCGTGCTCGAATTCCCATGTCTTGGCGTGGGGAATGAACACGGCATTGAGCCCCGCGGCAAGCGCGGGGTTGATGTCGCTGCGCGGGCTGTTGCCCACCATCCATCCGTGCGATTTAACGATGCGATGCGTTTTTACCAGGCCGCGGTAGGTGTGCGAATCCTTGTCGGCCACGATTTCCACGGCCTGGAAGTGCACCTGGAGTCCGGAGCGTTCGAGCTTCCCGGCCTGCTCGGCCGGTTCGCCCTTGGTGCAGAGGATCAGCCGGTGGCGCATGGCCAGATAGCCGAGCGTTTCCGCCACTCCCTCGAGCAACGTGGGCGGAGTCGACGAAAGTTCGGCCACCAGCCCGCCAATCTCCTTCACCACCTCGCGGCGGGCCATGTTGCCCGCCAGTTTCAAGTACGTCTCCTCGAGCGCGGTGTGAAAGCTGCGCACGCCGAATCCGAACTGGCGGATGTTGCGCCGCTCGGTTTCGTTCAGGATGCGCCGGGCATAGGGCGGCGAAAATCCAAGGCGGTAGATGATGTTGAGAAAGCCTTCAATCACGCGCTCGAAGTGAACCTGGTTCTCCCAGAGCGTGTCGTCGGCGTCGATGAGCAGGGTTTCGCGCGCCATAGGGACACAAAACATCCATTATCGCAAAAGCCGGCGGGTCTTGCCGCGCAGGCCGCCGGAACGATGCGGGACAAAATGGCGGCGTCAGGACTGCTTGGGGCGATGCGCCGCCAGCGTCTCCAGAATGCCGCGGCCGATTTTTTGCACCTGGCCGAATTGCGTAAGGTAATTCTGGAATTCCCGATTCACCTCGACGGCGGCCTGGGGATCGAGGTCCGTGCGCAGGATCATGTCGCGCAGCCGGACAGGATGAGGCAGGAGCGCTTCCTCGTTCAATTCTTCGAGTGCATTCCCAATGTCGTATTTCCCCATGGAGTCCTCCCTCAGAAGGCGGCGGGGCCCGCTACGCGGGCTCAGGCGAGCGCGGAGACAAACTCGTATCGATCAATGCGGGCAGCCACGCCGCGCCGGCTCTCAAAATCCTCCACGCGCACCACGGTGCCGTAACACTGAATGTGCACGTCGCCCGCCATCGTCACTTCCTTCGGAAGTGTCAGCACGAACTCAACGGGCATGCCGGCTTGGAAAGCGCTGTCGATCACAAAGTAGAGGCCGCGAAAACTCACGTCGCGGGTTCGGGCCTCCTGCTCAACCTTCAAGGTCCCGTTCTGGAAACGAATCATGAGCGGGAGGTTCATGTTGAAACGTCGGGACATGCGGCGTTCCATCTCGTTCATACAGAAACCCTCACGCTTTCCACGGGGAATAGTATCTCACCCTATCACCGAACCTGCACGTCAAGCAATGGGCTGGACAGGGGCTGCCGAAGTGTAGTGGAAGAATTGACGCGGCTTGACTTGCAGTCGCGCGGCGGCTACTTTGCCACACTATGCCCGGGAGCGAAGGACGCGAGCGGCCGCGAGTGCGGACGGAACTGGCCATCCGAGTGCGCCAGATCGGACCGCCCCGGGAATCCATGGAAGTCACAACGACGCTCGACGTCTCGCGGAACGGAGTCCTGTTCCGCACCCGGCAGCCCTACGAAATGCACAGTACCGTGTGGGTGATTGTGCCGTACGACCCGAAATCGATGGGGGGCGACGTCGAATTTCCCGCCACGGTAGTGCGTGTGGACAGCTCCCCGGACGGCTCGGCGGAGGTTGCCGTGCGATTTCACAGTGCGCGGTCGGACCCCACGCCCATCAACGTCCGCGAGCGCAGCGTGATGCAACTTCCCTCCGAGCGGCGCTCCAAGGACCGCTCCAAGCTGGTGCTGCCCATCCGGGTTCGCGGCGAGAGCGGCAGCGAAGAGACGCAGACCGTGGACATCTCGCGCACGGGCGTGCTGTTCAAAGCCGCGCGTTCCTATGCCGTGGGACAGCACGTGTGGATCGCCGTGCCATACAAGCCGGGAGAGCCCGCCGAAGAGATCGAAAGCCGCGTCGTGCGGATCATCGAGCGCGGTTCCACGCTGTGCGTCGCCGTGCAGTACAAAGGCACAACCGGCATTCGCGTGCCGGCCAGCTGATGTAATGGCTTTCCCTGCCGCTGCCTGAAGGTCCATGGACGGATCGAACACAGTCTTCCATCGCAGCCTGTTTCTCGACGGCCCGGCCGGCCGGCTGGAGGCGCTTCTCTGGACGAGCACGCAGGCGCATCCCGCGATGGTGGCGCTCGTATGCCATCCGCACCCGCTCTATGGCGGAACGATGCACAACAAGGTTGTGTTTCAGGCCGCCAAGAGCCTGCACGAGCTGGGCTTGCCCGTGCTGCGCTTCAATTTTCGAGGCGCGGGACTGAGCCATGGCGAACACGATCGCGGCCGCGGCGAACGCGAGGATGTGCGCACGGCGCTTGACTATCTGGCCGGCGAGTTTCCCGGCCTTCCGGTGGTTCTGGCCGGATTCAGTTTCGGTTCGTGGGTGGGACTGCGCGTCGGCGCGGAAGATTCACGAGTCACACGGCTGATTGGAATTGGAATTCCCGTGAATGACTCGGATTTTTCTTATCTGCGCGGCTCGACGAAACCGAAATTGTTCGTGGTGGGAGCGGAGGACCAGTTCGCCGCGCGTCAGCGGCTGGAGGCGCTGATGGATTCACTCGCCGAACCGAAACGGCTGGTGTTGGTCGAAGGCGCGGGACACTTCTTCAATGGGAAGCTGGACCGGCTGGATCGCGCCATCACCGAATGGATGAACTCGCCGGAAGTTTCCTAGCGCGATTCTACTCTTCGCGAAAGAGAGACCAGAATTTGTCAGCGGGCAGCGGCGGCTCGCTCGCCAGGCGCAGATTGGCGTGAGCGTGTTCGGCGCGGCTCATGCCCACAAGCGCGGTCGCGAGACCAGGTGCGGAGCGCGCGAACTGCAGCGCCCGCTCGAAGTCGCTGCCCAGTCCAATGGTATTTGTGATCGCGGGGGGCAGCCCGCGAGCCAGGCGGCCCTGCAGCGTCGGCCCGCTCGCGATCACCGTCACACCGAGTTCGGCGGCTGCAGCGAGCAGCGGAAGATCGCGGCCCGCCACGCGCTGATTCGGCAGCACCACCGCTTCCGGCATCATCAGGTTTACGGGGAGCTGGACAAATCCGAAGTGGTGCGACTCGCCGGCCACCTCGCGCGCCACGGCCACAATGTCCGCCAGGGAATGGAGCGTGGGCGAATCCGCCGGCTGGCGAAAACCGTTCCAGGTGGCCAGACCGTAGTGCCCGATTTTCACCGCGCCCACAGCTCCCTCCAGGAATTCGAATGCCGCACGGAGGCGCGCGCGGAACTCGTCCGGCGAAATCTCTTCGAGCTGCGTCTCCGGATTGTGAACGTAATACACGTCCACTGAGGAAAGGCCGAGATTGCGCAGGCTGCGCCCGAGCTGATCCTCCAGATAGCGCGGCGTCATCGAATGGCAACCCGCGGCTACGTC
Source organism: Patescibacteria group bacterium (assembly GCA_035541255.1). GTDB lineage: Bacteria > Acidobacteriota > Terriglobia > Acidiferrales > UBA7541 > JOPF136. Next base: position 63,026 of record DATKNR010000075.1, on the reverse strand, counting down.
ACCGGGACGGAGGATTTCCTTCGAAAAATATTCGCGGCTGAAGTACTCGCGCGGGTTGGCGGGCATCTCCCCGTCCGGAGTCAGATAGCCGCCCTTGGTGCACACCAGCAGCGCCTCGCGTGGAACGCCGCGCGCCCCCAGCTCCGCGATGGCCGCGCCCACGGATCGTTCGCTGCGCTGAAAGCGATAATTGATGGCGGAGTCCAGCACATTGAAACCACCGAGCCCGGCTTCCACGATCGCGTCCGTGTAGCCGCGATCCGTCGCGGCGTCCGGCTGGCCGAGATAGGTGCCCACCCCGAGCGACGAAACTGTCAGCCCGCGCGCGGCGCGAAAGTGTCCGGCCGCGGCGCTCCCGGCAAATCGTGAGGCATAGGCGCGAGTGGCTTCCGGCGTGGCAAAAGAGGGCATGTGACTCCTGGTGGTCCGAAAAGAAGCGAAAGTATAGCAGAGGGGCGAGGCGCCCTTCGCCGTCAGGACTGAACAAGGAGCCGCGAGCAGGCGCGAACCATCCGGCGATACGGCCACACCAGCGCACCGGCCTGCGCGCCGCGTCCCGCAGTGGCATAGAAAATCTCGCCCGCGCGCGGCTTGGAGTAATACCAGCGCGCCAGGAGCGACAGGTGGTCGGCCATCAAACCGGACGAACCCGCTACGGCAGGCAGTCGCGAACCGCCGGGCAGCTCCACACCTGGCTCGGATTCCAGGTGTTCACGGAAAATCGCCTCCACGGAGCGCGGGTCCGCCGCCAGCGTGCCGAATTCGAGAAGAAAGGGTGGCGAGAGAAATCCGCCACGGACGGCGAATGCTGCTACGGTTTGCTCCGCATTCGCGCGCTGGAGAATCACGGCGTCCAGATCATCGATGCGCCGGGCCAGCTCGGGCAGCAGCCGGAGCGCTGCGGTTACTTTCTCGATCTTCTTGTGGATGGCCGCACTGCGCTCGAAATCCTCGGCCGCCGTGGCAGCGTCGCGGCTCTGCTCGTATTCCCCCACCAGCGAAGCGCCGCTCGAAGCCAGGAACGCCTCCACGCGCACAACCTCGTCCGCGTACTCCTCATCCGTGCACCCGGCGAAGCATGGCGCGAGGCACATTTTCATTTCCGAATACAAGCAGCCGGGAAACGTCGGATCGCGCCGGATGCGGATCTGGCAGCGCCGGATCTTGAAAAAATTGAGCGCCTGGCTGAGGAACGCGTCGGCAGAGCGGCGCGTGCCGAACGGCCCGATGTAGAGCGCGCCGTCATCCAGAATCCGCCGCGTCACGTAGGCGCGTGGATAGGGGCTGCGCAGCTTCAGTTTCACCACCACGGGCGGTCGCAGACGCATCCACGCACGATGCCTTCCCGCGTGAATGCGCACGGCGTGATGGTAGAGCACCAGCGACTGCTCGAATGCCGATCCCACCACGCGATAGCGCACGCGCGCCGCAATCTCCCGAAGGTTCAGCCGCCGCGACGGCTGCTGCGCCCGCCCCAGCAGCACACCGAGCCGGCGCTGGAGGTCGGCCGTGCGTGCCAGGTACGACCGGGCAGCCGAGTCGCGCATCTCGATCAGAAAAACCGCGGGACGGGCAGGAAGCTCGGAGAAGAACTTGCCGTCCTCGGCGGCATCGAAGGCAAGCTCGCTGTCCAGCTCGAACATCGCATAAGGATACACTTCACAGGCCGACGGAACGTTATTGCAAGACGGGACGATCCCCCTCAAGCTGGAAAGGCATCCCGCCCGCGTTCAGGGGTGACAGAGGAACGAGATGAAAAAGGCCTTCCGTTCATGGGCTCCCCGGGAAAGCTATCGTTGCGATGCGGCAGTCGTCTGGTGTTTCGATAATCGCTTCGAATTGGGGCTCCGGAAGTTTCTTAAGCGGCTGGGCATCCTCAATCCTGACGCAATCAAAGTGGCGGGAGGAGCGAAGTGTCTGGCATCACCGGAGCAGGAGCTGGAGCGCGAGTTCGTTCTGGACCAAATCCGGAAGTCCATGCGCCTTCACGGAACCACGCGCGTGATCCTGATGGTGCACTCCGATTGTGGGGCCTATGGCGGCCTGGCCGGCGGTTTTGGGGGCGATGCACATGCGGAGGCTGAGCACCACGAACGGGAATTACGACGGGCGGCGGCGACCGTTGCGGAGCGCCTGCCCGGAATCGAGGTTCGCTCCTATTTCGTCGACTTCGAGGGCATCTGGGAAGTGGAGCCTGACGGAACGCCGGGGAGCCAAAGCTAGCGGATGGAACCGGCCGGGCTGGCGCTAAGCCGACTTCAGCACCCAGGCCGAAATCACCAGGCGCTGGATTTCGCTGGTGCCCTCGTAAATCTCGGTGATGCGCGCGTCGCGATACATCCGCTCGACGGGATATTCCCGGCTGTAGCCGTTGCCGCCGTGAATCTGAATGGCCTTGTGCGTCACACGCGTGGCCATTTCGCTGGCGAACAGTTTCGCCATGGCCGCTTCCATCGAGAATCGCGCGCCCGTGTCCTGCTTCCACGCCGCGCGCCGCGCCAGCAGCCGCGCCGCCTCGATTTCCGTGGACATATCCGCGAGCATGAACTGGATCGCCTGGAACTGGGAGATCGGCCCGCCGAACGCCTGGCGCTCGCCGGAGTAGCGCAGCGCCGCCTCAAACGCCCCCTGCGCAATCCCCACCGCCTGGCTGGCGATGCCGATGCGCCCGCCATCCAATGTGGAAAGCGCCACTTTGTAGCCTTCGCCTTCGTTGCCCACGCGGTTCTCGACGGGCACTTCGCAGTCCGTGAATGACAGCTCGACGCACGCCGTCGCGTTGATCCCCAGCTTTTTTTCTTCCTTGCCCACCTTGAAGCCCGGCGTGCCGCGTTCGATCAGCAGCGCGGTGATTCCCTTCTCCCCTTTCGCCGGGTCCGTGTTTACGTAAGCGATCACGGCGTCGGCCGCGCCCCCGTTCGTAATCCACGCCTTCGTGCCGTTCAGCACGTAGCGGTCACCCTTGCGCACGGCCACGGTGCGCAGCGCGGCGGCGTTCGAGCCCGCATGCGGCTCCGTCAGCGCGTAACAGCCGATTTTTTCGCCGCGCGCGAACGGCACGAGGAATTTCTTCTTCTGCTCCGGCGTCCCGAAGCGGTGCACCGGATCGCAGAACAGCGAATTCTGCACGGAGAGAATCGCGCCCGTCGACGCGCAGCACCGTGATATCTCCTCGATCACAATGGCGTAGCTCACGTGATCGAATCCTGCGCCGCCCTCGTCCTCAGGAATCGCGACGGCTGTTAGTCCCAGCTCAGCGGCCTTGCGAAACGTCTCACGCGGGAACTCGCCGGTCTCGTCCAGGTGCCTTGCCAGCGGCTTCACCTCGGTCTCGGCGAATTCACGCACCGTCTTCTGAAGCAGCTTCTGTTCTTCGCTTAGTCCCAGATGCAACGCGGTTCTCCAGCGGCCCGCAGGCCGGATATGAAAATTGAGTATAGCGCGGGCGGTAGCCGGTTTGTCCATGCGGGGCGGCACTTGCTTGCGGGACGCCGTCTTTCTAGAATCATGCGGCCTGAGCCCAGCGATGGGGACGTTTCTCTCCGAAACATGCGCACGTGCCAAGGCCCCGGGAGGTCGGCAATGAAATTGTTCATGGCGGCATTTGCGATGCTGGCTCTTGCCGCCGGTGCGGGGGCACAGGAGCACACCGGCGATCACCCGGCGCCCGAAAAGTTGGGACATGTGTCGTTCCCCACGACGTGCGCTCCGGCAGTACAGGCGAATTTCGAACGGGCCGTGGCGCTTCTGCACTCGTTTGCGTATGGCGCAGCGGAAAAGGCGTTCGCAGACGTGGCGCGCGAAGACCCGAAGTGCGCCATGGCCGGATGGGGCCAGGCCATGGCCAACTTCCATCAGATCTGGGAGGACCGCATCAGTCCGGCGGGCCTCGAACGCGGGCGCGCGGCCATCGCATGGGCGCAGGGCGTTCGGGCCAGCACAGCCCGCGAGCGAGGCTATATTGGCGCGGTGGCGCTGATGTTTGTGGACGCGCAGAGCGCGCCCTATGAAGACCGCCTGCAGCGCTACGAGCAAGCCATGGAAAGGCTGGCCGCGAACAATCCGCAGGATCCCGAGTCCCGGATTTTCTACGCGCTCGCTCTGCTGGCCACCGCCGCTCCCGACGACCAAACGCACCGCAACCAGAAACAGGCAGCCGCAATACTCGAACCGCTGCACCAGCAATTTCCAGACCATCCCGGCGTGGTGCACTACCTGATCCACGCCTGCGACAACGCGGAGATGGCCCAGCGCGGGCTGGAACCGGCTCGCGTCTATGCGCAGATCGCGCCCTCCGCGCCGCACGCGCTGCACATGCCCTCGCATATCTTCACCCGGCTGGGAATGTGGAATGAATCCATCGCCTCCAACCTGGCGGCGCGCGCCGCGGCGCACCAGCAGGGTGATGTCGGCGAGGAGCTGCATGCCATGGACTACCTCGTGTACGCCTACCTGCAATTGGGCCGCGAGGCGGATGCGGCGCGCGTGCTGGAAGACCTTCGCGGCATGGGAACGCTGCCCAAGAATTTCAAAACCGGCTACGCCTCCACTGCTATGCCGGCGCGATTTGCCGTGGAGCGTCGCAAATGGGACGAGGCGGCGAAGTGCTCCGCCGCTCCGGGAGCCTCGCCATGGGTCGAGGCCGTGGCCGTGTGGACTCGGGCCGTGGGACTCGCGCGCACGGGAGACATCGGCGGTTCGCAGGCGGAAATCACCAAGCTCATGTACCTCGAAAAGGACTCGCAGAACCTGCGTGAATCCTACTGGGCGGAGCAGGTGCGCATTCAGGAGCTCGCCGCTTCCGGGTGGTACGCGCAAGCCAACGGCGAGAGGGCGGAAGCCGAGACCGCGCTGCGCAGAGCCGCGGACCTGGAGGATGCCATCGAGAAGCGTCCGGTGACCCCCGGGCCGGTGACCCCGGCGCGCGAACAACTCGCGGACCTGCTGCTCGAACAGGGGCACCCCAAGGAAGCGCTCGCCGAGTACGAGGCTTCACTCCGCACATCACCGGGACGACGGCGCGCCCTTCTGGGCGCCCGCGAAGCCTCGAGGCAAGTGGGGAACGAGGAGAAGGTCCGCTTCTACACCAAGGCCTTGGCGCCGGCCACGCCCTAGCCCGCCAGTCGCCCTCAGGCAGATTTAGAAAATTCGCCGCGAAGCTTTCGGTAGGTCTCGTCGATTTCTTCCGGATGCAGCCGCGTCTCGCTGACGGCAGTCATGAAGCTCGTATCGCCGGCCCAGCGCGGCAGCACGTGCATGTGCACGTGCCCGGTCACTCCCGCGCCGGCGCACCTTCCCAGGTTCATGCCCAGATTGAATCCCTCCGGTTTGTACACGCGGGCGAGCGCGACTTGCAGACGCTGTGCGAGTTGCATGTGTTCGGCCAGCGTCTCGGCGTCGCATCCGGCAAGATCCGGAACGTGCTTGTAGGGCACCACCATCGAATGCCCCGTCGTGTAGGGATAGAGGTTCAGGATGATGAAGTTCAGCCGGCCGCGATGGACAATCTTCCGCCCGGAGTCGTCATTGGCCGCCAGAGCGGCGCAGAAAATGCAGGTGTCGTCTTTTCCCGCTTCCGCCACGTAGCGGTAGCGCCAGGGTGTCCACAGGTAGTCCACGTTGGACTCGTTTCCCGCGTTCAGTGCGGCGCCTGGGATGGCGCGGAGGCGGGAGCGGTTTGCGCGCCCGAATCGCCGTTCACGAATTCCTTCAGTTCCTTGCTCGGCTTGAAAAAGGGAATCCGCTTCGCCGGCACTTCCACTTTTTCCCCGGTCTTGGGATTGCGTCCCACGCGGCCGCGCCGCTGCCGGGTGCGGAAGCTGCCGAAGCCGCGAATTTCGATCTTCTTGTCTTCCTTCAGCGTCTGGATGATGCTTTCAAAAATCGTTTCGACGATGGTTTCGGATTCCTTGCGAGGCAGCTCGGTTACGCGAATCACTTCCTCGACGAGGTCCGCTTTTGTAATGGTCGGCGAATTCATGCACGCGCTCTTTCCCAGAGGAGCCGCGGCCCCTGACAAAAACGAACCCAAAAGCCCCCTGGCAACCGCAACCCTACCATCAGTTTGCGAAATTTTCCACTGTGGCTCGGAGACAGTGGTGCGGCCGGGAATCGCCGCAGACCGCGACGCCTAGTTCGAGGCTTCGCGCTTGGACATCAGAATGTCGCCAATCGTCGCCGTGCGCGACGATTTGGACGAGCGGTACTCCTGCAAAACCTTGCGCTCCTCGTGTTGCAGCGCTCCACGGTAGCTCAGCCCGATGCGGCGCTGCTCCGGATCCTTCTTCACGATCTTGAAATCGTATTCCGTGCCCGCCACGAGCGGACTCGAAGCCGCGGCGTCCTTGTCGCTGCCTTTGCGGGGCTGCTGCCGGTCATTCTTGCTCTTGCGCTCCTCGATTTCGCTGATGTGGCACAGGCCTTCAATTCCGGGAGCCAGCTCCACAAACGCCCCGAAATTGGCCACGCGAAGCACCTTGCCTTTCACCACTTCGCCGATCTTGTGCGCCGCGGCCCAGTCCGCCCAGATGTCGTGCACCTGCTTGATTCCCAGCGAAAGGCGCCGGTTCTCCATGTCGATCTTGAGAACTTTGGCCTCCACGTTCTCGCCCTTGCGGAGCGCCTCGCTGGGATGCTTCGGCTTTTCGGTCCAGCGGATGTCGCTGATGTGCACCAGGCCTTCGACGCCCTCTTCGACTTCCACGAACGCGCCGAAATCCGTCATGCTGCGCACCCGCCCCGTCACAATCGTCCCCACCGGATACTTGTCACGCAGCGTGAGCCACGGATCCGGCAGCGTCTGCTTCATGCCCAGCGAAATGCGCCGCTGCTCCGGATCCACCTTCAGGATTTCCACCTCCAGCTCGTCGCCCAACGCCACGATCTTGGAGGGATGCTTGGCCCGCTTCGACCAGGTCATCTCGCTCACGTGCACCAGACCTTCCACTCCCGGGTCCAGCTCCACGAAGGCGCCATAGTCCGTAATGCCCACCACCTTGCCGATTAGGCGCTGTCCGGCCTTGAACCGCTCCGGCACGTTTGCCCAGGGATCCGGCACGAGCTGTTTTCGGCCCAGCGAGATGCGCATCTTCTCGCGGTCGAACTTCAGCACTTTGGCCTCGACCTCGTCGCCCACCTTCATCACTTCCGCGGGGTTCGTCACGCGGCCCCACGAGATGTCGGTCAGGTGGAGCAGTCCGTCCACGCCGCCAAGGTCGATGAACACTCCATAGTCCGTGATGTTCTTCACCTTGCCGCGGACCACCGAACCTTCTTCAATCGTCGCCACCGCCGCGTCGCGCTGCGCCTTCAGCTCTTCTTCCAGCAGCACGCGCCGGCTCAGCACCACGTTGCCGCGCTTCCGGTTCATCTTCAGGATGCGGCAAGTGATGTCCTGCCCCACCCAGCCGTCGAACTCGCGCACTGGCCTCAGGTCCACCTGCGACGCCGGCAGAAATGCCGGCACGCCCACGTCCACCACCAGCCCCCCGCGAATCCGCTCCGTGATTTTTCCCGTGATGGATTCGTGATTGCGGTGCGCCTTTTCAATCGCTTCCCAGGCGCGCTTGCGGAATGCGCGGAGGAACGAAACGAGCTTGTAGCCCTCTTTCTCCTCGTGCAGCGGCATCACCGGGACGGACGCGCCCAGCTCAAACACCATGCTGCCCTTCGCGTCGGTCAGCTCCTGCGCGGGAATCAGCGCTTCGAACTTCGAGCCCAGGTCCACCACCACGCCCAGGTCCGTCACCGCCACGATGCGTCCTTCCAGCACGTCGCCCTCGGCGGGCGCTTCATGCTCGGCCGCGTACTGCTCGAGCAGCGCGTCCATGCTCTCCGACTCGGAGGGCTCTTTTGAGGCAGGCTTCCGGCGCGCGGGCTCCGCGGCTTCAGCGGCAGGAGCGCTCGCTTCATGCGCCACGCCGTGATCCGCGGACACTACGGCCTTTTCAGCAACCGCGGAGGCGGTCGCGACTGGCTCGGCAGTGGCAGCAGGTGGGGCTTCTGCGGCGGGAGCGGAGGTGGTTTCGGTTACTTCGTTCGGTTCGGACTGCGTCAGATTCTCAGTAGTGTTGTTGTCCATGGCCGGCGGCGGCCTCCCTCGGCGTTAGATGCCCTGTCCGACCGAGACGTAGAGTCCCTCTAAAACCCGTCAAAGGGTTGTCAGACAAGGAAGGAAAGACGATACGTTCGAGGCAAATCCTCGACCTGCCAAATGGTACGCGCCAATCCTGGGGATGTCAACGAATCGATGGCTGGCCTATGCCCGGAATGACCCGGCCGAACGCACCTTCCGCCGGAAATCCGGCGCTTCCAGCTCAATCGTGCGGCACATTTCATACAGGCGCGAACGGATGCGCTGCCCGATGCGGTCCGCCAGCGAATCTTCCACGCGCGCGAGCGTCTGGCCAGACGGCATGCGCACCGGGGCGCCAGGCTCGCGGTCCGCATAATTCGTGGTCAACAGCGTGACGCGATTCTCGTTGTACCGCGCGTTCAAGATGTAGCCCACCGTGTCCAGCGCCCACGCGGAAGGCTTCGACGCACCCAGATCGTCCAGCAGCAGCACTTCCGTTTTCACCACCGGGTCGAGCACTTCCATCTCGCTCGACTGGCTCACCGGGTTATAGCTCGACTGAATCGTTTTCAGCAGCTCGCGATAGTCGTAGAACAGGCCGTCGTGCCCGCGTTTCACCAGCTCCGCCAGCGCCGCTACCGCAAGGTGCGTTTTCCCCACGCCGCACGGCCCCAGCAGCAGCAGCCCGTGCTCGTGCCCGCCGGGATACTCGCGCGCGAACGATTCCACCAGCAGTTTCGCCTTCGCCAGGCTCGCGTTCCAGGCTTCCGCGTGCGGCCCTTCGTGCGGCACATCGGTCTCAAAACTCGCGAAATCGCAGTGACGGTAATGTTTCGGGATGCGTGCGCGTTCGTAGAGCGAATCTTCGCGTCCCTCCCGCGTGCAGCCGCACAGCACGGCTTCGCGAACGGCCGCGCCCCCCGCGTCGCGCGACTCCACAGTCTTATAACCCGTGCCTCCGCAATCGGGACAATCCGCGCGCGCCATGCGTGCAAGAATAGACGCGGCCGCACGCGAACACAAGCCGCGCCCGGCCGGCGCCTATAGCCCGCTCGCGCTCAACTTCCGTTGCATGAAGAGAAATCCGATCCAAAACCCCGCCGCAGCCACCCACGATGCCATTGCCAAGGAAGGAGCATCTCGCAGAAGCAGAAAAGTGATGTGATTGCCTTCGAAGCTGAACGACATCGGAAACACCGTGAACATCAATGCGATAGCCAGCAGCCAGCGCAGTTGCCCCGCCATGCGTCGCGTGCGCTCGAGCGTGCGCAGTTCGTGGTCCGCGGGCAAAGCCGGGAATGGCTGGCGTAGCGATTTAGCATACGCCGCCACGTCGCGCCGCTGGCTCTCCAGCGTGCGCCCAAATTCCGCGTCCTGTACGGCGAATTCCTCCACCAGCGCACGCGTGTCCGCGCTGGCCTCCCCGGACAGGTACACAGGAACCAGATCAAGCACCACTTCTCGGCTGACGTTCATGTCGTCTCTCCCCTCTTTTCCCGATCCGCGGCCCGCCACGCTGCCATACGCAGCCGCGCGCGGTGGATCCTTACCTTCACCGCGGCGAGCGAAAGCCCCGTAGCCTCCGCAATCTCCTCGTAGGTCCATTCCTCTTGCGCGCGCAGCAGCAGCACCGTGCGGTCCGCTTCCGGCAGCGTTTGCATCGCGGACATCACGCGATCCAGTTCGTCCTTGCTCTCGGCCTCCTGGTCCGGTCGTGCGGCGGGATCGGCCAGAGATTCGTCAAGTTCCGCATGGATACCTCCCGGTGGCCGGCTCCGCACGCGCCGAAAGCCCTCGGCGTGGCAGTTGCGCGCAATCGCGAACAGGTAGGCCTTCGCCGTTCTAGCTCGTATTCCTCCGCTCGCGTTCCAGGCTCGTACGAAGGTTTCGGACGTGATGTCCTCCGCTGCTGCCCGGTCTCCGCACAGATACAGCGAAAAACGGTAGACGTCGCGGGCGTAACGCCGGTAGAGGGCCTCAAATTCCGTCATCACTGCTCTCGAGGAGAATATGCGGTTCGCGCGAAAAGGTTACACCACGCCGCAAAAAAACGCGGCGCACGCTCATGTACGGAGCAACGGGAGGGAGCCGCCGCTTATTTCACCGCGCGGAAGGAGGCAATCAGCGCGTCGAGCCCCGGGCCCGGCGGCAAATCGGAATGCAGCATGGGCCGGGAGATGGGAATGGTCCCGTGCGGATGCTCCAGCAGGTGGAGGATCTCGGCGGCGGTGATTTCCTGATAGCGGTAATTGCGGTTGCGCACGCGGACCGTCCGCGGCGCGGCCTCTATATCGGCCGGCGCCACGTGAACAATCCCGTTCATCTGGAAGATGGAGTCGCGCTCGTAGGTAGTGATCAGATCCGCGTCCCGCCCACCGCTGGATTTGGCAATCTCTTCGAGCGGCCCGGCGGTGAGCAGCAGGGGAACGTAGCACGCTTCACAGGCCACCGGCGTATCCGCCAGAAACAGGTAGTAGCCATGACGATAGATCTCCGGGAGGCGATCCTGCGGGGCAGAGCTGCCGGCAGCTAGTGCCAGCAAAATGGCAAGCAGTATGCCTCGGCGCATGGGGCACCTCGATTGCAGAACACTCTAGCACGGGGAAATATTCGCCGGGCGCGCCGGGTCAGGACTTCCGGCCTTTGGGTTTGGCCGGCACGTGATGGAACTTCACAGGCACAATCGCGCCTTTCGAAGGCTCGGGGTGATGCGCCGCCGATACTCCTTTGGCCAGCTCCTGCTGCAAGAGACGCAGGAATTGTTCCATCTGGTCCTGCATGCGGTTCATCTTTTCGCGCATGTTCAGGATGATTTCGATTCCGGCCAGATTCACGCCCATGTCGCGCGCCAGGTTCAGCACCACTTCCAGCCGCTCGATGTCGGCCTCCGTGTACAGCCGCGTGTTTCCTTCCGACCGCGAAGGCTTGATCAGCCCGTGGCGCTCGTACAGGCGCAACGTCTGCGGGTGCACCTTGTACAGCTCGGCCACCGAGCTGATCATGTAACCCACCGCACCGCGTTTTTTGGTTCGTGCAGCCATCGCCGTTACTTCGCCGCCTTGTCGAAAATCTCTTTCCGCGGATCCTGCTCGTAGAAGCGGCCCAGGTCCTTCAGCATCTGCCGCGCGCGCTCATCCACCGTGCTCGGCGGCACGATCTGCACCTCCACGTACTGGTCGCCGCGGTGCCGCGGGTCGCGCACCGGCGCCACTCCCTTCTCCCGCAGCCGGAATTTCTGCCCGCTGGCCGTGCCCGGAGGAATGCGCAGCAGCGCGCGCCCGTCGATCGTCGGCACTTCGATTTTTGCGCCCAGCGCCGCTTCCGCCACAGTCACTGGAACGCTCGTGTAGATATCGTCGCCGCGCCGTGTGAAGTACGGGTGCGGCGCCACCCGGGTCAGGATGTACAGGTCGCCCGGCGCTGACCCGGGCAGCGGCACGTTTCCGCGCCCCGGCACGCGCACGCGCGATCCCGTGTCCACTCCCGCGGGAATCCTCACGTCAATCGTCTCCGTCCGCCGCACGCGTCCTTCGCCATTGCAGGCTTGGCATGGGCTTCCCAGCCGTCCGCTGCCGCCGCACCGCTGGCACGTCACGTTGAACCGCATCCCCATCGTGGATTGCGCGCGTCTTCCCGTGCCGCCACACGCTGTGCAGGTCTGCTCTGTGCCCGCGCCCTTCCCGCTTCCGTGGCAGGTATGGCAAGTTTCCAGCCGCGTGTAGCTGATTTTTTCCACCGTTCCCCGAATCGCCTTCCAGAAGTCGATGTCGATCTGGTATTCGAGGTCCGCCGGCACCTCCACGGCCTGCGGGTGTGTCGCGGCGCCGCCCATTCCAGTGAAAAACTGGCTGAAGATGTCGCGAAAATTGCCTCCCGCGCCAGGGCCCGCGGCCGACTCGAAGCCGCCGAAATCCACCGGAAACCCGCCCGGGCCGCCGCCGTGCGGCGCACCAGCACCGGGTGGCGGCATATTGTCCGCATAAAATCCGTACTGGTCGTAGATGCCGCGCTTCTTCGAATCGGAAAGGACGTCGTAGGCTTCCTGAATCTGTTTGAATTTCTCTTCGGCGGATTTGTCTCCGGGATTCAGGTCCGGATGATATTTCCGCGCCAGCTTGCGGTAGGCCTGGCGGATTTCTTTCGCCGTCGCCTTGCGGCGCACGCCCAGCAGTTCGTAGTAATCGGTTTTTGTGGTCGTGGCCATTTCTCGTGCCGCTTCGGTTCCCTGCGCCTGCCATCAGGCCGCGGGGCTTTTCGCTGCCCTAAAGCTTTGCCCAGCGGGCGTTCACTTCAGTCAGCTCCTGGTGCTCTCGTCCCAGCTCCAGCCGCCGCTGCCGCTGCTCCTCGGTGCGCAGTCCCATCGACGCCTCTTTCTGATTCGCTCGCTCGAGCCAGCGGTCCACCGTGGCGATCCGTTCCGCCACGCTTTCGTTTGAGGCGCGGAATCGAAGCGTGGAGCCCGTGATCTCCACGGACCGCGGAATGAATTCGCCCGGCACGGGCCCCTGCGCCTCGTAGAACAGGCGCTTCCAGTCCGCGCCCGGAGCCTCGGAGAGGCCCACATGGACGACATACAGATTTTCTTTGAGTTTCTGTACCGCCTGGGGCGGGGTGATCCGGCGCACTCCTTCAGCAGCGCTCAAATTGGGCTCCTCCCGCGCGGCGGGTCCCCCGTGACGGTGTTAGTTCGGACGCTTCGATTCATCCACGTCCACGTATTCCGCGTCGATCACGTCTTCTTTCTTCTCGCCCGCGGCGCCCTCGGTCCCCGCGCCCGGCGCGCCTGGAGCGCCTTGCCCCCCTGGAGTCCCCGCTGCGGCTCCGGCCTTGTACATGGCTTCGGCGATCCGGTGCGATGCGCGCGTCAGCGCCTCCGTGGCGGCGTTGATGCGTTCCGCTCCGCCCTCGGCAATCGCCTTCTTCGCCTCTTCAATGGCCTGTTCGGCTGCGCGAACGTCCGTTTCCGCCAGCTTCTCCCGGTTCTCGTGGATCAGTTTCTCGGTCTGATACACCAGGTTGTCGGCGCGGTTCTTCGCCTCGACTTCCTCCAGATGTTTCTTGTCGTCCGCTGCGTGGTCCTCGGCCTCGCGCCGCATCCGCTCCGCTTCGTCCTTGGAAAGTCCGGTCGACGCGGTGATCGTGATCTTCTGCTCCTTGTTAGTGGCCTTGTCCTTCGCCGCAACGTTCAGGATTCCGTTCGCGTCGATGTCAAACGTCACCTCGATCTGCGGCATCCCCCGCGGCGCCGGAGGAATCCCCAGGAGCTTGAACTTGCCCAGCGTGCGGTTGTCGCGCGCCATGGGCCGCTCGCCCTGCAGTACGTGGATTTCTACCTCCGTCTGATTGTCCGCCGCGGTCGAATACGTCTCTGTCTTCCGCGTCGGAATCGTGGTGTTTCGCTGGATCATCGGCGTCATCACGCCCCCCAGCGTTTCCACGCCCAGGGAGAGCGGAGTCACGTCGAGCAGCAAGATGTCTTTCACTTCCCCGCCCAGCACTCCGCCCTGAATCGCCGCTCCCACGGCCACCACTTCATCCGGGTTCACGCCCTTGTGCGGTTCTTTGCCGCCGAACAAGTCCTTGACGATCTGCTGCACTCGTGGCGTGCGCGTTGCTCCACCCACCAGAACCACCTCATCGATCTTGTCCGGTGTGACGCCCGCGTCCGCCATCGCTTGCTTCACTGGAGCGATGGTCCGCTGCAGGATGTCTTCCATCAACTGCTCGAGCTTTGCCCGGGTCAGCTTGATCAGCAGGTGCTTTGGCCCGGAGGCGTCCGCGGTCACGAACGGCAGGTTCACCTCCGTCTCCATCATCTGCGACAACTCGATTTTCGCTTTCTCCGCCGCTTCCTTCAGCCGCTGGATGGCCATGCGGTCCTTGCTCAGGTCCACGCCCTGCTCTTTCTTGAACTCCGCGATCAGGTAATCCATCACCTTGATGTCGATGTCGTCGCCGCCCAGGTGCGTGTCGCCGTTCGTGGCCTTCACTTCCACCACGCCCTCGCCCACTTCCAGAATCGAGATATCGAACGTCCCGCCGCCCAGGTCAAACACCGCGATTGTCTCGTCCTTCTTCTTGTCCAGTCCGTAGGCCAGCGCGGCCGCTGTCGGCTCGTTGATGATACGCACCACTTCCAGGCCCGCGATTTCACCGGCCTGCTTCGTGGCCTGCCGCTGGCTGTCGTTGAAATAAGCGGGCACGGTGATCACGGCTTTGGTCACTTTCTCGCCCAGAAAATCCTCCGCCGCGGACTTCAATTTCCCCAGGATCATCGCCGAAATCTGTTCCGGGCTGTACGGTTTGCCGGCGATCTCCACGCGCGCGTGGTTGTCCTGCCCCCCAACCACCTTATAGGGCACTCGCTTCTGCTCGTCCTGCACCTCGTTGGCGCGCCGGCCCATGAACCGCTTGATCGAATACACCGTATTTTCCGGATTGGTGACCGCCTGCCGCTTGGCCACCTGGCCCACCAGCCGCTCCCCAGCCTTGGTGATCGCCACGACGGAAGGCGTTGTCCGGCCGCCTTCCTGATTGGGGATGACCACAGGTTCGCCGCCCTGCATCACGGCCACCACGGAGTTGGTTGTGCCCAGGTCAATCCCGATAATCTTGCTCATTGGCTGCTTCCTCCAAACTGTTTGCCCCAGACGTCACAGCCCGGGTCATCTCGGATGCTGAAATCGAGACCTATTATGGATGTTGAGTGCATCGTTGTCAAGTATGAGAAATCTGTCGCCAGAATCTGACATAAGCTTTTAATTTGCAATCAGTTCTGGAGATATTTAGGATCAACCCCGCACCCCATGCATCCAGCCCGGCCGTATGCCGCAACAAAGAATTAGGCTGCCCTACGAGCCCTCAAGGGCCCGGCGGTTACTGCTTCGGCTCGGGCAACTGTCGAGTTTCAGGCGGGAGGAAGCTGGCGAAGCGGGATTGGGAGTAAGATAAGCTCTCGATCAAAGCCAAATAGGCAAAGATTTCCGGAGGAGAATCCGCATGCAACTGTGGAGAGGGATGCTGGCCGCGATAGCCGCTGTGGCAATGGTCGCAGGAACAGCCGGCGCTACTGGCCAGCAGGCAAGGACCCGCGCCAAGCCGGCGGCGGAAACGGAACCAGGCCCGCCCGAGAAGACGCTGGGCTCGCCGAACGCTCCCATTGTGATGGAAGTTTTCAGCGACTACTCCTGTCCGGTGTGCCGCGTGTTCTATGAAAACGTCGTGCGGCCGATGGTCGACGATTACATATCCACGGGAAAGGTCTACCTGATTCACCGGGATTTCCCTCTCACCGGCGTAATCGGTCACGAACATTCCCGCCAGGCGGCCCTCTATGAAACCGCGGCCGCGCGCATTGGCAGGTTTCAGGAGGTGGACGCGGCGCTCTATGCCAGGCAGGCGGACTGGACGCGCAACGGCAATGTGGATGCGGTCGTGGCCGCCGTGCTTTCGCCCAAGGAAATGAAGCGCGTGCGTGAATTGGTGCAGGGCGGAAAAGTGGATTCCTTCGTGAACAGCGACCGCAGCCTCGGCGATTCAAAAGGCGTGCACTCAACTCCCACGATTTACGTCACCGTCCACGGTCACACGGACGTTCTCCCCGGCAACGTTTCTTATTCCCTTCTGCGCCGGTATCTCGACGAGCAACTGCAGAAATAGCCATGCGGCGGTTTTCAGCGGGGTGGTGGGCATTCACGCTGCTGCGCGTTCTACTGGGCGCTGTGTTCGTATATGCGGCCTACACCAAGTTGCGGGCCTCGTTCTTGCTGTTCGCCATGGCCATCGACGCATACAAAGTCATGCCGGAGTCGATGGCAGTGGCCCTCGCGCACGTCCTGCCGTGGTTTGAACTGTCCCTCGGCCTCGCGCTCATCATCGGCATTTGGCAGCGCGTCACCACCTCGGCGGCCACGGCAATGCTCGCCGTCTTCTTCACCGCCATGGTGCACGCCTACCAGCCCAACTCGAAGGAAGGACAGATCAGTTGCGGCTGCTTCGGGCTGGGTGAGCCCATCAGCGGCCGCACGCTCCTGCGCGACGGAGCGCTTCTCGCGCTCTCGCTCTCGCTCGCCATTGCCGCGTTTTATGCGGCTCGGCGCCGGCGCGTGGCACAGCTGGCCGTTCCTGCCGCCGGCGCGTTGGCGGAAAGATCCTGAAGTGAAAACCCTCGAGGAATATCTGAAGCTGGCGGAAGTGGCGCATGGCCATCTGTGCGCCGGACAGGTGCTCGGCGTTCGCCTGGCCATGCTCGGCATGCGCGAACTGGGCATTCAGGACCCCGTGAAGGAGCGCAAGCGCCTGGTCACGTACGTCGAAATCGATCGCTGCGTCACGGACGCCGTGGCCCTGGTGGCGAACTGCCGGCTGGGCAAGCGCAGTCTGAAGTTTTTCGATTGGGGAAAAGTAGCGGCCACCTTTGTGGACCTGAATACCGGACGCGGCGTGCGCGTGGCGGCAAAGGAATCGTCCAAGCAGCGGGCCCGCGAAATGTTTCCCGAGATGGACAAGGACTCGGGACAGCAGAAGGCCTACGCCCTCCTCACGGATGAAGAGCTCTTCGATACGTCGTGGTGCACTGTGGAAGTCCCTCCCGAGGATTTGCCGGGATTCAAAGGGCCGCGCGTGGTTTGCGCGCAGTGCGGCGAGGGCATCAACTTCAAGCGCGAAGTTGTGGTGAATGGCCGCACGCTCTGCCGCTCCTGCGCCGGCCAGCGTTACTACCGCGAAGCAAAGTAACCGTTGCGCGCGCCGGGTGCATTTCGTTTCTCCCCGCCGGCTTGGCGGCTCAGCCTGCTACTGGCCGCCGCCCGGAATTCCTTCGAATAAAAAATTGCCGATGGAAAGCACCACTTCCCTCCCCGGCTCGGGCTACAATGCGTCCGGTTTCCGGGGGAGAGCGAATGTACAGGAGCGTGTGGCGGGGAATCGTAATCTCGGCCGTGGCCGGGCTGCTGGCTATGGCCGCCGGACGGCTGCCGGCACAGACTGGCCACAAGGAACTGACCGTAGAAGCGATTTACGGCTCGCGAGCCTTGCAGGGCACTCAACTTCGCGCGCCCGCCTGGAGCCCGGACGGGAAACTGCTCAGTTTCATCGATGCGGGGCCGCAAGGCACGCAACTCGCGGCGTGGGACGCCACCACCGGACAGATCCGCGTCCTGGTCACCACCGCGCAACTCGAGCAGATGAAGGCCGGAGGGCCGCAGCGCGTGAGCAATGCCACCGGCCTGGGACGCCACCCCGCGCCTCCCTATTTCTGGTCGCCCCGCGGCGACTCACTCCTGTTCGTATCCGGGGGCAACCTGTACCTGTTCGACCGGAATGCGGCCAGTTCGCGTCTCGTCCTCTCCGGCGATGCGGACTTGAGCGACGTGAGATTCTCGCCGGACGGCAAGTGGGCCAGCTATGTGCGCGATCACAATCTGTGGGTGGCCGAGCTGGCCACCGGGCGCGAACGGCAGCTCACTCGCGGCGGCACCGACCTGTTGCGGGAGGGCGAGCTCGATTGGGTTTATCCGGAAGAGCTCGGCCTGCTCACGGCCTACTGGTGGGCGCCGGACTCGAGCGCTCTGGCGTATCTCGAAATGGATGAGAAGCGCGTCACGCGCTACCCGCTCGTCGATTACCTCGAGCTCTCCGCCCCCGTCACCTGGGAATCCTATCCTCAGGCCGGAGGCGCGAACCCGGTGGTGCGCGTCGGCGTCGTGAACCTGACGGGCGGAGAGACTCGCTGGATGGACACCGGCAGAGACTCCGGCGTCTACCTGCCGCGAGTCGCCTGGATGCCGGATTCCATGCACCTAGCCGTCCAGCGCCTGAACCGTGGGCAGAATGAATTGGATTTGCTATCGGCGGACCGCGCCACGGGGAAAACGAAGACCTTGCTCGTGGAGAAAGATCGCGACTGGGTGAACGTGGCCGGTGATCCGATTTTTCTGGACGGCGGAAAACAGTTTCTGTGGACCAGCGAGCGGAACGGGTTCCGCCACATCTACCTATGCGGAGCGGATGGTGCGGTGCTCCGTCAGCTCACCAGCGGAGATTGGGTCGTCACGGAAATCGCCGGCGTGGATGAAAAATCCGGCGCCGTGTTTTACATGTCCACGCAGAAAACTCCTCTCGAGCGCCATCTCTACCGCGTCTCCCTGGCCGGCGGCGATCCGCGGCAGATAACCCGCGAGGCAGGCACCCATCGAGTCCTGATGGCCCCGGGGGCTGCCGGTTTCCTCGACACATTCTCCAGCGCGCTCCAGCCGCCGCAGCAATTCGTCATTCACCCCGACGGCGCCCGGGCCGCCATGCTCAACGAAAACCGCATCCCCGCCCTCGCCGACTACGAACTCTCCAAGCCTCAATTCGGCGAATTGAAGGCCGAGGACGGCGCCAAGCTCTACACCGCCATGATTCTCCCCCCCGGCTTCACTCCCGAAAAAAAGTATCCCGCGCTCGTCTATGTCTACGGCGGACCCGGAGTACAGACCGTCACCGATTCCTGGACCGGGGCCCGCGGTCTCTGGCTCCAGATGATGGCGCAGAAGGGTTTCATTATTCTCTCGCTCGATAATCATGGCAGCGCGAACCGCGGCCACGCGTTTGAAACCGCCATCGTTCACCATCTGGGGCAAACGGAGTTGAAGGATCAAATGGCCGGAGTTCGCTTCCTCGAGGCCAATCCCTTCGTGGATCCCGCGCGCGTCGGCATCACCGGATGGAGCTACGGCGGCTACATGACCTGCGTGGCCATGCTGGAGGCGCCTCAGATGTTCAAGGCCGGATTTGCCGGCGCTCCCGTCACGGACTGGCGCCAGTACGATTCCATTTACACCGAGCGATATATGGGCCTCCCCTCCGAAAACCCGGAGGGCTACCGCGATTCTTCCCCGGTGTCGCACGCGCAGGGCCTCCGCGGAAAGCTGCTCGTCGCTCACGCCACCAGCGACGACAACGTGCACTTCGCAAATTCCCTCGAGCTGCAGGAAGCGCTCGTGAAGGCCGGTCACTACGCTGAGTTTACCGTCTATGCGGGCCGCGGGCACGGGATCCACGATGCAGCCGCGGAACTCCAGCTCTGGACGCGCGTGACCCAGTTTTTCCTGGATAATCTCTGACCTTGCCGCACCCGGCGAAACGGGGCCGATGTGCCGTGCGTCGCAATGTACTGGCGCCGCGCGCAAGAATCGCCACAACGCTCGAATCGTCCGGATTTGCTCACGGACGTTTCCGGCCACGCGATTGCGGCACATGGGGGACTCGGAGTAGGATGGGCTTCCTCTGAGGGGCACTATGATTCGCGTCGCTTCGGCTTTTCGCCCGCTTCCTCTCCGCGGTTTTCAATCCATTCCTGGAGGCGCACATGAACGATGAGCGCAGTCACCGCCGGCCGGACGGCTCCGGCTCTCCGCCCGAGCCCGCGGCACCGGACGAGGCGCCGGAAACGAAAGGATTCTCCCGCCGCGCGTTCCTGAAAGGCGCCGGAGTTGCCGTCTCCGCCGGGGTGATGGCAACGGAAGGCCTGCTCGATACGGCCACCGCCGCCGCTGACGCCGGACCCGTCGGCCCGGGGCCCGTTCCCATCACGCTGAACATCAACGGCAAGTCGCACTCGCTGGAAGTGGAGCCGCGCGTCACTCTGCTCGACGCGCTGCGCGACCACCTGGACATCACCGGCACAAAAAAGGTCTGCGACCGGGCCACCTGCGGCGCATGCACCGTGATGCTCGACGGTAAGGCCGTATACTCCTGCACCGTGCTGGCCGTCGCCGCACAGGGGTACGAGATCACCACCATCGAAGGCCTGGCGGCGGAGGGTGAGCTGTCGCCGGTTTCTCAGGCCTTTGTGCAGCACGACGCGCAGCAGTGCGGCTTCTGCACTCCCGGATTTGTCATGGCCGTCACCGCGTATTTGAAGCAGCACCCGGATCCCAGCTACGAACAAGTCACCGCGGGGCTCGGCGGAAATCTGTGCCGCTGCGGTACCTATATGGGCGTACGCGAAGCGGCTCTCGACGCCGCAAAGCGCATTCGCGCGGGGAGGGCGTGATGGCGGACTATCACTGGCCACCGGCGGACAAGCGTTTCCTCATCGGCAAGTCCTTCAACCGCGTGGACGGACCCGCGAAATCCTCGGGCCGCGCGAAATATTCCTACGACATGAACCGCCCCGGGATGCTCCACGGAAAAATGGTGTTCTCGCCTTACGCGCACGCCAAGGTGAAAAGCATCGACACCGCCGCCGCGGAAAAAATGCCCGGCGTTCGCGCCGTTCTCGTAATGTTCGAGCCCGGCAAGGAAGTCCTCTGGGCCGGACAGGAAATTGTCGCGCTCGCCGCCGATACGGAAGAGCAGGCCCGCGACGCGGCGCGCGCCGTGAAGGTGCAATACGAGATCCTGCCCCATCTGGTCGCCGATGTTTCGCCGGAGAAGGCCGGCGCGGGCCACGTTCAGGCCGGCTCGGAAGTAAAGGAAGGCGATCCCGACGCCGCCATGAAGTCCGCCGAGGTGACCGTGGAAGGAACCTACGGCGCCTCCGTCATCACGCATTGCTGCATGGAAGCACACGGCCAGGTCACCGAATGGGATGGCGACAAACTCACCATGTGGGCCTCCAGCCAGAACGTTACCGGAATCGCCGGAGAAATGAGCAAAGCCCTGTCCGTTCCTGCCGCAGACGTCCGCACCATCACCCAATACATGGGCGGAGGATTCGGCAGCAAGTTCGGAGCGGACACGTGGGGACCGGCGTGCGCACAGCTCTCCAAGAAAGCCGGACGCCCCGTCAAGATGATGCTCGAGCGCGACCAGGAACTGATGGAGGCCGGCGCGCGGCCTTCCATTTACGCGCGCGTCAAGGCGGGCGCGAAGAAGGACGGGACACTCCTTGCCTGGGATTCCGAGTCCTGGGGCACCTCGGGGCCGCAAGCCGGCGGCAATCCGCCCGTCCCCTACGTGATGCGTGCCCCGAACCGGCGGACGAAACATACCGCCGTCCTCACCAACATCGGTCCCGGACGCGCGTGGCGCGCACCCAATCATCCCCAGAGTTGCGTCATCACCATGTGCGCCCTCGACGATCTGGCCGCCGCCATCCCCATGGATCCGCTCGACTTTTTCCTGAAGAATCTCGAGCACACTGGCCAGCGCGCTAAGGAATACCGCGAGGAGCTGCTGAAGGCCGCGGAAATGATCGAATGGAAAAAGAAATGGCGGCCCCGCGAAACCAAAGATCCGGGGCCGGTCCAGCGCGGTCTCGGCCTTTCCATCCACACCTGGGGCGGCGGCGGACATCAAAGCAACGCCACCTGCACGATTCATCCCGATGGCTCGGTGGAGATCTCCATCGGCAGCCAGGATCTGGGCACCGGAACGCGCACGATCATCGGCCTGGTAGCGGGAGAAACCTTCGGCTTGCCGATTTCCGCGATCACCGTCAACATCGGCGACAGCCACTACCCGCCCTCGGGCGCTTCCGGCGGGTCCACGACGGTCGGTGGTGTCAGCTCATCCACGCGACACGCCGCCACGAATGCGCTCAACGAATTATTCGTGAAGGTCGCTCCCTACCTCGACGCGAAACCGGAGGAACTGGAAGCCGCGGAGGGCGAAGTGCGCGTCGCTGCCGACCCCGGCCGCGCCATTACCTGGAATCAGGCCTGCGCGAAACTCGGCGCCACACCCGTTTCCGCAGCTGGCCAGCGCTCCCTCGACCTCATCTCCAGCGGCGTCGGCGGTGCGCAGATGGCGGAAGTCACCGTGGACACGGAGACGGGTATCGTCCGCATCGAGGAAATCGTCGCCGTGCAGGATTGCGGCCTGGTGATGAACCTGAAGACAGCGGAAAGTCAGGTGTACGGCGCTCTCATCATGGGCGTCACCTACGCGCTCTACGAAGAGAAGCTCATGGACGACCAGACCGGCCGCTGCCTGAATCCCGACATGGAGTTCTACAAGCTCGCCGGCCTCGCCGACATCGGCAGGTTCCGCGTGCACATGATGACCGGTCCCGGCTACGACGATCGCGGCGTCATCGGCCTCGGCGAGCCGCCCGTCGTCTCGCCCGGCGCTGCCATCTCCAACGCCGTGGCCAACGCCATCGGCGTTCGCGTCCCCACCATTCCGATTACCCCGGCAAAAGTGCTGGCCGCCCTCGAAGCGGCCCCGCCGGCAAGGAAGGCGTGACATGGAATCCTTCGCCTACGCGCGTCCCACTTCCCAACAAGAAGCACTGGCCAATTTGACCGGAGGCTTCCAGGAATCCGCTGTCCTCGCCGGCGGCACAGACCTTCTCAGCCTCATGAAAAATTACGTCGTCACTCCGAAACGCCTCGTCGATATCCGCGGCGTCAAGGAATTCGGCGGAATCTCCCGCTCGAACGGTGGCGCTCGCATCGGCGCAACCGTCTCGCTCCAGGAACTCGCCGACGACGCAAGCATGCAAAAAGATTTTCCCGGACTCGTCGCCGCTGCCGCGGGCGTCCCCAGCATGCAGATTCGCAACATGGGCACCGTCGGCGGTGATTTGCTCCAGCGGCCGCGCTGCTGGTACTTCCGCAACGGCTTCGGCCTGCTCGCTCGCGATGCGAAGGGTAAAGCTCTTGTGCCCGGCGGTGACAATCGTTATCACGCCATTCTGGGCAACGAAGGGCCCGCCTATTTCGTGAATCCTTCGAGCCTCGCTCCCATGCTCATTGCTCTCGGCGCCTCGGTCGAAATCGCGGGCGGCAAGGGCACTCGAAAGGTCGAACTGGCGAAATTCTACCGCGCGCCTCGCAATGAGCATGAGCGGGAATACACGCTCGCAGCCGATGAGATCGTCACTGCAGTCGTGATCCCGGATGGCGCGGTGAATTGGAAGACGGCAATTTACGAAGTGCGCGAGAAGCAGGCACTCGATTGGCCTCTCGCCACAGCCTCCGTGGCTCTGCGCATCGACGGCGGCACGGTCCGCGAGGCGCGCATCGTCTTGGGCCACGTGGCTCCCATCCCGTGGCGCTCCCCGGTCGCCGAACGGGCGCTGGAGGGCGGTGCCGTAAACGACGAAAAGGCCCTGAAGGCCGGCGAAGCCGCGGTGCAAAATGCCCACCCGCTCAGCGGCAACAGGTACAAAGTCCAGCTCGCCCGCGTCGCCGTCAAGCGGGCCATTCTCGCTACGGGGAGGACATAGCCATGGCATTGCTCCCGATGCTCATCGCCAAGCGCGAAGTCTGCTGCTGCCTCCGCGCAAAAACCATGTTCTACGACACGCCCGACCACGACACGCCCGAATCGCATGAGGCGCAAAAAGCCGGGCCGTTCTGGTGCGCTCAGACGCAATCCCTGATCGGCCCCGACGGTAAAATTGCCGGCCTCGACCACTGCGGTGGTGGCCGCTCCTGCTGCCGCATGGAGTAGCCCGGGCGGGTTGTCGCGGCGCGTTGACTCGTCTCACGCCGCTCTCTAAAATTCGCAGCCAGTGCAAGAACCTCAATCCCTCATCGGACGAACCGTCTCGCATTACCGCATCCTGGACAGATTGGGAAGTGGAGGGATGGGTGTGGTCTACAAGGCGGAAGACACCCTCCTGCACCGGCCCGTCGCTCTGAAATTCCTCCCCGAAGCGCTGGCTCAGGACCCCAATGCCCTGGAGCGCTTCCGCCGCGAGGCGCAATCGGCCTCCGCTCTCAA
Organism: Patescibacteria group bacterium; assembly: GCA_035541255.1. Lineage (GTDB taxonomy): Bacteria > Acidobacteriota > Terriglobia > Acidiferrales > UBA7541 > JOPF136. Next base: position 39,292 of record DATKNR010000075.1, on the reverse strand, counting down.
TCACCCCAACATCTGCACGGTTTACGAGTTCGGCGAGGAATCGGGTCAGGTCTTCCTCGCCATGGAGCACATGGATGGTGCGCCGCTTAGTGAGAGTATCGCCGGCCGCCCGCTCGATCAGCAATTGCTTCTCACGCTGGCCATCGAGATCGCTGACGCGCTCGCCGCTGCTCACGCCGCCAGAATCATCCATCGCGATATCAAGCCGGCCAACGTGTTCGTCACCCGCCGCGGGCATGCCAAGATTCTCGACTTCGGCCTGGCCAAGCAGGCGCCCGACCAGGCGGCATCCGAAGCGGCCACCCTCGGCACAAACGATTCGCCGGGAGCCGCAGCGCAGCGGTTGACGCGGCCGGGAGCCACGGTGGGAACCGTGGCCTACATGTCGCCCGAACAGGCGCTGGCAATGGACCTCGACGAGCGCACAGATCTCTTCTCCTTCGGCGTCGTGCTCTACGAGATGGCCACAGGCATGCTCCCGTTCCGCGGCGAAAGTTCCGCGGCCGTCTTCGACGCGATCCTCCACAGGGCTCCGCCCGCGCTCGCCCGGCTGAATCCGGACCTGCCACCGGAACTGGAGCGGGTCATTCTCAAGGCGCTCGAAAAAGACCGCGACCTGCGCTACCAGAGCGCCGCGGAAATCCGCGCCGATCTCCAGCGCTTGAAGCGCGATTCCGGCGTTCCCGCTTCTTCCTCCGATGCGGTCACGAAGCCGAACAGTTCGGCGCGGGCCGCAGCGAACGCAGTACCGGTTCCATCCGCGCGGCTTCGCTGGTTGCTTCTCGGTGCCGCCGGCCTGGCCCTCGCTCTCGCCACGGGCGCCTGGCTGTTCACCGCCCGCAAAGCCCACGCTCTCACGGACAAAGACACCATCGTCCTTTCCGATTTCATGAACACAACCGGCGACCCGGTATTTGACGGTGCTCTGCGCCAGGGCCTCTCCGTCCAGCTCGAACAATCTCCGTTTCTCAGGATTATTCCCGACCAGCAGGTTCAGCAGACCTTGCGCATGATGGGCCACAAACCTGACGCCAAACTCACCCCGGAAATCTCCCGCGAGATTTGCCAGCGCGTAGGTAGTGCTGCTGTGCTGGAAGGTTCTATCGCACAGGTCGGCTCGCAATATTTGTTGACTCTCAAGGCCGTCCAGTGCGCCACCGGCGCCACTCTGGCCAGCACCGACGCCCAGGCTGTCGACAAGAATCACATTCTCGATGCGCTGGGCAAGACCGCTTCCGAAATGCGCAACAAGCTCGGCGAGTCCCTGAGCACAGTCCAGAAATACGACACTCCACTGGAACAGGCCACCACGGCGTCGCTCGAAGCCCTGAAGGCCCTCAGTTCCGGCAGGAAGGTTCTCGGCGCGGAGGGTGATGCCGCAGGCATCCCATTCTTCCGGCGGGCCATAGAACTCGACCCCCAGTTTGCCCTCGCCTATGCCTGGCTGGGCCGGGCCTACGGTGATCTTGGAGAATCCGTGCTGGCTGCCGATTCCACCCGGAAAGCGTACGAACTGCGCGACCGCACCAGCGAAGCGGAGAATTATTTCATTACTGCCTCCTACTACATGGTGGTCACCGGCAATATGGAGAAGGCCAGGCAAACCTGTGAGTTGTCGCTCCAGGCGTATCCCCGTTCCGAGATCCAGCGGGACTTTCTCGCAGGGATCATTCTCCCCGAACTCGGCCAGTACGAAAAAGCTCAGGAGGAAGCTGTCGAGGCGGTCCGTTTGAATCCAGATTTTCCGGTTACGTACACCATCCTGATGTTCATGGACATCGCCCTCGGTCACCTCGACGAAGCCAAGGCGGTGAACAGGCAAGCTGTGGAGCGAAAGCTTGAGTTCCCTCTCTCCCACCTGGCCCTTTATCAAATCGCTTTCCTGGAACACGATGCCCCGGGAATGGCGAGACAGGTGGCGCAATCGAAGGGCAAGCCGGGCGCTGAGGATGCAGCACTGGCGCTGGAAGCCGAGTCTGCGGCCTACTTCGGGCGGCTGCGAATGGCCCGGGATCTTTCTCGCCAGGCGACAGAGTCTGCGGAACACGAAGGCGAAAAGGAGGCCGCGGCCATCTACTCCATCATGGCCGAACTGCGTGAGGCCATGTTCGGAAACGCAGACGAGTTGCACCGGTACGCAGCCCGAGCTCGCGAGCACGAGATGCGCAGGGACGTGGAATACGGACAGGCCCTGGCTGCGGCCTTTGCGGGAGACTCCGGACGCGCGCAAACGTTGGCTGGCGATCTGGCACGGCGCTTCCCGGAGGACACTTTGGTGCATTTCAATTATCTGCCCACGCTTCGCGCCATGCTCGCTATCCACAGAGGAAAACCGGACGAGGCCGTCGAGATCCTAAGGACGGCCATTCCTTACGAACTTGGCGGGACGTCAGCCAGCATCCTCGCGTGGAATGTCATGCACCCCGTATTCGTCCGGGGCGAAGCGTACTTGGCCGAGCGCCAGGGCCGCGAGGCCGCCGCTGAATTCCAGAAGATTCTCGATCATCCCGGTATCGTCGTGAATTTCCCGATTGGCGTGCTTGCCCGCCTCGGTCTCGCCCGCGCGTATGCGCTCCAGGGCGACACCGCCAAAGCCCGCGCCGCCTACCAGGATTTCCTCACCCTCTGGAAAGACGCCGATCCCGACATTCCCGTCCTGCGCGCCGCCCGTGCCGAATTCGCGCGGTTGCATTGATCCTTTCCATCTGCGTCGCTTGGAATCCACGCCGGATAGCTGTTTGCGGGCTGTACCGAAAAGTGGGAAAATCACATCCAATCGTAAACAGGAGGACGCGTCATGAAATCGAAGGCGGCTCTCTTTTTTGTCGCTGCTGCGCTGCTGTTCTCGCTTCCTGCGGCTGCGGGCACTTCCGCGGACACCAACACCTCAAAAATTTCCGGCGACTACGCCGAATTCCGCACCGCCGACGTCTACACCGGCCCCTGCTTCGCCAACGGCGAAGTCGGACTCACCGGCGATGAAGCCGTGCTCGCCTGGCACGTCACCGCGGGCCGGTGGGAAGGCACGCAACTCGATGGCCTCAGCGTCATCGCCGTGGTTCGCGCCAGCGCCACTCTCGGTAACCCTTACTCCAATCCGCTTCCCGCGCGCGCGGTGGTGATTGTGGATTCACGCGCCTCCGCCGCACAGCGCTCTGCCCTGGTCAAATTCGCCCAGTCTCAGGCTGGGCCGCTGCTTTCCAATGTCGTTGCCGTGGAAACAAGCCCCATCCGCTTCGAGATGGGCCCACAGCATGGCGTCGTCAGCGTCGTGGCCAACACGGTGAAGATCTCCACGCGGCCCGTCACCGCGGGCGATGAAATCTGCCATAACGAAGAAGTCTTCTATCCGCCGCTGGCCGCCCACTTGACTCATGCCATGCCCGCGGTCACGTTGCAGGGCAGCTATCAAGGTAACCATCTGGGCGAGACCTGGAACGATTCCGGCCGCCGGGGCGCGTTCGTCGGCCATTTTGCGGCCTAGGCGGTTCGCCGCAAGCACCGAAAACTCTTTGAAGACCGCGCAGGCACGTCATTCCGCTTACGCCGCCTGGGAATCGGTCCGGCCGGAAAGGGCGAATCCAATGAATAGCTGTGGAAGAGTTCTTCGCACGCCAGCCGCTATCTGCCTCGCAGCGCTTCTTTGCGGCGCGGCCGTCGCTCTCGCTGCCGACACCTATTCGCTCGCCGGCGCTGCGGGCGCGCCGCCTGCTGAACTGCCCGCCGCTCTCCGCGACGCGGTGGATGCCGGCGGAATTGAGGTGAAAGGCGCGGGCGGCGTGCTGTGTGACGTGTGGCTGCGCAAGGAAGTGCCCTTGGCTGCCTCACCTGCTGCCGATCTCGGCGTCACCTTCGGACAGATCGCCCAGGGAACTTTCCTCGGTGTCATGCGCCTCGCCGCCGACACGCGCGACTTCCGCAATCAGAAAATCAAGGCGGGCCTGTACACGCTTCGCTATGCCTGGGCGCCCGTGGATGGGAATCATCAGGGCATCGCGCCCCAGCGCGATTTTGCCCTGCTCGCTCCCGTCACCGAAGACGCTGATCCCGCCACGATCTCGCGAGACGAAGCATTGAAGCGCAGCGCGAAGTCCACGGGAACAAAGCATCCCAGCGTCTGGAGCTTGTGGCCGGGAGATGATTCGGCCAGCACCCCGGCTCTCCATTATCAGGACGACTCGGATTGCTGGCTGCTCAACTTCCGTGTCTCCCTCGCCGGCGGCAAGAAGCTGTCCATGGGAATGATTGTGGCTGGCCACGCACCGGAATCCTGATCCCGTGTTCATCTTCTGGTCTTCAGTTTTCGGTTCTTGCCGATTTTCGAATTTCGGCGTTCGAGTTTCGTTTTTTCGCTCTTAATGTTTACCTGCCCCGAATGCGAGTACGAGATCAACTCTTCAAGCGAACTCTGCCCGCACTGCGGCGCTGACCTCACTCCTCAGCCCTCGCCATCGGGTGAAAAGCCGCTCTCGCTCGGCCGCCGGCTCCTCATTCTGCTCGCTTTCGCGGCCCTCATCGGTTCGGTGTGGGCCTTCCTGCTCTACATTGTTCCTGACCGCCAGGCGGCCAGCCGCAAACAAGCGGAAACGCAAGCCGTCACGTCCCTTCGCGAAATTGGCCGCCAACTCGCCGCCTACGCGGACGCCACCGGCGGCGAATTTCCCGCTTCTCTCGATGCCCTGGGAGAAAAGGAATGGCCCGCCGCGCAGTCCGCCCGCCGCGAGGGCTACAACCTTTCCTACTCGGCCACCGAGGACCACGGACGCCTTACCCATTTCTCCCTGGTAGCCCAGCCCGAGCGTTACGGCTTCCGCAGCTTCTTTCTGGATGAATCAGGTGTGCTGCGCGCCACCCGCCAGAATCGCGCCGCGACATCGGACGACCCTCCCGCCTGACCCGGCCCCGTCCGCTACCTCCCAGCCACCCCGGATTCGCGTGGTATAATTTTTCCTGCGCCGCGGGCGCCCGGCCCGGGGCAAAAACCTGATTTGTGCGTGCGGAGAGGTGGCCGAGAGGCTTAAGGCGGCGGTTTGCTAAACCGTTGTACGCGCTAAAACGTGTACCGGGGGTTCGAATCCCCCCCTCTCCGCCATATACCGCATGGTACGCAGCTCCGCCATGCACCGCGCACGTAGCCTTCTGCGGGCGGGCTGAGCGCTGGGACGAGGCTGGTGTTGTTATGGGCGAGATCGAACAGAAAATCCGCAAAAAACTCGAAGAAGAACTGCATCGCCTCGAGCATGAGCTCAATCACGAGCTCCCCAAGGAACTCATGAAGGCCCGCGCCCATGGCGACCTTTCCGAAAACGCCGAATACAAGTACGCCAAAGAGCGCCAGTCGTATGTTACCGCTCGCATGGGCCAGCTCCAGCAGCGACTATCCAACGTGGCCATGATGAACCTCGACAATCTGCCGCGGAACAAGGCCGCCTACGGCTCCCGCGTCATGGTTATGGACGTGGATAAATCCGTGAAGACGGAGTACAAACTGGTAACCACCGAGGAGGCGGACGCCTCCAAGGGCTGGATTTCCACCACCTCGCCCATTGGCCGCGCGCTCATGGGCAAGACCGCGGGCGACACGGTCCTCGTCGTCACCCCCGCCGGCAAAAAGGAGCTGGAAATCCTGAAACTGGTTACCATTCACGAGAATTCGGAATAGTCTTCGGCTCGAACAGGGGAATCTGGCAGAGCGTCGCCGCACATGATTACGGAGAAAATCGGTAAGGCCGGCCACTGGCTGCTCTACAAGATTGTAGACGGCCTCGCCGCCACCGGTGTGCATCCCAACGTTCTTACCTTCACCGGACTCGTCATCAATATCTGGGCCGCCGTGCTCTTCGCCGCCGGTCGTTTCCCCGCCGCCGGCGCCGTCATGATTCTCGCCGGCGTCTTCGACATGACCGACGGGCGCGTCGCGCGCGCTCAGGGGCGCGTCACCACCTTCGGCGGCTTTTTCGATTCCGTAATTGACCGCTATTCCGACTTGGTCCTCTATCTCGGCCTGCTCGTATACTACGCGCGCGTGGATCGTTTCTTCTACGCCATCCTCGTCGGGGTGGCCATGGCCGGCTCGGTGATGGTCAGCTACGCACGCGCACGCGCCGAATCTCTCATCCCCAGCTGCAAGGCCGGCTTTTGGGAACGTCCCGAGCGCATCGTCCTCCTGATTCTCGGCGCTCTCGGCAATCGCATGGCGCCCGCGCTTTGGCTTCTCGCCATCGGACCGAATATTTCCGTCATCCAGCGCATCGTGCACACCTGGAATGAAATCCAGGCCGGCCGTCTGGTCGACGTTGTGCCGCGCACTGTCCCCGCCGGCGTTGCCGCAACTGCTGCGCCCGTGGGTGATGCCCCTCGCGAGCCGGCCACCTCTGCCCGCGCTGCCGCAGCCGGGCAGGGCCGGTCCGATCCCGGCGCCACAGCCGAACTCTCTCTGCACCCTAAACCGCAAGGCGATTAGCCTCTCTCGGCATTCCTCTGCGTTTTCTTCCCTGCGTCTTCTGCCTGCCCTCCGCAGCCTCGGTGCAGGCGTGCACCTCTGTGTCGAGTCCTTCTGTCCCTCCTTTTTCGTGAGAACTCCGTTTTCTCTATTTCTCTGTGGTATCTCTTTTCTTCTTCTCTCTTCCCGTTAGAATATCGCCCGTGTCTCCCTCACTCATCGTCCACGGCGGCGCCTTCGCCGTTCCCGACTCCGCCATTGACTCCTGCAAATCCGGCTGCCGCGACGCTCTCGCCGCCGGGTGGAAGATTCTCTCCTCCGGCGGCTCCGCCCTCGACGCCGTGGAAGCCGCCATCGTCTCTCTCGAAGACAACCCCGAATTCGACGCCGGCACCGGCTCGCACCTGAATCGCGACGGCCACGTCTCGCTCGACGCCATCGTCTGTGACGGCAGCACGCTCCGCTCCGGCGCCGTCGCTGCCGTCGAACGCATCCGCAATCCCATCCGTCTCGCCCGCAAGGTGATGGAAGCCAGCCATCACATGCTGCTCGCCGGCTCCGGCGCCGAACAGTTCGCCCTCGAACAGGGCTTTCCCCTCTGCCGTCCGGAGGACTTGATCATCGACCGCGAGCGCCGCGCCTGGCGGCTCTGCCGGCGATTCGGCCACCAGCGCCAGTTCCACGATCCGGTGTTTCTGTTCTCCGACGCCTACCGCGAAGCCCTCGCCGCAGCCGATGCCCACACCGGGCCGCCCGCTCCGCGTCCGCAGCCTTCGCCGCTACAATCCGGTCCCGGCCCAATGCATCAGGATGGAGGAACCGTCGGAGCGGTCGCGATGGACCGCGATGGCCGCCTCTTCGCCGCAACGTCCACTGGCGGCACCTGCTCGAAAGTTCCGGGACGCGTCGGCGATTCGCCCATGATTGGCTGCGGCTGCTATGCGGACGTGGAAGCGGGCGGAGTCTCGTCTACGGGTTGGGGCGAAGCCATCATGAAAATCGTGATGGCAAAAACCGCGGTGGAAATGCTTCGCGCGGGCCGTTCCGCACAGCAGGCCGCGGAGGATAGCATCCGTCTGCTCGCCGCGCGCGCCGGAGGCACCGGCGGCATCATCCTGCTCGACCGCAACGGCACTCCGGGATTTGCGTTCAACACGCCCCAAATGGTCTGGGGCGTCGCCTCATCCGACGGAAATTTTCGCGTGGGTGTGTAGCGCCGTCCCTCTGCCTACGGCTTCTTTTTCTTCAGGAATCCGCTGAGCGCGCTCGCCGGATTCTGGCCGCTCGTCCCCATCTTCTCGCTCAGAGCCTGCTGCGCCATGCTGCCGGCCATTCCTTTCACGTCGGGCAGGAATTTCGGATCCGAGGTTGTCCCCGCAATCATGAACGGGATTCCGTTGCCGCCTTTGCTCCCGCCCAGTCCGGCCAGTTGCGTCACCCCGCCTCCGCCGCCGCTCAGATTGGCCACCATGTGGAAGTCGAGCGCGCCCGCCGGGCTCACCGTTCCGGAGCCGGTCACCACGCCGATAGACGGCACGTTCAGATTGATGTTGTCCGCCTTGGTGCCTTCCGGCGCCATGCGCACGTCCGTGCTGCAGTTCTGAATCGCGGTGTTCTTGCTCGAGGCAGCCTTCCCGCCGAACGCGGAAAGCGCGCCAAGCTTCGAGCCCATGTCAAAGCCCGTCAGCTCCGTGTTTTCGATTTTGATCGGCCCCGCGATCACCAGTTTGTCCGTCGGCCCGGTGATGTCGAGGTTGGTGGAAAGCGTTCCGCCCTTCAGGCTCGTGCCCGAAGGCAGCGTCACCCCCAGCGCCGGCAGCAGCGACTCGAGCTCATCCACCGGCAGCGCCTGGCCGTTGAGCTTCATGTTCACCACGGTGGCTTCGCCTTCCATCCGGTAATTGCCCGTCAGATGCGCCATCGCCTTGCCGTAGGAAATGTCTCCCTGCGAGAGCGTTCCCGACTCCGCCTTCACGTTGTAGTTGGTGGCAAATTTCATTTCCACCGAGCGCGGCGCGGGCGAGCCCTTCGGCGACATCTTCAGCTTGTCCGCCGTCAGTGTGGCGTTCAGTTTGGCGCTTTTCCCGTCGGAATCGAGCGAGCCATCCAGATTCGCCAGCCCGGCAAGCCCCACGCTCGGGTCCGCCCCGATCGACGCCAGATCCAGCTTGTTCACTTTCACCGTCGCAGCCAGCGGAGTGGCCGCGGCATTCAGCGGGCCTGCTTTCCCGTCCAGCTTCATGTTGCCTCCGCCCGGCAGCGCGGCCGAAAGCGTGAACGGAAATTGCGAGGTCGTCGAGAAGTCGTTCACTTTCAGGTCCACTTTTTCAATCACCAGCGGCTTGGCCGACGAATGCGCCTTGCCGATCGTCACTTTGCCGTTGTTCACCTTCAGCTCGCCCACGGAGAGCGCGCCCGACGCCGGCGGATCCGCCGATTTCGAGCTGCTTTTCGGCGCGTTCCCTCCGATGGTCGAGAAATTCCACACGCCCTTCGCGTTGCTCAGCAGCGAAATGTTCGGCTCATCCAGAGTGATTCCGGTCACCTTCAGCTCTTTCGAGAAGATCAGCGGAATCAGCTCCACTCCCACCTTCAGCGACTTCGCCGTCAGAAACGGCGACGAACTGAACGCGGGATCGTCCGCGATCGAGATGTTGTCCACACCCACGCTTCCGGTGATGATGGACAGGCTCAGGTTGCCCACCTCCGTTTTGCGTCCCAGGGCAGCCGTAACCTCCGATTCGACCTTCGGCTTGAAGCTGTTCACGTTGATGAAAAACGGAATCACCAGCAGGATTACAAAGATGGCCACTACGGCGATGGCTGCAATCTTCAGGAATTTCATGTGTGAGTTCCCCCTCTCGGACTCGCAGGGTCACTTCCGGTACCGCGGCGGGCGGCGATACCGTTCACTCAGCGTAGGCAGACGTTACCACTAGGCTCTTATAGTATGCCCCCGCTCCCCCCGCCACTGACAATTCTTACAGGCCCGTCCCCGCCCCGGCGTTTCCTTTGTAGCGCCGACTTTCAGGTCGGCATCTCTATCTTTGGCTTTGCGTCCCTCTGATCCTGCCTGCCGCAGGCAGGTCTCGGCGCCTCGGCGCGCGACTCCCGACTTGTCTTAGCCGTGCTCCCTCGCGTCGAATTCCTTCTTCACTGAGTTCCTCAGCATCCATGCCAGCACCACACCCACGGCGAAAAGCCCGATCGCTCCCTCCAGCACCGCTCCGCGAATCACATTGACCAGGTCCCCAACCAGATGCGCGGCCATCATTCCCACCGTCAATCTCCAAGCCCACAGCCGCCGCCGGAACCATCCAATCCCCGCCACCAGCATGGCCGCGCTCAGCACGAAGAAGGGCAGCCCGATCCAGGTCCCGAATCTCGTCAGTTCCCTGTAGCCCACCGGATTCAGTTCCCACGCCCGGTCCAGCGCCGTCCCGCGCCACACGAGCGTCGTCCCCGCAAAGCACGCCATCGTCGCCCCGAAAAACAGAAACACCCCCATCGCCGTCCTCAGCATCCGGCCAGGATGCTGACCCTGAACGAGTCCTCGAGTCGAATGGGATCCGCTCGCGTCTCGCTTCGATGTTTTTCTCGTCTCCACGCACCTGCCCCGCACTCTATAGTGTAGCGGAGCCTCGAGTCTTCAGGACCGCGTACTTCACAACGCAATGCAGTATTTACCCATTGACAATCTACCTGTAGCGTGATAGAGTGGGGGCGGGTCGCCCTCGATGCACCGCGCCAAACCAACCCGGGCACTCGGCCTCAAAATCTCCTCTAACTCCTTTCGAAGCAACTCTTACGAAAATTCTCCCGTAACTCCTTTAGATTCCACTCTTCCAAAATTGCCCTCCGCTAAGTCCTTTGGTTTCCACCGTTCCGCGCACAGGGAGTGGGGCGCATGGGCATATTGTTAACACCCCCTCAGCCTCCCTCCACGGGGCAGGGTCCCGTTCATTTCGCCGCCCAATCCGTCGATTCCTCGTTCCGCCTTTCCACTCCGCCCCAGCCTGCCCTGTCGGCGCACATCCTGCGCTCGCAGGAAGCGTCACCATTCACTTTTCACCGGTCACTCCCCTGTGCTAGCATCCGCAATTTCCCCGCACACCGTTTGACCAACCGTGCGGTACAGGGCAGGAAGGCAGAACTTGCAACACCAATTCCTTTGCTGGTTGGGGTCCTATCGATGAAAGCTTACTCGGGAGATTCCATCCGTAACGTGGCCGTTCTGGGGCACAGCAACACGGGCAAGACCCAGCTCACTTCCGCGCTGCTCTACACCGCGGGGGCCACGCCCAAGCTCACCAAAGTGGCCGAAGGCAATACCATCACGGACTGGGACGATGAAGAGATTGCAAAGAAAATCTCCATCTCCACCGGCGTCGCCTACGCCGAGTGGCAGAACACCAAGATCAACCTGCTGGACACGCCCGGCGACTCCACCTTCGTCAACGAAACCAAATGCTCCATGATTGCCGCCGACTCCGCGCTCATCCTGGTGGACGCGGCCGCGGGCGTGCAAGTCGTCACCGAAAAAGTTTGGGACTACGCCACTGAGTACGACATTCCGCGCGCTTTCGTGATCAACTGGATGGACCGCGAGCATGCGGACTTTGCACGCGCGCTCGGCTCCCTGGAACAGGCCTTCGGCCGCAAGATCGTTCCCGTGCACCTGCCCATCGGCCAGGAAAAAACGTTCCGAGGCCTCGTGGACCTGGTCTCCATGAAAGCGCACGTCTACACGCCCGGCGGCGACGGCAAGGCAAAAATCGAAGACATCCCCGCGGACATGAAAGAGGAAGCCGACGCGGCGCACGCCAAGCTCGTGGAAATGGTGGCGGAAGGCGACGACGCGCTGATGGAGGAATTCTTCGACAAGGGCACGCTGCCCGAGGCGGACCTGAAGGAAGGCCTGCACCAGGCCATCATGGCGGAGAAGGTGTTTCCGGTGATGGTCAGCTCCGCGCTGAACAACATCGGCAGCGAAGCCATCCTCGGCTTTCTGGCCGCGATGATGCCCGCGCCAAACTATCACGGCAAGGTGAAAGGGACGAGCGAGCCCGCCGGCAAGGGCAACGAAATAGAACGCGAAATTGCGGACTCGGCGCCCGCCTCCGTGTTCGTCTTCAAGACCGTGGTGGACATGTTTGCCGGGCGCATCAGCTTCTTCAAGGTGATGAGTGGCGTGGTGAAGAACGACGCCGCGCTGCAGAACTACAACCGCAACTCGTCCGAAAAATTCCAGCACCTGCAGGTGATGCAGGGCAAGACAGGCGCAGCCGTCGCGGAGTTGCACGCCGGCGACTTCGGCTCCGTGGCCAAGCTGAAGGACACCTTCACCGGGGACACGCTGGGCGACAAGAACGCGCCCATCTACTACCGCACGGCGCGGATTCCGGAGCCGTCGATCACGTTCGCCGTCGAGCCCAAGACGCGCGCGGACGAAGACAAGATCGGCCAGTCCATCCACAAGCTGATGGAAGAGGACCTGGCTCTGCGCTTTTCGCGCGACCCGCAAACGAAGGAATTTCTCCTGAGCGGCGCGGGACAGAAACACATCGAGGTCGTCGTCTCCAAACTGCACAACCGCTATCACGTGGATCTGACGCTGAAGCCGCCCAAGGTTCCCTACCGCGAGACGATTCGCGGCAAGGCGGACGCGGAAGGCAAGCACAAAAAACAGACGGGAGGCCGCGGCCAGTTCGGCGTGGCGCGCGTGCGCATGGAGCCGCTGGCGCGCGGCGGCGGAGTGGAATTCGTGGACGATATTTTCGGCGGAGCGATTCCGCGCAACTTCATCCCCGCGGTGGAAAAGGGCCTGCGCGACGCGGCGGAGCGCGGATTCCTGGCCGGATTTCCGGTGACGGATTTTCGCGCCGTGCTCTATGACGGGAAATATCACGACGTGGATTCGTCGGAACTCGCGTTTAAGCTGGCCGGCTCGAAGGCCTTCCGCGAATGCATGAAGGCGGCGCGGCCGTCGCTGCTCGAACCGATCATGAACATCGAGGTGTACGCACCAGAGCAGTTCCTGGGCGACATTGTGGGCGATCTTTCCGGGCGGCGCGGGCGCGTGAGCGGCAACGAGACGCGCGGCACGAACATCATCGTCAAGGGCCAGGCCCCGCTCGCCGAACTGCTGAGCTACGCGAACACGCTCACGTCCATGACCCAGGGACGCGCCAGCTACACGATGGAGTTTTCCCATTACGATTTCGTGCCCGGCGAGCTGGCGCAGAAAATCATCGACCTCGCGAAGAAAGAGCGCGGCGTGCCGTCGGAGGAAGAGGAAGAGTAGCCGCGCCGCCGTTTTTTTTCCGCGTCCAAATTGGTTGTTGGGAGACCGCCGGAAAACGCTTGGCCTGCTGCTTCCGATTCGCTCCCGATTTCGCAAGGACGAAAACCATGAAGAACGCAAGAAACCACTGGAAGCCTGCCACGGTGGCGATTCACGCCGGACGGGAGCGCCACGGCGTCGGCGCGCCGGTGGGCCTGACAATTTCGCGCACGTCTAACTTCACCTTCCGCAACACGGAGGAGATGAGGCTGTGGGCCGCGGGCAAGAGCAAGGCGTACATCTATACGCGCTACGGCAATCCCACGCTCACGGTGGCGGAGAGGAAACTGGCGGAACTGGAAGGCGGCGAGGCCGCGATTGTCACGGCGTCTGGAATGGCCGCGATTGCGAGCACGTTGATTGGCCACCTGAGCGCGGGCGACGAGGTAATTGCTTCGACGCAGCTCTACGGCGGGACGTACCGGCTGCTGCGCGACACGTTCCCGCGGCTCGGCATCGTGGTGCGGCAGGTGACGCCGGACCTCGCGGGAATCGAGAGTCTCGTGACGCCGCGGACGCGCGTGCTCTACGTGGAATCGCCGACGAATCCAACGCTGCGTCTGGTGGACCTGGAGAAGGCCGCGGGATTTGCACGGCGGCACGGGCTCGTGGCGATGGTGGACAATACGTTTGCCACGCCGCTGCTGCAGAAGCCGCTTTCGCTCGGATTCGATGTGGTTCTGCACAGTGCGACGAAGTATCTCGGCGGACATTCGGACGTCATCGCGGGAGCGGCAGTGGGAAGCCGCGAGGCGATCGCGAAGACGCGCGAGATGGTGATCGAGCTGGGCGGCTCGATGGATCCCGAGGCGGCCTTCCTGCTCGACCGCGGGATCAAATCGCTGGGCGTTCGCATGCCCCGCCACTCGGAAAACGCGATGGCCGTGGCGCGGTTCCTGGAGAAGCATCCGAAGGTGGCGCGCGTGCACTACCCGGGATTGAAGTCGCATCCCGACCATGCGCTCGCGCGGCGGCAGATGAAAGGCTACGGCGGCATGATGGCGTTCGACATGAAAGGCGGGCTCGCAGCCGCGCGGCGCTTCTGCGACCGCGTGCGCGTGTTCCTGCTGGCGGCCAGCCTGGGCGGCGTGGAATCGCTGGTGGTGCTGCCCGCGTACACGTCGCACTACAACATGAGCCAGGAGGAGCTGAAAAAAGCCGGAGTGACGGTGGGAACCGTTCGCGTATCCGTCGGCCTGGAGGACGCGGAGGATCTGATCGCGGATCTGCGGCAGGCGCTGGCATAGCCGCGCTCCGCAGGGATCCGCCTGTCCGCAGGGACAGGATTGAATTCCGCGATGTCGGTGCGTTTCCTTCCGTTGACCGCTAACGGAAGCGGCGGGTAGAATTCTAGCTCACACGGCCCATTCGATTCGAGGGCCGCGCACCACCCTGCCGGGGTTGGACCGGGGGATGCCTCATGGTTTCCTCGGCTCCGGCGTATCCAATGAGTTCGAAACGAAACTCCGCGATGGCGATGCTGGCGGTTGCCGTGGTGTTTCTAGCCGCCGGATGCGACGAAGGCGCCCGCACGGGAAGAGCCGTGAGGGCCACTCCGCCGGTGGACACTGTGGCGTCTCCCGCCGAATATCCGTTGCCGATCCTCGCGCGGAATGAGTCCGCCGGATTGTCCGCGTTTCTGGCGAAGCCTGCCTCGATTGCGCTGGCGGACAAGGTGGAAGCGGCGATCACGGCCGGCCAGCGCGATGCCGCCGCCGGACGGCTGGATGACGCGCGCGCGAAATATGAGCGCGGGTTGAATCTGTTGGCATCGAGTGGCTTCAGCGTCCACGCCGATGCCCGCCTCGAACAGTTGTACGGGCGGATCATGGCCGCGCGCGAAGAGCTGGAATCGGACGCGGGAAAGACCGGCAACGACGCGAACGCGCAGGGGGAAGCTCCGGCCGCGCCCATCGACGAGATTCCGGACGAGACGGCTCCCGTGGACGCGCAGATGAAAGCGCGAGCCGAACGCGACATGGCTGCGCTGCACCACGACCTCCCATTGACGGTGGCGGATCCGGTGCTGTCCTACCTGAACTTTTTCGAGACGCCGCGGGGGCGTGCCATCGTGGCGCGCGGCCTGCGCCGCGCCGGTCGCTACCGCGAAATGATTTCCCGCGTGCTGCGGGAGGAGGGCTTGCCGCAGGACCTGATTTACGTGGCGCAGGCAGAGAGCGCGTTTGAGCCGCTGGCGCTTTCGCGGGCGCGCGCGCTGGGCATCTGGCAGTTCGTGGCCGGGAGCGCGGCGAAGTACGGGCTGGACCACACCTGGTGGGTGGACGAGCGGCGCGATCCGGAAAAATCCACGCGCGCGGCGGCCCATTACCTCCGCGACCTCTACGGGATGTTCGGCGACTGGTATCTGGCGCTGGCGGCGTACAACACCGGCGAAGGCAATGTGATGAAGGCCGTGGAACGCACCGGCTACGCCGACTTCTGGGAGCTGCACCGGCGCAACGCGCTCCCGCGGCAGACGCGCAATTATGTGCCCATCATTCTGGCGCTGGCCATGATCGCGAAAGACCCGGCGAAACACGGGATCGAGGTGGATGCGGACGAACCGGTCGAGTGCGACACCGTGAGGCCCGGTCACGCCGTTGACCTGCGGCTGGCCGCGGAAGCGATTGACCAGGACGTGGACCTGCTGAAGGCGCTGAACCCGGAACTGTTGCGCATGGTTACGCCGGCGGATTCGAACTTCAAACTACGGCTGCCGAAAGGAACCGCGGAGCAGTTTCGCACGGAGCTGTCCGCCATCCCGCCCGAAAAATGGGTGGTGTGGCGCCGGTACCGAGTGCAGCAAGGCGACAACCTGGCGAGTGTGTCGCGCAAGTTCGGAGTTTCCTCCAAAGCCATCCTCGAGGCCAACGACCTCGAGGCGAACACTCCGCTGGAGGCGGGCGACAAACTGACCATTCCGCTGAATCATCCAGCAGCCACCGGCCTGGGGCAGCTGGTCCGCTACCGCGTGCGGCGAGGGGATACGATCTCGCGGATTGCGCGTCAATTTGACGTGACGCCCGAGGAAATCGAGCGTTGGAATCACCCCCATGGGGGCCACGTGGCTGCCGGGATGATTCTGAGAATTTATCCGGGGGGTAGACGGGAAACTGTAAGCGCGGTGCGGCCCGTGCACCCGACGGATGGTAAGCAAGTTGCAGAAAGTAAAAGAGATGTGGCCGTGGTAGGGCCGGGAGGGATGACCCATCCGGTCCAGCCGGGAGATACCCTGTGGTCCCTTGCGCGCGCCTATGGGACTACGGTAGAGGCGCTCAAGCGGGCCAACCCATTTCTTGCCGGGCGTCCCCTGCGTGTGGGGATTCAATTGAGGATTCCTTCACCCGGATAGTGTCCCGGAACGCCGCTACCGGAGCTGATTTTCAAGGCCGGCCGGGGGAGGCGAGCGGCTTGACAAAATCTCTGAAGTCCGATTATATCCGCGAGGGCTGCAGTCACGCGGTTCTTTACCCATTCCTGCACGGAGGTCGAGATGTCTGACATCCTCGAGAACGACAAAGAGTTCCCATTCGAAGACGACGAAAACGCCCTGGAAAACGAAGACCTGGGCGGTGAAGAAGAGCACGAGGAGTCCGTGGAGGAAGAGGAAGAAGAGGAGCTCTCAACCGAGGCGGAACCCTCTGAGCCTGCCGAGCCTGCCCGCACCGCACCCGCTGCGAAGCCTAAATCCCGGAGAAAGTCAAAGCGTGCAGCCCGGCCGAAGCGCAAGGCGAAGGCCAAGAAACGCAAGAAGGCCTCCCGGAAACCGGCACGGAAAGCCGCGAAGAAAAAAGGGCGGAAGCGGCGCCGTTAGGAGACTGGGGAGCGGGCGCAGACCTATTTCCGGCGTACTGATCTTGGAAGCGTGGCCCGTTCCTCAGCCGCTCGTCTCGCGCGCGGCGAATTCGTCCCTTTCCGAAGCCGAATTCCCAACTCGAAACTTATTTTCTGAGACAGCATGAGTCCTCTTGCTGGAGCCATTTTGCGGCACTAGCATACGGGAGTGCCGCTGGCGCTGGAGCACATCCGAAGAATGCGGGGCGGGGCGCAGTCACACCTGATGCGCTGCGACGATGGGGAATACTACGTAGTGAAATTCCAGAACAATCCCCAACACAGGAAGATATTGGTGAACGAATTGCTGGGGACTCTGCTGGCCGCGCGCATTGGGTTGCCTGTGGCGCCGGTGGAAGTGGTGGAGGTGCGGAAGGAGCTGATCGAAAACACGGCAGAACTGGTGGTGCAAATCGGGAATGCGCGCGCGCCGTGCGCCGCGGGACGGCAATTCGGCTCGCGCTATCCCGGAAGGCCCGCGGAACTAGCGGTGCACGACTTTCTACCGGACGAACAGCTCAGTGAGGTGGAGAATCTGGACAAGTTCGCGGGCATGTTCGCGTTCGACAAATGGACGTGCAACACGAACGGGCGCCAGGCAGTCTTTTTCCGCGAGCCGGGGAAAGAGCATTACCTTGCCTGGATGATCGACCAGGGGTTCTGTTTCAACGCGCAGAACTGGGATTTTCCCGATGCGCCGCTGCGCGGACTGTATGCGCGCGCGTGTGTGTACGACGGAGTGCGGGGAATCGAGAGCTTCGAGCCGTGGATGGCGCGGATGAGGCGCATCGGGGAAGACGGAACCCTTGACGATCTGGCCCGGCGGGTTCCGCTCGAATGGTACGAAGGAGAGCTGGACGCGCTCTACACCCTGCTCGAACGGCTGGTGAGGCGCGTGGCCCGGCTGCCGGACCTGATTCTGGAAGCACGGAGTTCCTCCCGGAGACCGTTCCGGAACTGGATGTGACACATGGCGGACGAACATCTGCAGACCTGCACATTCCGAATCCTGCGCTACGTGCCGAATCTGGTGCGCGACGAATGGCTGAACATCGGCGTGCTTCTGGTGGATCCCGGAGGCCGGCTGCACGCGCGCGTACTGCAGGAGGAGTCGCACTACGCGCGTCTGCGGCGGCTGTATCCCGCGGTGGACGTGGCGGTGCTGCGCGCGCTGGAAGCGGACCTGGAAACGAAGGCGGCGCAGCCGGGCGGGGGCCAGGCTGTACTGGCCCGGCTAGACGACACACTGTCGAACGCGCTGCAACTGGGCCCGCAGAAGGCGGTGCTGACCGCCAACGCGGAAGCGGAACTCGAGCGATTGTTCCACGACCAGGTGGAACCCCCTTTGCACCGTGCACCCGGCTGGGAAGGCCGAACGCCAAACCGAGCGTACATTTACGAGCGGGCACGGGAAATCTTCAAGACTGCGCAGGTCAACGGCCGGCTGAGGTTCCGCGTGAAGGTGGAGGAGTTCACGGCCGCGGGAGATCCCTTCCGGCTGGACTTCGGCTGGGAAAACGGCAGGCGCGGCTTCCTGCATTCCGTAGCGCTGGGCCGGGACTCGGGGCAGGCGAAGGTGCTGGCCTATACGGCCGCGGCGGTGCGGGAAAAAATTCCCGACGCGGAATTCGCGGCCATCACGGAGGTGCCGCCGCAACGCGGCAACACGCGCCACGAATTTGCCGTGCACCTGCTGGAATCCAGCCAGATTGAGGTGGTACCGCTTGGCGGACTGGATGAGTATGCGCGCACTCTTCGCGCGCGGCTGAACTGACAGAAGCACGCCGAAAAGAACTGAGCCGGAAGGGTGGGGCTCAGGTTTTCTCTTCGCGTTTGCCCATCAGACGGGAAATAAGCCCGTCCAGGCTGAGAGGGCCAGCGCCGAACGCCAGCACTACCACGCTCACGCACAGGTAAACGAAGGGAGCCGCCGCCTGGAATTTGTCGGGATCGGAAATGACCGAGAGAAACGCCTCATGGTCGCCCAACCAATACGCGCCAATCATGTTCGCAGACAGAATCAGGGCAATGGGGCGGGAACCCAGTCCAAGGAACAGAAGGATTCCCCCGAACAGCTCCAGGCCGGAGACCATTCGCGCCGTGATTTCCGGAGCAGGCATGCCCAGGCTCCCGAAATACTCCACGACATTGGCGATATGCCGGAATTTTCCGACTCCGGATTCGAACAACTGCCATCCCCAATAGAGCCGCGCAACCAGCAGAACCACCGGCTGGAGCGCCGAGGCCGCGCGCTCGAACAATCCGTAGGCTTTCTTCCCCGCTTCCGCCATGCCGCTCATCTTTGTCTCTGCCTGAAGAGATTTGCCGAGCGGGTGTACCGCCACCGCCCGCAGCAAGGGATAGTCTCGCGAGAGCGCGGGGCGTTACACGCTGGGAGCGCGCGCGGCGGGACGGCAGAACCAGCCCAGGGCGGACCAGAGCTCGAACCATTCCCGGACCGTTTCTGCACGCTCCGCCGGGGGCATAGCGCTCCCCCGGAAGGCGCGGGCGATTGCACCGGTAATGCTCTTGCCGTCGCGCAAAGCGGCGAGCAGGCTGAAGGCCTCCGGCTCGAGGCGACGGAAATACACGGAATCGTCGTTGCGATGAACCGCCAGAAAAATCGGTTGCGGCTTCAGCCTGCGGAATCTGCGTACCGAGGCCCGGGTACGCCTGCCGGTGAAGGCGTTGCTGGCAGCTTCAGCGTCTTCGGAATCGCGATTGACCTCGAGGACCAGATCGTCCACAGGATATTGGAGGACGAGGAGGGTGATGTAGGGCTGGAGGCGCAGCCTCATGCGCGGGTCGAATGCCTCCGCCAGGTCCTGAGGCTGGAGCGGGGTGTCGCGCGGCCCATCGAAAGCCACCACTTGCGCCCATTCCAGGCGAGCCATGTCCAAAGCCGCGCGCGCGTGGGGCCGAACGAAGCGCGGATGCTTTTCGATCCAGCCGGGCAGCCGCGAGCCGAGATTGCGCAGGGTGAACGAACGGGAGGGGCACTCAGCCAGATAGGCCTCTGAGAGCCGGTCGAAGCGCTTTTCGCCGAGCAGCGCCCTGAGGCCGGGAAAATCATCGGCCAGACAGGTGAGTACGCGGAACCAGTACTGGCGGTTGTAAATCTCGAGACGCTCGAAGGAGGTGAGCCGGTCATTCGGTTTGATGAACGACCCGGCATAGCGGCGCATGGAGCCGCCGCCCGGGGCCTGCTGCCGCATGCGGTAGCCCGGAGCCAAAGGCGCCATAACGGCGCGCGCCATCTTGCGCTGAATCAGGGCGAGGTTCACGGCAGGATGGTCTGCCGCTCCGCGGAGGGAGCGGGGACTCCGGCGGCAGGGCGCGAGCCGGCGACGGCGCGGAGAAAGCGGTTGGCCTTCAGCGCTTCGGCGTGCACGTCGTCGAACGACGGAATGTGGTCGTCCCATTCGAGAAGCGTGGCGGTGGGCCCGCAACGGCGGATGGCGGTCTCGTAGAGCTTCCACACCGGATCAATGACGGGATGATCATGCGTGTCCAGGATGTATTTGCGGTATTTCGAGTGGCCGGCGATGTGGATCTGCGCCACGCGGTGGTGCGGAACGTTTTCCACATAGTCCATGGGATTGAAGCGGTGATTGAAGGACGAAACGTAGATGTTGTTCACGTCCAGCAGGATGCCGCAATCGGCCCGCTCCGCCACTTCGGTGAGGAACTCCCACTCGGTCATTTCCGAGACGTGATATTCGGCATAGCTGGAAACATTTTCGACGCAGACGGGCACTTCCACGTAGTCCTGGACTTCGCGGACCTTTCGCGCGGTGAGTTTCGCGGCTTCAAACGTATAGGGCATGGGCAGCAGGTCGTGCGTGTAGGTACCGTCCACGCTGCCCCAGCAGAGATGGTCGGAAAGCCAGGGCGTTTTGGTGCGCTTGACGAGGGCCTTCAGCCGGCGCAAGTGTTCGCGCGAGAGCGGCTCGGCCGAGCCGAAATACATGGACACGCCATGCTGCACGACGCGGTATTGATCCAGGATCTGGTCGAGCACGCGAAGCGGGCGTCCCGCATCCACCATAAAATTTTCAGAGATGATTTCAAACCAGTCGACTACCGGCTTCCTGGTCAGGATGTGGTCATAATGCGGTATGCGCAGTCCAATTCCGATGCCGTAGTCGGTAAAGCCGTTAAAGCGGTTCGCGGGCATACCAATCCTTTAATCGGTGAAGACAGACCGGCGGGACCAGAACGAGCGCCCTGGCCCCGCCGCAATCCGTTGCAGAAGCGGGAAAATACGATTACGCGCCGTGCGGTTTGGAGCCGTCGGTCGCGCAGCCGCCCTTGCCCTTGCAGGAGTTCTTGCCCTTGCAGCCGTTGTCACCACTCTTGCAGCCGCCATTGCCCTTGCAGGAGTTCTTGCCCTTACAGGCATGCTTCTCGGTCTTCTTCTTGCTGCTCTTGGTGTCCTGGTTGTCCTGGCCCATGAGCGACTTGGACGCAGCCACGGCGCTCGCAGCCGTGCCGGCGACCAGTCCCGCGAACGCAGCGCCTGCAACCAGCTTCTTCATGTGTTTCGTCATTTCGTTTGCCCTCGCTTGATGAGTTTTTTTCCGGATCACCTGGCACCCCACTGGGCTAGTACCAGGACTGACGCCGGCCCAACCAGAGTACGGAAGAAACGGAAAAGTAGATGGCCTTAAGGGCCTCCTCCACCCCTTCGCACTCATGCCCCCGCAACCCAAGCCGACCTGTGCAAGGCACACTCCGCCGGGGTTGCCGCAGGATTCCGGGGGAGACTAGACCAGATTGCCCCTGGTGTCCAGAGGGTGGTGGGCCGCCGGGAGGGGAGATGGAGGCAGCAGGACCGTCGCCTGGCCGAATACCGGCCAGCACGACTCCCCCCGATCACCAGGCGCAAGAGATCGGCTACAGAATATTTTCCGTCCACTTCTCCAGCATGGTCTTGACCTTGTGCAGGAACTGGTGAGCGATGGCGCCATCGACCACGCGGTGGTCGTAGCTGAGCGTGAGGTAAACCATGGACCGGATGGCGATGGCGTCGTCGACGACCACGGCGCGCTTTTGGACGGCGCCGAGGCCGAGGATGCCGACATTGGGCTGATTGATGACCGGCAGGCCCATCAGCCCGCCGAAGACGCCGGGATTGGTGATGGAGAAGGTGCTCTCGGCGACTTCCTCGGGCTTGAGCTTTTTTGTGCGGGCGCGTTCGGCGAGGTCGTTGATGGCGCGCTGGAGGCCGAGGAAATTTTTCTCCTCGGCGTTCTTGATGACGGGGACGATCAGGCCCCAGTCGAGCGCGACGGCCATGCCAATATTGCACTCCTTGTGGAGGACGACGTTGGTGCCGTCGAGCGAAGCGTTCATGGTGGGATAGGCGCGTAGTCCCTCGATGGCGGCGCGCACGAAGAACGGCATGTAGCTGAGCTTCAGCTCGTATTTGCGCTCGAATTCGCCCTTCACCTTGTTGCGAAGCGCCACGATGCCGCTGACGTCGGCTTCCTCAATGGAATAAACGTGAGGCGAGACGTGCTTCGAGGCCAGCATGTGCTCGGCGATTTTCTGCCGCATGGTGCTCATAGGCTGGACTTCGTAGCGGCCGAAATAGATGCGCTCGCGCGGCACGGCGAGTTCGAGACCGGGACGGAAGAGCGAGCCGGATGCGGGCGGAGGAGGAGCCGGCGCGGCCGCAGGCGCCGCAGGCCGGGGAGCCGCAGAAGGGGCGGCCGGGGCTGCGCCGCCGTGTTCGATGGCAGCCTCGATGTCGCGCTTGCTGATGCGTCCGCCGGCGCCGGTGCCGGCCACCTGCGAGAGGTCGATGCCGTGCTCGCGCGCCATACGGCGGACGAGCGGGGAGCTGCGGATTTTTTCGTCCTCGCCGCGAACGGGGGCCAGCGGTGGCGGAGCGGCAGCGGGAGGCGCCGGTGGTGCCGAGGGCCGCGCGGAAGGCTCAAAGTGCAAGGGCGCCTCGACAGCAGGCGGAGGGGGTGGTGGCGGAGCGGCAGGAGGCGGAGCAGCCGCGGGCTTCGCGGCGGCAGGCGCGGGGCTCGGAGCGGCAGCGGCAGCACCGCCTTCGCCATCAATCACGGCGACGACGGTCTGGATGGGCACGGTCTGCCCTTCGCCGATCTTGATTTCTTTCAGCACGCCGGCGGCGGGCGCGGGGATTTCCGCGTCCACTTTGTCGGTGGAGATTTCGAAGAGCGGCTCGTCGCGCTCGACGCGCTCACCGGGCTTCTTCAGCCACTTGGTAATGGTGCCTTCGAAAATAGATTCGCCCATCTGGGGCATGATTACGTCTGTAGACATGGCGCTCACCTCACAGAATTGGTTTCGGGGGCTGAAGCCCCTGAAAACTCTTCTCCGGCTGCGGCGGGCTTAAAACCCCGCCCTTCCCTTCCCGGCCATGGGCTCATTTCCATGAGCGTCGAGATAACTCCTAGTAGCGCGCGAGATCGCGCGCGGCATTCACAATGTCGTGCATCTGCGGCAAAAAGCGCTCTTCGAGCGGAGGAGAATACGGCACCGGAGTATCGAGCGCGGTGACGCGGCGCACAGGGGCGTCCAGATCGTCGAAGGCTTTCTCAAAAACGACGGCGGATATTTCGCCGGCGACGCCGCCGAAGCGCGTGTCCTCATGCACGATGAGCAGGCGATTGGTCTTCTTCACCGAGTTGAGGATGGCGTCCGTATCCAGCGGCTGGATGGTGCGAAGATCCAGCACCTCGGCCTCGATGCCTTCCTTGGCCAGTTCCGCGGCGGCCTCCATCGAAGCGTGCGTCATGGCCGCGTAGGTGGCGATGGTCAGGTGGCGCCCTTCGCGGCGCACGGCGGCTTTGCCGAGCGGCACGGAATAGTCACCCTCGGGAATGTCGTCCTTGATGCGGCGGTACAGGGCCTTGTGCTCGAAGAACAGGACGGGATTGTTGTCGCGGATGGCGGACTTCATCAGGCCCTTGGCGTCGTAGGGGGTGGAGGGATAGACGACTTTCAGGCCGGGTGTGTGGGCGAAATACATTTCCGGGTTTTGGGAATGGAAGGGGCCGCCATGCACGCCGCCACCGGAAGGCGCGCGCACCACCATGGGCACGGGCGCGCCCCACAGGTAGAAGGATTTGGCGACGAAATTCGTGAGCTGGTTGAAGCAGCAGGCGATGAAATCGACGAACTGAAGCTCGCACACCGGGCGCAGGCCCAGATAGCTCATGCCGCAAGCCGCGCCGATGATGGCGGTCTCGCTGATGGGCGTGTCGATCACGCGTTCCCAGCCGAAGCGCTCGAGCAGTCCGGCCGTCACTTTGAACGCGCCGCCGTAGACACCGATATCTTCGCCGATGCAGACCACGGCGGGGTCGCGCTCCATTTCTTCGAAGAGGGCCTGGCGAACGGCTTCGAGCAGTGTGACCTGGGGCATGGCTATTTTCTCCCCCGGGCGGGCTTGGTGACGCGCTTCGAGGGGGAACGGCCCGCGCCGTTGCCCTTCGAGCCGCTTCGGCCCGAATTTCCAGCCGGAGACGGCTGGGGCACGGCCGCACCCAGGCGGGATGAGCCTTGGTCTTGCTCGTTGTGCACACCTTCAATGGCGTCCATCTGGAAATCGCCGTTGCCGCTGACGCGCCATTCGGCCTTCACCGAGGAGCGCGGTGGAGTGACCTCCGCCACGGGGCGATTCCAAAGCGGCTCGATGGGCAGCGGGCCCTCGTGATAGATGGGGCCCTCGGCCAGTTCGGGCTGAGGGAACGGAGAATTTTCGGCGAATGCGCGGTCTTCTTCGATAACGGCGTTGATGCCTTCGAAAATTTGCCTCTTTTTCTTTTCCGTGAGCACTCCGGCATCGGCGAGCTTGCGCTCGTAGGTTTCGATGGGGTCGCGGCGCTTCCAATGGTCGAACATGCCCTTGGGGACGTATTCGGCGGCGTCGTGCTGTGCGTGGCCGCGCATGCGCATGGTCTTGGCTTCGATGACGATGGGGCCCTCGCCGGCACGGCAAAGGCGCACGGCCTCGCGGGCGGTGCTGAATACGGCTTCGACGTCGTTGCCGTCGGTGATGAACGCGCGGACTCCGTAAGCCTTGGCGCGGTCGGCCAGATGCTTGATGGGAACCTGGCGTCCGACGGGCGTGGAGTATGCCCACTGATTGTTCTCAATGACCAGCACAAGCGAGGCGCGCTGCTGCGCGGCGAGGTTCAGACCTTCGTGGAATGCGCCGGTGGAAGTGCCGCCGTCGCCAATCCAGGTGAGCGCCACGATGTTCTGCCCGAGGTAGCGGCCGGCCATGGCCACGCCGGTCATTACAGGGATCAGATCGCCCAGCATGGAGATGGGCGAAACGATGTGGAGGTTTTTCAGGTCGCCGAAATGGCTGGTGCCGTCCTTGCCCTGCGTGGGCGAGGTGAAGCGCGCCATGTGCTGCGTGAAAATGTCGCGCGGGCGCACGCCCTTGACCAGCAGGCCGCCGATATTGCGGATCATGGGGGCGATCCAGTCGCGCTTTTCAAGCGCGTAGGTGGTGCCGACGGAGATGGCTTCCTGGCCGAGA
The DNA here is from genome assembly GCA_035541255.1 of Patescibacteria group bacterium. Classification (GTDB taxonomy): domain Bacteria; phylum Acidobacteriota; class Terriglobia; order Acidiferrales; family UBA7541; genus JOPF136. The sequence continues at coordinate 14,146 of DATKNR010000075.1, read as the reverse complement.
GAAGAATAGAGGCCGCCGACGATTTTGTTCTGGCGGAAGAGCTTGGTCATCGTGTCTTCCACGATGCGGTCGAGCAGCATGAAGCGGTAGAGATCGAGCTGCTGTTCGGGGGTAACGGTTGTGTTCGCCTGGGTCACCTGGTCCTCGTGAAATAGGCCGGCGTCCTATGCCTGCGACAGCACCGGGGCGCTGGCCAACTCCTTCTCGCATTCCTCGAGCCGCGCGGAGAAATCCGCGGCGGCAACTTCTTCGAACGTGACGCCAAAAATTTCCGCCATCTGCCGCGCCAGGGATTGCGAGGCGGCGCGGAAGTCCACGGCCCGGCCCAGCAACAGCTCGAGAGATGTTGCGCGGCAGCCGGCGATTCCGCAGGGCACGATCAAATCGAAATAACGCAGGTCCGTGCTGACGTTCCACGCCAGCCCGTGCGAAGTAACCCAGCGGCTCACGTGAACGCCGATGGCGCCGAGTTTTCCCGGCGGAAATCCCGCGGGAAGATCGGGACGGCGCACCCACACGCCCGTCTTCCCTTCCCAGTTCGGCAGCAGGGACTCACGCGGCACGCCCATTTCGACGGAAGCGCCGATCATGGAGTCTTCCAGCCTGCGGACGAACCAGACAAGATCGCGGCGGTGGCCGGTGAGATCGAAGATGGGATAGGCGACGAGCTGGCCCGGGCCGTGATAGGTGACGTCGCCGCCGCGGCGGGTGTCGAAAAACTCGACGCCCATCTGCCGCAGAACGTGTTCGGAGCCGAGCAGATGCTCGCGCCGGCCGTTGCGTCCCTGCGTGATGACGTGCGGATGCTGGCAGAGAAGCAGGACGTCCGGGAGGGCTCCCGCTTTTCTCGCGGCGGCAACACGATATTGCAATTCGAGGGACTGGGCATAAAGAATCAGGCCCAGGTCGACGAGCCATGCAGGCTTGGCGGAGCCGTGGCGCGTGGCGCTCTCAGGCATTGATGGTCATACCTTTCACGGCGTTGAAACCGTCGGCGAGCGCCTCCCACACAGTGGGATGCGCGTGAATCATGGTCATCATGTCGTCCACGGTGGCTTCGAGCTGGAGCGCGGTGACCGCTTCGGCGATCACTTCCGTGGCCAGCGGGCCGATGATGTGCACGCCGAGAATCTCGCCGTATTTCTCGTCGGCCACCACTTTGACGAAGCCTTCGTGGGCGCCGAGGATGGTGGCCTTGCTGTTGCCGAGGAAGGGGAACTTTCCCACCTTGACGGCGTGGCCGGCGTCGCGCGCGGCCCGCTCGTTCAGCCCGACGGATCCGATTTGCGGCTCGCAGTAGGTGCAATTGGGAATGCGGGCGCGATTCACCGGCTGGGTGGGTTTGCCGGCCATATGGGTCACGGCGACGATGCCTTCCATCGAGGCGGCATGCGCGAGTTGCGGCATTCCGGCGACGATGTCGCCAATGGCGTAGAGGCCCGGCTCGTCCGTCTCCTGGTGCGGGCCGACGTGGAGAAAACCGCGTTCGAGGCGCGCGCGCGTCTTTTCCAGGTTGATGCCTTCGGTCACGGGGCGGCGGCCGACGGCCATGAGAATTTTTTCGGCGGAGACGGATTGCGATTTTCCGTCCTTGTCCGTGTAGGTGACGGTGGCGCCCTTGGCGTCTTTCTTCACGTCCGCAACCTTCGCGCCGGTTTCGATCTGGATGCCTTTTTTCTTGAACGCCTTGGCCAGCTCAGCCGAAATCTCCTCATCCTCGAGCGGCACGATGCGCGGGAGCATTTCGAGCAAAGTGATCTGAGTGCCGAAGGAATTGAAGACCGAGGCGAATTCGGAGCCCACGGCCCCCGAGCCGACGACCACCATGGATTTCGGAATGGCCGGAAGTGAAAGAATCTCGCGGTTGGTGAGAACCACTTTGCCGTCGATTTCCACGCCGGGCAGGGAGCGAGCGTCGCTGCCCGTGGCAAGCAAGATGTTGGCGGCCTCGATTTCGGTGGTCTTTCCGTCCTTCTCCACGGACACACGGCCGGGACCAGCCAGGCGGCCGAATCCCTGCAGGCGCTCCACTTTGTTCTTCTTGAACAGGAACTCGATGCCTTTCGAATGTTTCAGGACGATTTTGTCTTTGCGGGCGATGATGGCGGGCCAGTTGACCCTCACATCCTTCGTCTCGAAACCGAATTCCCCGGCGCGCTTGAAGTGCTCGTAGATTTCCGCGTGGTGCAGCAGGACTTTGGTGGGGATGCAGCCGATCAGCAGGCAGGTGCCGCCGAGAGGAGCGTCCTTCTCGACGACCACGGTTTTTAGTCCAAGCTGGCCGGCCCGGATGGCGGCCACATAACCGCCGGGACCGCTGCCGATGATTGCCAGGTCGTATTTGGCCAAACTGCGCCTCCCCTACCCCAGAGTTCGTGGCCGTGCCGAGAGGAAAACTGCAACACGCGCCCCACTGCATCGCGCGATGATGCGGACAAGAACAGCCAGTCTAACAGCCCGGAAGCGCGGCCCGCAACCGCCGGGTTTTCCGCCGCGCCGGCCGTTATTCACCCTTTGCGGCCGGATAACCCTTGGAGACCCAGTTGGCGCCGAAATTTTCATCGATGCGGAGCACGCGGACGTGCGTGAAGCCCATACTGCGGAGCAGGTCGTAGGCCGGCTTCACGTTGGGGCACTTGATCCAGGGGCAGCAGCCGCAGTACAACACGATGAATTTGCCGTGAGCGATGCCGGCCAGCCGCTCGCGCAGCAATTTCAGTCCCTCCTCCTTCGATGCCGGGCCGGCATACTCCGCGCCGGGGATGTGCGCTTCCCGGTACAGGAAGCGGAAGCCGACCTGGAGGACGAGAGGCTTTTCGGCCTCGCGTGAGCCGAGAATGTGCGCGAGTTCCTCCGGTTCGATGACGGCGGCAGCCGGGACGGGCTGCTTCGAGGGCTCGGCCTGTGGCAGGGGTCCCGGAAGCGGGGACGCGGTTGCCCGGGGACGCAGCGCGGCTGCTCCTAAACTGAAGAGAGCCGCAAGAAACAACAACAGTGACGGAGAACGGTGAACGCGTGTCATGGCGACCCCAAATTTATTGCGGGCCAGGCCTCGGGTCAACTCGTTCACGCGGTACCGGAAGCGCCGGGAATGCGCTTCCACGAAATGTGCGGACCGCCACCAAACTGGATGTACCTCATCGCGCGCGGCGGCATCCAACCGGGATGTGCTTCGGGCTGCCGGACGGCAGATTTGACAGCCTTGAGCCGTGACGGTAAACTACGGGTTTTTGCAGGCGACGTTTTCGCCGCTAGTAGGGCTGCCGATGGAAAAGAAACGCGTTGAATTCTACAAGAAGAAGCTCCAGTCGCGGCGCGACGAGCTGATGAAGTCGATCGCCCGGACGGAAGAAGCCGGCCGGCAGGCGGATGAGGATACGACCGTTGACCTGGCCGACAAGGCCGCCAACTCCTATACCAAGGAGTTCCTCTTTGGCCAGACGGATACGGACCGCACCACCCTGCAACTGATTGACTCCGCGCTGGCGCGCATCAAGGACGGTTCCTACGGCCTGTGCGCCAGTTGCGAGAATGAGATCCAGGTGAAGCGGCTGGATGCCGTGCCCTGGACCAAGCATTGCCTGGCCTGCCAGGAAAAGCAGGAAAAAGGCATGCTGTAGACGCCGCACAAACGAAGTTTAAGAATCAAGAAACGGAGATGGGGCGGAATCATCCGCCCCGTTTTTGTTTTTCGGGCACTCTCGGATTGCCGCATAAATCCTAATCCTTTCTGATTAGCTGCCTTCTGTGTAACATACCGCCGCTTTCCTCTCAGGAATGCGGGCATGACTGCGAATTGGATGACGCGGATGGGAAGGGCCGCGCGGGAGATGTTCCGCGAAGCCGCAGGGGGGCTGGTGGCCCTGTGCTTTCCGGACGAGTGCCGGGTGTGCCACAGGGCGCTCGAAGAACCGAGCCGTCTTCCCATCTGCGCGGCATGCCTCGGCTCGTTCCGGGTGATCGCAGCTCCGATTTGCGGCATCTGCGGGCGCCCGATGGTGGCCGGGGCACACGTGGGGGCGGAGGGGCCGGTATGCGCTCTCTGCCGGCGGAAGGTGTATTCGTTTGACCTGGCGCGAAGTTATGCGGCGTACGATGACGCCTTGCTCCGGGCGGTAATCCTGCTGAAGCATGAGGCGATTCACCCGCTGGCGGTGTGGCTGGGGAAGCGGCTGGCGGAGGTGGCGCGCAGCGACTCCCGGGTTGCGGCGGCGCACGTGGTGGTTCCGGTGCCCTTGCATCCGGAGCGGCAGCGCGAGCGCGGGTTCAATCAGGCCGAATTGCTGGCGCGCGAGGTGGCGAAACGCCTGAGCCTGCCGTTGGAGGCGAAGGCGCTGGAGCGCCGAAAGCCCCGGCCGCCGAAACTGCGGCTCTCGCGCCACGAACGGTGGCAGGCGGCGCGTGGCGCGTACGCGGCTGTAACCAGCTCACAATTTGACAACCGGCGGGTGTTACTGGTAGATGATGTGTTTACCACCGGTGCGACGCTTGATGCGTGCGCGAAAGCGCTTCGCAGCTCGGGGGCCGCGCATGTGACGGCACTGACGGTCGCGCGGGTGGTGGATGCGTGGGCGGGCTCGCCACCCTGACGGGGGGTGAGTCACGCGAGGGTGGCGGGATGCCGTCCGGCCCTCGACGCGCATCTGACAAGTTATGAGGCCGTACCGCTACAAGCCGCTACCCCGCCTGCCGGAAGGCAGCGGAGAGTCCCGTGCGCGGCTGCGTTCGCAGGGGACGGCCACACCGGCGCCGCAGGATCCGGTACCTCACAGGCGTTCCGTACTCCAAGAACCCGTACTGGTGCTCAACTCAACGTACGAGCCGATTCATGTGACGGCGGTGCGGCGCGCGCTCGTCCTGATGCTGAAGGGCGTGGCGCAGATGGAAGAGACCGGGCCGGCGCGCGTGCATTCGGCACGCGAGGCGGTGCCGGTGCCGTCCGTCATCCGGCTGCTGAGCTACCGGCATATTCCCCAGCAGACGCGGGCGCTCTCGCGGAAAAACATTCTGCTGCGCGACCGGTACACCTGCCAGTTCTGCGGGAAGCAGTTTTCCTCCTCGGACCTGACGCTGGACCACGTGATGCCGCGTTCGCGGGGCGGACCAACGTCGTGGGAAAACCTGGTGGCCTGCTGCTACCAGTGCAACAACCGGAAGGGCGACCGCACGCCGGAAGAGGCGGGAATTCACCTTGAGCGGCGGCCACGGCCGTTCACGCTGCACACGTCGCGGCAACTGATGCGGCTGATGGGCCGCCACGACGAGAAGTGGCGCAAGTACCTCTTTTACTGAGGGATTGCGGGCTGCGGAAAAGTTGGAAACCGCTGGCAACTCTTTCCGATTTCGTGCATCCTAATAACAAGTACCACCCAAGACCACCCCGGGAAGCAGCGTTGGCTCCGCCAAGGCTGCTTCTTTTTTTCTGCCCACATTTTTCGGGCGATGCGAAGTTTCGCGCCCTCTGCCGGCGCCAGCATGCAAAATCGCCGACGGACGCTTCCCCCGATGCGTGAGCGCGGGCTCGTGCAGACTGCCTGCTCCCCAGGATGGGATGACGCTCCAGGCAAAATAGGCCCGCGCGGACAGCGTTACTTCCGCTCCTGACGGAACAGGACGCGGACGCCTCTGCGCCAGTCCTCGTTCAGGCCTACACGAACAACTTCCACTTCTTTCGAGACGAAGCGCAGCAGCGTTTCCGTGGCGGGATGGAACCGTAGACCGGGAGCGACGAGATAGAGCAGCGGGGGACGGTCCGCGAGGGGCAATCCCGGAAAATAGCCCAGCCCTTCCAGGTCACCCTGCTCGCGGTGCCAGCGGACGCGGAGCCAGTAATCGAGCGCCTGGGGAAGGAGCTGAAGGTCTTCGTCCACTTTCAGCTCGAGAACCACAAGGCGGCCGTCGCGTGTGGCGCCAAGCAGGTCGAGGACAGCGCGATCGGTGAACGAAAAGGCGGGCACCTGCGAATACACGAATCGTGGATCGATCCGAGGCTCGATGCGGGCGGGATCTTCGAGGATGAGGCTTTCCAGCCAGCGCTCCGCCTGCGCTCGGAAGAGTGGATGGCGCGAGTCTGGCGGGTCGGGCCGGCGGAACTGCTGTAGTTGCTCGAGGCGCGTGGAAACGGAAGCAGGATTCGCTCCGGCGGGAACCAGGTTTCCGGAGTCGTCCACAGCGCGCACCAAACCGCCCTCGTAGCGCGCGAACTCGAGACCACGGAAGCGCCAGGAAACCGCGCGCGTACCGGGAACCACCACGGCATCGAGTCCGGCGGGGGACGGCTGGCTTCCGCCAAGGCCGCAGAGATCACCTGCGCGCGCGGCTTCCGCCTGGAGGCGTTCCACCTCGCGGCGCGGAACGAGCCGGGAATCGAGATTGCCGGAATCGCGCTGGTCAATCTGCTGAATCCGCGCGTGAGCCCAGTCGAATTCGTAAAGTTCGAGCGGAAGATCACGGGAGAGGGCGCGCAAACGATGTGCGGTGACTTGGCTGCGGCCTTCCGGGAGAAACAGCCGAACGCCGGCGATGCGCTTCTTGGGATTTTGCTCGCGCGTGTGATCCAGCCAGAGCAGCGCGCACGCCAGCGCCGCGTCGGTAGACGCTGCGGTCTCAGACGGCGGCACGCCGACGATCGCGTACGCCTGGCTGCCACGCACCTGGATTCCGCGCGCGTAGTTGCCGGAAAGCGATCGCTTCAGGTCCGGCGATGTGGTGAGCGAAAGCACATCCTCGTCGGGAAAACGTCCGGCGAGCAGCTCGCGGAAACGGGAGCGGAACTGCGCGCGAGTGATGCGGCCGGGAGCGAGCGGGACGTCGCGGGAGCGCAGCTCGAGCCGCCCGGGGCGGGCGCGGCCGAATTTCTGCACGGCCAACTCGATGCGGCCGTCTGTGCGGGCGAGAACGGCTTCGATGCGGCGGACGAGCGTGGCGTCGCCGGACCAGAGATTGATGAGCAGGCGGCCGGCCTGCTCGCGGAATTCGCACTGCGGATCCACCAGGCCGGCCATGAGTTCGCCGTCTTCGCGGACCTCCACCTGGCCGCGCTCGCGGAGCGCGGCCAGCGAGCGGGAGAGTTCCTCTGCGGAAGGGAGCGAAGCGGCGTCAGGCGATTTCACGTGGGTCACTGGAGTGCGAGGCCCGTGATGCGGATGGAGGGCGGTTGCCGGTTCCACTGGGCGGAGACGTGCTCGAAGGTGAGCTGGAAGTCGCGTTCATGGCCGGGAGCCAGCGGAGGCGCGCCCGGCGCGAAGATGCGCACCGTGTCTCGCAGCACCACCTGGTTCACCAGGTCGTGAAATTCCACGGTGGCCTCGATGGCGCGTACGGTACGATCGCCGGAATTGGACACCGTGCCGACGACGTAAGTGAACTGCTGGTTCAGCAGGTTATCGGCCTGGCTGAGCTGCAGGCCCGAGAAATGAATCTGCGCGGCGTAGGCCTGTTCCGCGGGGCCGAAGGGAAGCGGCGCGGGCTGACCGGCGGACTGTGTGCTGCCGGAGCCGCGATTGAAGAGGATGGCCGCGCCGATGAGCAGGAGAACGACCGCGGCGCCCAGTGCCAGCGCGAGATAGAACCGGTTGGAGGCGGAATTCTCGGCGGCGGGAAGATTCATGTGCGTGCTCGGCGGCGCGGCGCTTAGCGGCCCAGGGCCAGCCGCAGGATGAGTGATTCGTGCAGCCCCGCGCGGAACATGCGCTGCTGGACCAATCGAATCTCGTAGGGCACGCGCCAGTATTCGATCACCTGATGATCAATGTCCGCGATGATGAACCCGGCGCGCGAATCTCCGTCGCGCGGCTGGCCTACCGAGCCCGGGTTCAACAGGTAGCGCGTGCCTGGCTCGACATGAAGCGGCCAGAATCCGGCCTGGGCGCCGTACTTGGGATGGATCACGGCAAGCTGGTTATCGTGAAACGAAAAACCGCCCTGGAGATGCGTATGGCCGAAAAAGCTCAGGTCGGAAGACGCCTCGAGCAGCGAGGCGAGCGCCTGGCCGGGGGCGATGACGTATTCGTCTTCGTCGCGCACCGCACCGTGAATCAACACCATGCCGTTCAGCGTGACCGGGCCGGAAGGAAGCGATTCGAGAAATTGCTGATTTTCGGGGCGGAGCTGCTGGCGCGTCCAGTTGACGGCGCCGCGGGCCACGGGATTGAAATCCTCGGCCTCGGTGAGGCCGCAGCACACGCGGTCGTGATTGCCGCGGATGGTCGTGGCTTCCAGGGCGCGGATGCGGTCCACCACTTCATTTGGATCGGGACCATACCCGACAAGGTCGCCCAGACACACGGCCTTGTCCCAGCGCCCCTCCGCAGCCGCCAGCCCGGCTTCGAGCGCGGTGATATTGGAATGGATATCGCTGAGAATCAGATAGCGCATGAGCACCGGCCATTGGCCCGGCAGGTTCGGGGATTATAAACCCGGCTCCCCGCGACGTATAGCGGGACCGCGTGGCGCGTCCAGAAGGGATTCCGCTAGCGAATCAGCATGCAATCGCCGTAACTGTAAAAGCGGTAGCCCGCTTCGACGGCATGACGGTAGGCGCTGAGGATGAATTCGCGGCCTGCGAACGCGCTCACCAGGAGCAGCAGGGTGGATTTGGGCAGATGGAAATTCGTCAGCAGTTGGTCCACCACTCGAAATTCCGCCCCGGGGTAGAGGTAGACGTTGGCTTCTCCCGGGCCTGCGGGAACGACGCAGCGGCCGGCGGCATCCGGCGCGGAAACGAGTGCCGCGGATTCCAGCGTCCGGACCACGGTGGTGCCGACGGCAAGGATGGGCCGGCCGCTGGACCGCGCGCGGTTGATGGCGGCAGCCGTGGCGGCGGGGATTTCATAGGCTTCCGGCTGCATGGCGTGCCGCTCGACCTCTTCCGTGCGCACCGGCTGAAACGTGCCCGGCCCAACGTAGAGCGTGAGCGCGCACACCTCGACGCCCCGGGCGCGCAGCCGCTCCATCACCGCGGGCGTGAAATGCAGTCCCGCCGTTGGGGCCGCCACGGCTCCCGGCTGCCGGGCGAAAATCGTCTGATAGCGCGAGCGGTCTTCCAAATCGTCGGGCCGCGCGATATAGGGCGGAAGCGGCATGTGGCCCAGGCGCTGGAGCGAGGATTCCAGCGCCTCCGGACCGCGGAAACGAAGCCGCCGCGCACCGTACGTGCCGCGCGAGACGACCTCCGCCTCGAGCACCGGACCTGACGATGCGGTCTCCGAGCCGGCGACCGCGTCCGGGTCAGGCGGCGGCTCGAAAACGATGTGCTCGCCAATCCCTATTTTCCTGCCGGGACGCACGAGCGCGTCCCACACGCCCGGCTCGACCTGGCGGGTGAGCAGCACTTCGATCTCGGCGGAGAGATAACCGCGGCGCCTGCGGGGCGGAGGCTGGGCGCGGACGCCGCGACGGCGCCCATACAGGCGCGCGGGAAGGACACGCGCGTCATTTACCACCAGAAGCTCGTCGCCACGGAGGAGGTCCGGGAGTTCACGGAATACGTGGTCTTCCCAGGAATGCCCGCGGCGATCGACGAGCAGCAGCCGCGAGGCGTCCCGCTCGCCGAGCGGATGCTGCGCGATGCGGTCGGCGGGAAGATCGTAGTCGAAGTCGGCTAGCTGCATGGGGCGGTTGGCTTCCGGCAATCGTCCTGAGCTATCGTATGCCGCCTGCGCGCGCCATTCGAGGAAGCGGGCGGCTGCGCCATTCTACCGGAGCGCAGGGACGCGCGCCCGCCAAGGAGAAGAAAGCCCATGAGCGAACCGAGCGCCGTAGTGACGGCACGCGGCGCCGACCGCATCGCTGGAGGACATCTGTGGATTTACCGGAGCGATGTGCGGAGCGCGAAGGCTGAGGCGGGTGATGTGGTGCGCGTAACCGACGCGCGAGGACGGCTGATCGGCCGCGCGTTCTGGAGCGACCGGTCGCAGATCGCGCTACGGTTCCTCACCGTACGCGATGAGCCGGTCGACCGCGATTTCCTCGCTCGCAAAATCCGGGCGGCCGCCGCATTCCGCGGCAAGGTGGTGGCGGACACGGAATGCTGGCGCGTGGTGCACGGCGAGGCGGACCTGTTGCCGTCGCTGATTGTGGATCGGTATGGCGGCTATCTGGTGATCCAGACTCTCAGCCAGGGGACGGAGAAACGAAAGCAGGAGCTAGTGGAAATTCTCGTGGAGCAGTTTGCGCCCCGCGGAATCCTGGAACGCAATGAGCCCAAGGCGCGCGCGCTGGAGGGCCTGCCGCAAATTGTGTCGGTTCTTTATGGCGAGGTTCCCGACGCCGTGGACGCGGTGATGAATGGCGTGCGCTTCCGCCTGGATCTGGGAGGCGGCCAAAAAACCGGCGCGTTTCTGGATCAAAGGGAAAATTACCGGGCGGCGGCGCAGTACGCGTTTGGCGAAGCATTGGACTGCTTCAGCTACCAGGGCGGCTTTGCTCTGAACATGGCGGGCGCCGCGGCGAGCGTCGAATGCGTGGACAGTTCCGGCGAGGCGCTGGCCGCCGCGCGCGCCAATGCAGAGCTCAACGGAGTGTCGAACGTCGGATTCCGGGAAGGAAATGTGTTCGACATCCTGAAGGAATACGACCAGGCGGGAAGGAAGTTCGACACGGTGGTGCTGGACCCTCCGGCATTCGCGAAGAGCCGCACCGCGCTCGAGGCCGCCGCGCGGGGGTACAAGGAGATCAATCTGCGAAGCCTGAGGCTCCTTCGACCAGGGGGAGTGCTGATCACCTGCTCCTGCTCTTACCATCTGTCCGAGGCCCGGATGGGCGAATTGCTCTGGGAGGCGGCTGTGGACGTGAGGAGGCAGGTCCGGGTGCTGGAGCGGCGAGGGCAAAGCCGGGACCATCCGGCGCTGCTCACCGTTCCGGAGACGTTCTATCTTAAGTGCCTGATATTGAATGCGTTAGACTAGAATTGGCGGCCAAAGAAAAGACTTGACAACACTGCGCTCAGATAATATGATTTTGTCGCGTTGGTAGACGCAAATCTTTCTGGGAGGATTGCACCATGAGCACCATCACTCGTTGGGACCCGGTGAACACCCTGGCCAAGTTCCAGGACGAAGTCTCGCGTCTATTCGAGGAGCCCGTCTTCCGCGGCCTGCGTGGCCCGGCCTCGTTGACCGCGTGGACGCCCGCGGTGGACATCTTCGAGACCGAGCACGAGCTGGTTTTGAAGGCCGAACTGCCGGATATGAACGAGAAGGACATTGACGTCCGCGTGGAGAACAACACGCTGACGCTCAGTGGGGAGCGGAAGTACGAGAAGGAGTACAAGGAGGAGAACGCGCTGCGGATGGAGCGGTACTATGGCACCTTCAGCCGCACGTTCACTCTGCCGAACACGGTGAAGCTCGAGGCCATTCTGGCCGAGTACAAGAACGGCGTGCTGACCGTGAAGCTGCCGAAGCGCGAGGAAGCAAAGCCGAAGCAAATCAAGATCGCTGTGAGCAACGGGAAGTAAACCTTTGGTCCCAGGGAGAGCCGGAGGTGCAAGCCTCCGGCTCTCTTTTTGTCTGGGATGACCCGGAGTTACGATAGCCATAGGGCCGGAAAAGGAAGACAAGTCATGGTTCGAATGGACAAATTCACCATCAAGGCACAGGAGGCCCTGGCGGAGGCCCAGGAACTGGCCGCTTCCCGCGGCAATCAGCAGATTGAACCGCTGCACGTGCTGGCGGCGCTGGCGGCCCAGAAGGAAGGCGTCGTCCCACCCCTGCTGGGCAAGCTGGGCGTGCGCATGGACGCGCTGTTGGCGGAGGCTGACGCGGAACTGGCCAAGCTGACGCAGGTTTCCGGCGCGGCACAGCAATATCTGAGCCCGGCGACAAACGACACTCTGAAGCGCGCCTTTGACGAAGCGGGACAATTCAAGGATGAGTACGTTTCGACCGAGCATCTGCTGCTGGCGCTGGCCGGCGGGAAGGACGCCGCGGCGAAACTGTTGGCCAGGCATGGAGCCACGCGCGACGCGCTGCTCGAGGGGCTGGTGGCCGTGCGGGGAAGCCATCGGGTGACCTCTCCGGCACCGGAGTCCACCTACCAGGCGCTGAAGCAATACGCGCGCGACCTGACCGAACAAGCGCGTCGCGGACAACTGGATCCCGTAATCGGACGCGATGAAGAGATTCGCCGGGTGATGCAGATCCTGGCGCGGCGGACGAAAAACAATCCCGTACTGATCGGCGAGCCCGGCGTAGGCAAGACGGCCATCGTGGAAGGCCTGGCGCAGCGCGTGGTGGCCGGCGACGTGCCGGAAGTGCTGAAGCCGAAGCGCATCGTGGCGCTGGACCTGGCCTCGATGGTGGCGGGAACGAAGTATCGCGGAGAGTTTGAAGACCGGCTGAAGGCGGTGCTGAAGGAAATCAGCGAAGCTTCGGGACAGATCATCCTGTTCATCGACGAGCTGCACACGCTGGTGGGCGCGGGCGCGGCGGAAGGCGCCATGGACGCCTCCAACATGCTGAAGCCGGCGCTGGCGCGGGGCGAGCTGCGCGCGATTGGCGCGACCACTCTGAACGAATACCGGAAATACATCGAGAAGGACCCGGCGCTCGAGCGGCGGTTCCAGCCGGTGCTGGTGGGCGAGCCGACCGTGGAGGATACGATCGCCATCCTGCGCGGGCTGAAGGACCGCTATGAAGTGCACCACGGCGTGCGCATCAAGGATGCCGCAATCGTCGCGGCGGCCACGCTATCGCACCGCTACATCTCGGACCGTTTCCTGCCGGACAAAGCCATTGACCTGGTGGACGAAGCCGCGGCAAGCCTGCGCATCCAGATCGATTCCCTTCCGGTGGAGATCGATGAAATCGAACGGGAAATCGTCCAGCTGGAAATCGAGCGACAGGCGCTGCTGCGGGAGACAGACGCACACTCCAAGGAGCGGCGGAAGGAGATCGAGGGCCAGCTGGCGGCGCTTCGTGAAAAGTCTTCGGGACTGAAGGCGCGCTGGCAACAGGAGAAGGACGCCATCCTGGGAATCCGCAAGCTGAAGGAAGAAATCGAACAGGCGAAAGCTGAGGAGCAGCGCTTCGAACGGCAGGGCGACCTCTCCAAGGTGGCTGAACTGCGCTACGGCGTGATCGCGGGCAAAGAACGCGAACTGGCTGCGGCGCAGAAGAAACTGGCCGACGTGCAAAAATCCGGCCACATGCTGAAGGAAGAGGTGGACGAGGAAGACATCGCGCGCGTGGTGAGCAAGTGGACAGGCATTCCCGCCGGGCGTTTGCTCGAGGGCGAAGTGCAGAAACTGGTGAAGATGGAGGAGCGGCTGCGCGAGCGCGTGGTGGGCCAGGACGATGCCCTGGCGCGAGTGGCGAACGCCATCCGCCGCAGCCGCGCGGGGCTTTCCGACCCGCGGCGGCCCATCGGCTCGTTCCTATTCCTGGGGCCGACGGGAGTGGGCAAGACGGAGCTGGCGCGCGCACTGGCGGAATTTCTGTTCGACGACGAACACGCCATGGTCCGACTGGACATGTCCGAATACATGGAGAAGCATTCCGTGGCGCGGCTGATTGGCGCGCCTCCGGGATACGTGGGCTACGACGAGGGCGGGCAACTGACCGAGCAGGTGCGCCGGCGGCCGTACGCCGTGGTGCTGCTGGATGAAATCGAGAAGGCGCATCCGGATGTGTTCAACGTGCTGCTGCAAATCCTGGAGGACGGCCGGCTGACCGACGGCAAGGGGCGGCTGGTGAACTTCCGCAACGCGGTAATCGTAATGACCAGCAACGTGGGATCGAGCGCATTGGCCGAGCTGAGCGGCACGGATCCGGCGCGCGCCCGCGCGGAGGCCATGGACGCCCTGCGCGCCACGTTCCGGCCGGAGTTCCTGAACCGCGTGGACGAAATCGTATTCTTCAACCCGCTGGGCAAGGAGGAACTGGGCCGCATCGTGGACATGCAGGTGGTGCAGGCGGCGAAGCAACTGGAGAGCCGGCACATCACGCTGGAGCTGACCGACGCGGCGCGCGAAACCGTGTTCCGCGAAGGATTCGATCCGGCGTATGGGGCGCGTCCGCTGCGGCGGGCCATCCAGCGGCTGGTGCAGGATCCACTGGCCATGCAGATCCTGGAAGGAAAGATTCTGCCGGGATCCCATGTGGTGGTGGATCGCGACAGGAAGACAGGCGAGCTGAGGTTCACGATG
>DATKNR010000074.1:0-8633 GCA_035541255.1 Patescibacteria group bacterium | reverse complement strand
AGCGGGAAACAGAAAAGCGACGGCTGAAATGCTTCCAGCAGAATCACCGTTCCCGCCGTCCAGCCGGCCAGTCGCGCGGACAGCCGGATTCCCACCAGGTAAAGAAAAATTGCGGAGCCCAGCGCCGAAACCGAGCCCGCCCAGTACAGAACATTCAGGCGCGCGCCGAACAATCGGAACAGCCAGCTCGTGAAATACGGCCCGCCGGGTCCATATAGAAACCAGACGTCGCGGTACAGCATCTTTCCGCGCGCCAGCATCCACGGCACGTACATCTCGTGCCCCGAATCGATGGTCAGGTTCCCCCACGCTGCCCATGTGGAGGAAAACTTCCACGCCCACACAGCCACGAACGCGGCCAGCCCCGCCCACGTTGCGGCGTTCCATTCGGCGGAGGCTGGGCTCCTGCCGCTCGATGTGGTTTCCCGCCCCGGGATGGAACCTACGGCCGGCTCGCTCGGCATGGGCGGCGTTCCCGGCTCCGTTGTGCTGGCTGCAGTCATGGCGGGCGGTCCTAATGCTAGCAACAATCTCGCGCTGCCCCCGGACTCGCGATGCGTTTCGGTTCCATATGCATCATCATTCGCGCTGCATAAGCAGGCTGCCGCTGTGAGGTTATACGCGCCGCAGTGAGACGAATGCGAACATGGCCAGCCGCGGCATCCATGGCTCCAGCACCCGTTCCACGCCCGCCCAGAATGGCTCCGTGAATCCCGGCATCAGGCTGCGCATGCTCACTCCGCCCGAAACAAGGTACCGGAATGGAAGAAATGGCCGGATCCGCTCGATGGCCAGTTGCGGAAATGCTGCTTCAAATTCGGCTCTGTCCCGAACAAAAACCATCCACGGAAGCGCCCCGTTTGCCCCGGAAAGTGGACCGTCAGCCGGAAAGTGCCAATCTCGCGCTTCCGGCGAGAACCTCTCGTGGTGCAGATTCCGGTAGATGAATCGCGACCAGGAAGTCACCCACGGCTCGATCATCAGGATTTTTCCGCCGGGACGCAGACACCGGCTCGCTTCGGCAAAGAACTGGCGTACGTCGGGCATATGGTGCAACACGTCGGTGAATAAGATTGCCCGCAGCGATCCCGCGCGCACCGGCAGCCGCCGCGCATCCGCAATCAGGCGCACCTCGGGCACGGCAAACACTTCCGACGTAATGAGTCCGGGAATGTACCGCTCGCAGTATCCCGCGCCGGAGCCCAGTTCGAGCGCCTCCCCCTCTCCTTCTGGAACTTCCGCGGCCAGCATCCGATACCATTCATCATAAATCGCGCAGAGGAAGGGCTTCGTCGAGATGATCTGTTTGCGCCGCGCCGTGGTCGCCGGATCGTCCACTTCCATTCCGGCGGTAAGCGGGTGGGCCAGCAGGCGCCGCAGCCTCTCGCCCCATCCTTCGCTAGCCATCTGCTGACTCCTGGCGGGTTCCCGGGATGCCTGTTGCCTGCGATCGATTGCGGAAAGTTGGATGGCTCATCGGCGGCAAGATCATGCTAGCAACACTTCCGCCGCACCTGCCAGAATGGTCTCGCGCCGTGTTCCCTCGCCACAATCGTAGCTGTATCCGCGAGATGCTGCGAAACACCCATCGCCTCCCCGCTGGAAGACGAACGCATCCGGGCCGGCGGCTCCGTGCATTTCTGCTTTCTCTGCTCACTGCTGCGGCGCCGGCTCTTTCCTCCGTCGGCCATCCGTGGGAAGTGGCCCTTCCCGGCTACCGTTACGAATTTCCGCGCGACGATTTCAATCATCCCGGCTACCAGACCGAATGGTGGTATTACACCGGCAATCTGGAAACTCCGGAGGGGCGGCGTCTGGGTTTCGAACTCACATTTTTTCGCCAGGGAGTCGCTCGCCCCGTAGCTCCCCCCAAGGGCGCGAATCGCGAACGGCCGGAACCCGGTGACCCCACCTCCGCTCCCGCCGGCGATTGGCGCGTCAATGACGTCTGGCTCGCGCACCTCGCTCTTTCGGATCTCAACGCCGGCCGCTTCTACCACGATGAACGCTTGAACCGGGCTGGGCCGGGTCTCGCCGGCGCCGACCTCGCCACCCGCCGCATCTGGAACGGAAATTGGGAGGTTCGCTTCGAATCTCCCTCTCAGCAACTCCAGGCCGTCTCCGACGATTTTTCCCTTCACCTCACACTCCGCTCGGAAAAACCTCCCGTCATCAACGGCGTCGACGGCGTCAGCCAGAAAGCTCCCGGCCCCGGACGCGCTTCGCACTACATCTCCTACACCCGCCTCGTCGCCGCCGGCGAACTCACTCTCGCCGGCCAATCCTATTCAGTCTCCGGCTTGGCCTGGATGGACCATGAATTTTTCTCCAGCCAGATCTCTTCCGAACAGATGGGCTGGGACTGGTTCAGCATTCAGCTCGGAAATGGCGAGGACCTCATGCTGTTCCGCCTGCGTCGCCGCGACGGATCTCCCGATCCGTATTCAGCGGGCTCTTTTGTCCCGGCGGTCGGCGCCTCGCGCCATCTCACCGCTTCGGAGTTCACTCTGGTCCCCGGCGCCACGTGGACCAGCCCCGCCAGCGGCGCTCGTTATCCGGTTCACTGGACTATCCGCGTCCCCAGCCTCGCTCTCGAACTCACCGCCTCCACCCCGCTCAATTCCCAGGAACTTGTCAGCCGCAACTCTTTCTGGCCCACGTATTGGGAAGGCGCCGTCACGTACACGGGCACGCGTGCGGGCAAGCCCGTCTCCGGCGCCGGCTACCTGGAAATGACCGGCTACGATCGCGCCGTCGAATTGCAACGTTGATTGCGGCCCTCGGGCGGGTATCATGGCTCCCCGCGCCCGGTGCGCGGGTGCCGCTATGCAGCGAGCAATCTCACGAAGAACGTTTCTGGCAGCCGCGGGCGCTGCGGGCGCCTCACTGCTTGTTCCGCGCGCACTCCCCACAAAGGAAACGGAGCCTGTCATGCTCGATCACATTCTTCTCGGCGCGAGCGATCTCGACGCGGGGATCGACCTCGTTGCCCGGCGCACCGGCGTCCGCGCCGCCTTCGGCGGCGTCCATCCCGGCCGCGGCACGCGCAACGCCCTCCTGAACCTCGGCACCCTTCACTATCTGGAAATCATCGCGCCGGATCCCCAGCAGGCCTCAGCCCCCGACATCTACGGCCTCCGCACGCTCGTCTCCCCGCGCCTCATCGGATGGGCCGTTCATCCGCACGACATTCACGAGCAGGCCCGCCGCCTCACCGCCGCGGGCATTGCTTTCGAAGGCCCCGACCCGGGTTCACGGAATCGTCCCGACGGCCGCGTCCTCCACTGGACCACACTCCGCCTCAAAGACGACCGTCACGGCGTCCTGCCGTTTTTCATCCAGTGGGGAGCCGGCTCCGTGCATCCCTCCGAGGACGCTCCCCAGGGCTGCCGCCTCGTGCGTTTCGAAGCCGCGGCTCCTGACGCCGGCGATCTCTCCGCCACGTTCTCGCGCCTCGGAATCGAGATTCACGTCGCACACGCAGACCGGCCGCAGCTCCGCGCTGTCATCGCCGGCCCGCGCGGCGAATTCGATCTTTCCTCCTGAACTTTGGTTGAATCCGCGCTCTAGCCGCGCAGTTGCTGCGTGTGCGGATACAGGAATTCCAGTCCGTAATGCCTGCCCGGATAGAACCAGGTAGCCACGGCCTCGGGCGATCCGGCTCCATGCCCCTCCAGCGTGATCGCCGTATGCGCCGTGGCGTGATCCCGATAAATCGGAATCGCATTCACGATTTCCACCAGCCTCGTGCCGGACCCGTTCAGGATTTCCACCGTGTGCCGGTCCGAAGGCGAGTTGAACAGTTTGAAGATGTAATGACCGGCCGGCAGCACCCGGCCGGGAACCTCCACCGGCCCGCTGAACGTCACCGCCGTCTTTTCATTCCAGGTTCCTGCACGTGCGGGAAGCGAAAGTACAAAAAGGAGTGCAAATACACTGAATCCGAGAAGCAATTTTTCCAGCCAACTCATGGGCTTAACCTCCAGGCTAATCCCAGGGTCGCGGCCCCCTGGCTGTTTGATGCCCGGCGCCACTCCCGGTTGCGGATGCGTGCATTGCCCATCGCACCCGTTGTTCTTCCTGTTGTTTCCGGTCCGGACTGCGGCTACAGTCAGTGGCTCGTCATTTTCCGGGGGCTCTCCATGCGCCAATTACTCGCACTGATCCTCGCTGCCGGTCTCGCCGCCATCAATCCCACGCCCGGCGACGCGCAGCAGCCTGCCTCGCCCGCGCCCCAGGCTCCCGCGCAGGCCAGCGCATCTCCGGAGTTCCGTGCTGAATTGGACCGCGTCTTCTCCGCCGCTATGGCCAGCGACTATGCCTGGCAGCAGCTTCGTCACCTCACCAACAACATCGGCCCGCGCCCTGCCGGCTCGCCGCAGGCACAGTTCGCTGCCGAATATGTGGCCGCCGAGCTGCGCAAACTCGGCCTCGAAGTCACTCTTGAAAAAGTGAAGGTGCCCCATTGGGTCCGGGGCGAAGAGTCAGCGGCGCTCACCGAATATCCAGGCCAGGCGCCCGGAACCACTCAGAAAATCGTGCTCACCGCCCTCGGCGGCAGCGTCGGCACGCCTGCCGAGGGGATCACCGCCGACGTCGTGGTCGTGCGCAATCTCGCCGAACTCGCCTCCCTCGGCCGCGCCGGCGTCGCCGGAAAAATCGTTCTCTACAATGTGCCCTTCGACAAGCGCATGGCAGCGCAGAATCAAGCCGGACCAGCCTATGGCGAGGTCGTCGCCTATCGCGTTGGCGGTGCGAAGGCCGCAGAAGGATTGGGCGCGGTCGCCGCGCTCGTCCGCTCCGCTGGTGGCGCCGACTATCGCATTCCCCACACCGGCGAGATGAGCGATTCCACCATCCCCGCAGCCGCCGTTACTGCCGAAGACGCAGAACTCATCGCCGACCTCGCCTCGCAGGGACGCGTCCGCATGCGTCTCCTCCTAACCTGCAAGTCTCTCCCGGAGGTGGAAAGCGCCAACGTCATCGCCGATCTCAAAGGCAGCGAACATCCTGAGCAAATCGTGATCGTCTCCGGCCACCTCGATTCCTGGGACCTGGGCACCGGTGCCATCGACGATGGAGCCGGCGTCGCCATTGCCATGGGTGCCGCAGCCGTCATGCACCAGCTCGGTCTCCGCCCTCGCCGCACTCTGCGCGTCATCGCCTGGATGGACGAGGAATTTCGCTCCAGCGGCAGCCGCGCCTACGCCACCGGCCATCTCGGCGAATTCCCCAATCACTCCGCCGCTCTTGAAAGCGATTTTGGTGCCGGCCATCCCCTCGGCTTCTACGTTTGTGCGGCTTCGCAGGCGCCCGACCTGCTTGAGCCCGTCCAGGACGCGCTTCGTCCCATCGGGGCCCGTCTGCTCGAGCCCGTCGACTTCAGCCCCGGCGCGGACATCGAACCTCTCCATGCCGCGCGCGTTCCCACCTTCGCGCCCATTCAGGACGGCCGCACCTACTTCAACTACCATCACACCGCTGCCGACACGCTCGATAAAGTCGACCCCCAACTGCTGAAGGAAAATGTCGCCGCGGTCGCCGTCCTCGCCACCGCGCTCACCCAAATGCCCGAGCCGCTCCCGCGCTGAACCGCTCAAGCCATTTTGCGGGTCTCGGACCGGGCGGGAGCCCGCAAGCTTCATTTAGTCTTTGGATTTCCCTGCGTCTTTTCGGTGGGAATTTCTTACAGGATTCGCTCTCACTGCGCCCCGGAGAGCACTTCCGGCCCTGTCGGCTCCGGCGAGCCCCCCGCGCGTTCCAGCGTCACCGCAAACGCCTTCGGTATCATCGCCTTCAACGATGGCGGTGACATCAGCGTGGCGTTGCCGTGCAGATCCGGCGCAAACACTCCCGCGCTCTGCGGCGACCCGTGGTCCGGCACATACCACAGCTGGTACACCCTTCCGGCATCCACGGGCGGCAAATTCGAGGCCACGAACAGCAGCCCTTTCTTCGGGTGGTAGTAAACCTTTCCTTCCGGCCATGGCCACGGTGCCGTTCCGCTCATCAGCTTCACGCGCACCGTGTCCGAGGCGTGCAGCAGGTCAACTACCGCTTTCGTTCGGTCCAGTTCATCCTGTTTCGCCGCAACTTCCGTCTGCAAGTTTCTCACGTCGATTTCCGCTCGCCGGTACTGCTCGGAGAGCATCGCCGTCACCGCCAGAATCACCAGCACGGCGATTGCCCAGCCCAGGTTCGGTGAATTCCAGAATCCCACCCGCCCCGGCGCCTCGCGATATTCCGCCGGCGCGGGCCGCGGCATCGCCTCCAGCGCTGCCGGAGCCTTCGCGGCTTCCCTCCGTCCCCTCCGCGTATCCAGTTCCTCCAGCAGCCGCTGCCTCGCTCGCAATGGCGGCTCCGTGGGTCTCGCCGTCATCGCCAGCATCGCTCCCAGCGCACGCGCCTCATCAAACCGCACCCGGCACGCCGCACATTCTTCCATGTGCGCCCGCAGTGGCCCGCACTCGCCTTCGCCCAGCATGTCCAGCGCGAGTAGGTCAATGTCTTCCGCGAATTGTGGATGCTCGCTCATTCCCCTCTCAAGCTATATTCCCCGCTCGCGGCTCCAAGTTCCCGCCGCAGCGCCGCCACCGCCGATCGCAGCCGGCTTTTCACCGTTCCCAGCGGCTCGCCCGTCTTCCGCGCCAGCTCCGTGTGCGTCAACCCCTCGAAAAACGCCAGCTCGATTGCCCCGCGCTGCGCCTGTGGCAGCCGGTCCATCGCGGCCCGCACCCGCTCCACCAGCCGCTGTCTGGCCACCTCGTCTTCCAGGTCGCCCGGCAGCCGGATTTCCATCCCTCCCGCCGCAGATTCCGCGTCCCCATGTGGCTCCGGATCGCGCTGCCTCAGGCGGTCAATCGCACGGTGCCGCGCCGCTACCGCAAGCCACCCCGGCAACGACCCCCTCTGCGGGTCAAACCGGGCCGCCACCATCCACAGCCGGTGGAACGTGTCCTGGAGGACCTCTTCTGCCGCCGTCTCTTCCCTCAGCACCCGCAGAGCCACCGCATACACCAGGCCGCCGTACCGGTCATACACCTCGGCGAGTGCCGTTTCTTCCTTTCTCACTATCCTTTGCACCAAGGCGTGGTCTGCCTCTCGGGTAGGTTCCACCGGACTACGCGCGGCTGCCTTGGAGGCTTCCATTGGGGGTACGCGAACTGGAAAGATTTGGATGCCTAGTGTGGCATAAATGCGACGCACCAACAACGAAAGCGGTTTCGTGACCCTTCTCACCGCCCCATGTCACAATTGCCGCCCCACACTACCGAAGTGTGGGGGTGGGCGCATCGGGCTTACAGCTCACATCCGGCGCCCATTCCCTGGTTCATTTCCAGCTTGTGTCAGGGCACGACTTTTGTCGTGCCGGAGAGCGGCCCTTCCAAGTGGTTTTGACCCCTGAAGGGCCAAAATCTGAGCCGCTATTCACCAGTCACGCGTCACCAGCCGCGAGTCTCTGCTATCCTTTCCCCATGTCACTCGACCTTCTTGCCATCGCCGCCCATCCTGACGACGTCGAACTCACCTGCGGCGGCACGCTCCTGAAAATGGCCCAGGCCGGCTACTCCACGGGCATCCTCGACCTCACCCGCGGCGAAATGGGCACGCGTGGCGACGTCGAAACCCGCCGTCGCGAAGCCGCCGCCGCCGCCCGTCTCCTCCGCGTCCGCCGCCGCGAAAATCTCGGCCTGCCCGACGCCCGTCTCTCCCCCGACGAAGAATCCAAGCTCGCCGTCGCACGCGCCATCCGCTCGCTTCGCCCTCGCTGCGTGATTCTTCCCTACTGGGAGGCACGTCACCCCGACCACTACACTGCCTCGCACCTCGGCTATGAGGGCTGTTTCCTCGCCGGCCTCAAGCGTCTCTCGCTTGAAGGCGACCCTTTCCGCCCCTTCAAAATCCTTTATTCCACGGCCTACGCCCACGTCCGTCCAACGTTCGTCGTGGACATCACCCCGCAATTCGCCCAGCGCGCCAAAGCCATCGCCTGCTACGGCTCGCAGTTCCGGCCCAAGCCAGCCGACCGCAAGTCCAAGGTCCACATCCCCCTGGATCGCCTTTCGGATCAAATGGAGCTGCTCGCGCGTCACTACGGAGAAATGATTGGTGTGCGTTACGGTGAGCCCTTCGTCGTGAAGGAGCTGATGCAGGTCGACGACGTAGTCTCTCTTCCCGTCCGTTCTCTGTAGGGGCGCTGCTTCCAGTGGAAGGGCGGGGTTTCAACCCCGCCGCGATCGTCGCTGCTGCTTCAGGGGTTTTCGCCCCTGATGCTTTGCGTATTCTTGGAGTGTGATTCTTCCCGCTTCCCCGCTTTTCCCTCGTTCTCCACGGCTCGTCACTCGCCGCTCGCCACTTTCCCTATCCGCCCAACTCCTCCTGCGCAAATACAAATCCGGGCAGCGTCTGCCCCTCCGCCGACTTCCCCACGCGCACCTTTACGCGGTTATCCGACCCTTCGCTCTCTCCCGCTTTGGTCAGCATCGCGTACGTGGCCAGCGCTTCCGAATACACTTTCGTCACGAGGAATTCCTCCCCCGTTCCCTCTTTTTTCCACACCTGGCCTACCTGAATTTTTCGCGCAGCCATTCATTCGCCTCAACTTTGTATGACTTTACAGGCTGAACTCTGCC
>DATKNR010000073.1:0-5526 GCA_035541255.1 Patescibacteria group bacterium | reverse complement strand
TCAAGCTCGCGCCCATGGAGGAGCGCATCTACCGGCATCGCTGCGTCGAGGGCTGGTCGATCGTTGTGCCCTGGAACGGCTACTCGCTCTCCGCGCTCATCAACCAGGTGCAGCCGACCTCAAAAGCGAAATTCGTTCTGTTCGTCACCGAACTCGATCGCTCCGTGATGATGGGCACGCGCGAATCCATCCTGAACTGGCCCTACACGGAAGGCCTCCGCCTGGATGAGGCCATGAATCCGCTCACTCTGCTCTGCTTCGGGCTGTACGGCGAGGAACTGCCGAAGCAGGATGGCGCTCCGGTGCGCGTCGTGGTTCCATGGAAGTACGGCTTCAAGAGCTGCAAGTCCATTGTGAACATCAAATTCGTGGACCGGCAACCGGCGACTGCGTGGAATTCGGAAGCGCCCAACGAGTACGGCTTCTACTCCAACGTGAACCCCAACGTGGACCATCCGCGCTGGAGCCAGGCTACGGAACGGCGGCTGGGGGAATTTTTCAAGCGCAAGACGCTCATGTTCAACGGCTACGGCGATCAGGTGGCCAGCCTCTATGCCGGAATGGACCTGCGCAAGTATTATTGATCGGCAGCAGACTGCATGACCGCCGACCGATTCGTCCGTTACTCAAAGCCCTTCGTATTTCTCGTCTGCCTGGTTCCCATGGGCCTGCTGGTGCGCAAGGGGGTGGAAGGCCTGCTGGGCGCAAATCCCATTGAAGTGATTACGCACGCGACGGGGGATTGGACGCTCCGATTTCTGTGCATCACTCTGGCCATCACTCCGCTGCGGCGCGTGCTGGGATTGCCGTGGCTGGTGCGCTACCGCAGGATGACCGGCCTCTTCGCGTGCTTCCACGGCTTCCTGCATTTCATGACCTACATCTGGCTCGACCAGTTTTTTAATGTGCATTCGATGGTGAAGGACGTTGCCAAGCGGCCGTTTATCACCGCAGGGTTCACCGCCTTCGTTCTGATGTTGCCGCTCGCGGCCACTTCCACGGCCGGCATGATCCGCCGGCTGGGCGGCCGGCGATGGAGAATTCTGCACCGGTTGATTTACGTGAGCGCGTGCGCCGGTGTAATCCACTATTACTGGCTGGTGAAGGCGGACGAGACACTGCCGTTGCGTTATGCGTATGTGGTCGGATTCCTGATGGCCTGTCGCGTTGCGTTTTATCTGATCGACCGCAGGCGGCCGGCGGGCGTTCCCGCCGCCGAGCACGCCGAGCGGGTCACCTAGCCACGCGTCGCGCCCGCTGCACGCCGGCGCGGTAGGCGCGTTCCACAATCCGCTCGTAGCCGCCGGCTCGCATCGCGCGCGTCACCTGCGCCGCGATTCCCCCCGGCGTTGCCGCCTCCGCGAGCAGCGCACCCAGCGCAGCGGGATTTTGCTCCAGGGCGCGAACTCCTTCCGCCAGGCCATGAGCGGCCGCGAGGAACGCCGTCCGCGCGCTCAGTCCCAGCCGGCGAGCCGCGCGCATACGCGCCGCCAGCGCGTGATAACCCTGGCTGGTGGAGTACGCCACCGTAAACGCGTCAAACTGCCGCTCCGGAATTTCCAGCACTTTGCCGACCCGGCCGAATAGTCTGCGAACGCGCTGCTTCGCCACTCGCGGCACGTCCCGGTCAAACACGAGCGCGGTCAGCCCGCGTCCGCTGCGACACGCCGGGGAGGGCATGGCACGGGTCCATCTCACTCGCGACCCGGTTGAACGCCGCAACATTTTCAATGTCACGCCCGCGGCCAGGCTGACGCACACACTTCGTGCCGGCAGCTTTTCCAGATGGGCAAGCAGTGGCAGCACGTCCTGCGGCCGCACGGCCACCAGAAGCAGGCCGGCCTGCTGCACGGCACGGCGCAGTGAAGGTTCAGCCCGTACTCCATGGCGCCGCCGCAATTCACGCAACTTTTCGGGATTGCGGTCGTGCACGACGATTCGATCGCCGGTCCGCCCTTTCGAGGCGGAGTCGCGCAGGCCGGCGACGAGCGCGGCAGTGATCCTGCCGCCTCCGAGAAAGACGATGGCGTTCATCCGAGCGTCGCGCACGCGTCGTCGGCCACAACAAGCAGGTGATCCACGTCAGCAGGTTTGTGCGCCGTGCTCACGATCCAATGCAGTCCGTTTGACGGCGTCATGTAAATTCCGCGTTCCAGCAGCAGGTGGACGAAATAGGAATACTTTCTCGTGTCGACGTGCGCGCAGTAGTCCCGGTAGTCGTGGATTGCCGGCCGCTCCGTGAAATAGATCTGGAACATGGGCCCGAAGCCCTGCACGATCGCGGGGATCTTCCGCCGCCGGAAGACGTCGCGCAGCCCGGCGATGGCCGCGTCGCCCAGTTCATGCAGCCGCTTGTAGGCGGCGCCCTCGTATGCCGACAGCAGATCCAGATTCGTCGCCACCACTTTCATCGTCAGCCGGTGGCCGTTGAACGTTCCGTAGTGCAGCACCATGCCCTCGCGCCACTCCAGCCGGTCCAGAATGGCTCGCGGACCGGCCACTGCGCCGACCGGGAAACCCGCGCCCATCGCCTTTCCGAATGTGGAAATGTCGGGGCGGATTCCGAAATGTTCCTGGCAGCCCCCCGGCGCATAGCGGAAACCGGTGACCACTTCGTCGAAGATCAGCAGTGCGCCGGATTCCTGCGTCAGGGCGCGCAGCCGCTCCAGATAACCGGGCCGCGGCGGGATGCAGCCGAGATTGGCCATCACCGGTTCCGTGATTGCGGCGGCCAGTTCCGTGCCGTGCTCGCGGAACACGCGCTCGAGCGCCTCCACATCGTTCCACGGGGCCAGTACCACATCCGCAAACGTGCTCTCCGGAATCCCCGCCGAATCCGGAATGCGCGCGGGAGCGCCGGCCGGTCCCAGTTCCGCCGCGGGATGCGCGTGCGCGTTCAGCAGGTAGGCGTCGTACCAGCCGTGGTACTGGCCTTCAAACTTCAGGAATTTCGTGCGGCCGGTATGCGCGCGCGCGAGGCGCAGGGCGAGCATGGTCGCTTCGCTCCCGGTGTTGGTGAACCGGACGCGCTCCGCCGTCGGCACCATGCGGCACACACGTTCCGCCGCTTCCACTTCCGCCGGGGTGCAGGCGGCGAAATGGCTTCCCTCGGAAATGGCCTGCGTCGCCGCATCCACGATGGCCGGATGGGCGTGGCCTTGAATCAGCGCGCCGAACGCCATCATGAAGTCGATGTATTCGTTCCAATCCACATCCCATACGTGCGCGCCCACTCCGCGTTCCAGGACCACCGGCCCCAGTGAAAATACGGACCTCCCGCGCGATGGCGAATTCACGCCCTCCACCAGCGATTCCTGGGCGCGCGTGAACCATTCGCGCGATTTCGTCCTGCGGCGGGTTTTTTGGATCTCCCCCATGAGTACCAGGCGGCCAGTTACAAGCTATCGCAGATCGTGATGTGCCTGCAAAATTCGATTCGTCGCGCGTGTCCTGAACTAATCGGCCGCCCCGCCC
The DNA here is from genome assembly GCA_035541255.1 of Patescibacteria group bacterium. GTDB lineage: Bacteria > Acidobacteriota > Terriglobia > Acidiferrales > UBA7541 > JOPF136. The sequence continues at coordinate 2,052 of DATKNR010000073.1, read as the reverse complement.
CCGTCCACCACGAGCGCGGCACCGGTCATGAACGACGATTCGTCCGAAGCGAGAAACAGCACGGCCTTCGCAATTTCTTCCGGGGTCCCGATTCGGCCCATCGGCCGGTTCGCGCATCCCGCCAGATACGTCTGCCAGTTCATGCCGCGGAGCCGCGCGTCTTCCGGCAGCATCGGCGTGTCCACGTCGCCGGGGCAGACGCAGTTCACGCGGATGCCCTGCCGGCCATGGTCGATGGCCATCGCCTTTGCCAGCAGGATCAGTCCGCCCTTTGCGGCGCAGTAGGCCACCGCGCGGTCTCCCCCCACGATCCCCCAGCCCGAACTGTTGTGGATGATGCTGCCGCGTCCCTGCCGGATCATGTGCGGCAGCGCGTATTTCGACATGAGGAATGCGCCTTTCAGGCTCGAATCCACCTGCGCATCCCACTCTTCTTCCGTGCATTCGATCGCCGTATTGGGATAAAACACGCCCGCATTGTTGAACAGGACATCCAGCCGCCCGTATTCCGCCACGGCCCGCTCCACCGCGGCGCGGCACTCGTCTTCCCGCCGCACGTCGCTGTGCAGGAAAATGGCGCGCCCGCCCGCGGCCTGAATTTCCGCAACAACGGCGCGTCCGCGTTCCTCGTTCCGTCCGGTGAGCGCCAGTTTCGCGCCTTCGCGCGCGAACAGTATTGCCGTCGCCCGGCCGATTCCTGAGGTCGCGCCGGTGATCAGCGCGACTCGATCTTTAAGCCGCATCTCGTCCGCTCCTCTGCTCGCGCGTCAGGCCAGTCCGCCGCCATCCACCACCAGCGCCGTGCCGGTGATGAATTGTGCCGCGTCGCTGGCCAGAAACACGGCCGCATCCGCGATCTCTTCCGGCCGCCCGATTCGCCGCAGCGGCCTGCGTGCGGCCTCGGCCAGAAATTCCGCATCCGGCTGGCCGATCTGGCGCGCCTCGCTGCGCAACATCGGCGTATCCGTATCGCCCGGGCAGATGCAATTGACGCGCACGCCTTCCGGCCCATGGTCGATCGCCATCGCTTTCGTCAGCAGCACCACCGCGGCCTTCGAGGCGCAGTACGCCGCGGCTCGAGGTCCCGCCGCGAGTCCCCATCCCGACGCGATGTTCACGATGTTGCCGCGCGAAGCCGCCAAAAAAGGCATCGCCGCCTTCGACATCAGGAACACGGATTTGGCGTTTACGTCCATCACCTGATCCCAGTCGGCTTCGCTCAGTTCCGTGACTGTGGCGCGCCGGATCACGCCCGCGCAATTCACCACAATGTGCAGCGCCCCGTATGCTTTCTCCGCCGCCCGGATTGCTTCGTCGCAATCGACCGCCCGCGTCACGTCCGTGCGCACAAAGCGTGCGCGCCCGCCCGCGCCCGAAACTTTTTCAGCCGCCGCCGCTCCTGCGGATTCGTTCACGTCGGCCAGCAGCACGGCCGCTCCCTCCGCAGCGAACCGGAGAGCGATTGCGCGGCCGATTCCGGAAGCCGCGCCGGTAACCACCGCGGTTTTCCCATTCAGCGCGCCGCGCGTGGATGAATCCGCCATTCGCCTAAGTTTACCGGCTGGCGAGGTCTCCTGCCGTCTCGCCGCCGTCCATCGCGAACACCTGCCCGGTGACGTATTCCGCGTCGTCCGAAGCGAGATAGGCGAACAGCCCCGCAATCTCTTCCGGCTTCGCGTGCCGCCGGAGGGGAATTTTCTGATTCACCGCATCCAGCATCTCGTCCGTGTACTCGGCGCGCTGCATGGGCGTCAGAACGTAGCCGGGGGCGATGGCGTTCACGCGCACATGCGGCGCCAGCTCCAGCGCCATCGTTTTCGTCAGCTCGATGACCCCGGCCTTCGTGGCGTTGTAGTCCGCATAGAAGGGATGCCCGGCCATCCCGTTTGTCGATGCCGTTTGCAGGATCACTCCGGAGCCCCGTTCCATCATGTGCCGCGCCGCCGTCTGCGCCACGTAGAACACTCCGGTCAGGTTCACGGCCATCACGCGGTCCCATTCCTCGGGGGTGATTTCCAGAAACTTGTGGCGGATGCTGATGCCGGCGTTGTT
>DATKNR010000072.1:0-38789 GCA_035541255.1 Patescibacteria group bacterium | reverse complement strand
GGCTCGCTTCGCGAGTCCGGCGGCCTATGGATTGACCAGCCGCCGGTTCCAGCCATCACAAGAGACAATTAGGGGCATCTCAGAAGTAGAACCCCGTCCAGAGCCGCGCGCCGTCTTGCGCGGGCACACTGAATCGGGGCTGCCTCTGTCCCGCGAATGATCGCACCGGAGCGAAACGCGAGGGTGCGCGAAAATCAGAGCGCGGGGAGCCTGCCGCCTATGGGTTACGCCTGTGACAAACATCACTTCCGGGAGTGATTCGGATTACGGTAGGGCGCACGCCGAGCGGCTAGCGTAGAGGCGAGTTTTGGTGATGTGCATGCCGTGCGCTAATGCAACTCCGGTCGCTTTGCGAGAATCCGCAGTTCCAAGCACCAAGAATGCGGAGAAATTCAGCGAGGTGGAGCGCGGCACGCATGCAGGCCTGCTGCCGGTTTCCGCTTGCTTAATTCCTCATCAGGCTCTCCCTTTCGTACAAGTCAGGTGTGCCGCAAAACTCCGCGGCAGGAAAAGGCAAGCCCCGGGCTGCCAAACGGCGGGACGGGCCGGAACGAATTCCAGGAAGAAAATCCATCGGGAAGCACGGACGGCTGCGAGCCGCGCCTGCTTGGACGAGAGGAGAGAAGTATGAACATACGAGTTGCCTCGGTGCTTTTGATTCTCATCCCCGTAGTCGTGCTGGGGGGATTCGTGGTGGCGCACCAGCCGTTGAACGCTCCCGTGGTGGGAATCCTGGGAGCGGTGATGATCTGGCTGGCGTACACCGCGTACGCGCGGCAGATAGACCGCGACGTCATCCGGCCCGACGACAAGAAGGCGACACCGGCCAAGATGTACATGGACGGCGTGGACTTCATGCCGACGAGCAAAAACGTACTGTACGGATATCACTTCAAGTCGATCGCGGCGGCGGGTCCGATTGTAGGGCCCATCGTGGCGGTATCGCTCTGGGGGTGGCTGCCCTCGCTGTTGTGGCTGACGCTGGGGGTGACGTTCCTGGGGTGGGCGAGCGACTACTCCGCGATCATGGTGGCGGTGCGGAACGATGGGAAATCGCTATCGGCGATAGCCCACAAGCTGATCGCGCCGCGCGCCCGGATCATTCTGTTTGTGTTCATCTTCTTCTACCTGCTGCTGCTGGCGGGAGCGTTTGTGGGAATCATGGCCGGCATTTTCGATCCGCGGGCGGACGTGCCGTTCGGGATCATCATGCTGGCGGTGATGGGCCTGCTGATGGGGCAGATGCTCTACCGCTGGAAGATGGGCCTTGTGCTTGTGACCGTGCTGGCAGTCGGAGTGACGCTGGCTTCGATGGCGATCGGCGCGGTGGGAATCACCACGGCGAAGGGAATCGGGCCTGACGGGAAGCCGGCGAGCGCGATGGTGTTCGCGGGCCCGGTCAACTCCGTGGTGAACAAAGTGGACGACGGAATCAACGCCATCACGGGCGGAAACGCACTGTACACGGTGGTGGATCCGACGAAAGCGGATCCGCGGCTGGGCGTGAAGGTGGTTACGGCAGAAGGAAAGGTGGTCCCGAAGTACCTGGATCAGAGCGGAGCCATCAAGATGCTGCCGTCGTTCCTGTTCTGGTGCCTGTTCATTTTCGCGTTTTCCTACCTGGGCACGGTGCTGCCGATCTGGCGGTTTGCGCAGCCAACGAACTACATCGGGTTCTGGGTGACATTCCTGACCATCGGATTTTCCGCGCTGGGTGCGGTGATTGGCGGCCTGCGCGGGCTGTTCGGGAATGCGGACATGTGGAATGCCGTGAGCTTCCACGCACCGGCGTTTGTGGGCTGGATGCGGACAACGAAAGCCCCGGGCCAGGGATGGGCGGCGATACAGCCGATCTGGCCGATGCTGTTCGTGACCATCGCGTGCGGCGCGATCTCCGGCTGGCACTCGCTGGTGGGATCGATCGGGACGGCGCGGCAACTCGAATATGAGACAGACGCACTGCCGGTGGGCGGTGGCGGCATGTTCAGCGAGAACGCGCTGGCGCTGCTTTCGCTGGTGGCGGTGTGCATCGCGGGCGGCACGGGAGCAGGCGCATTCGCCAACGGCGTCGGAATGCTGCTGGGCATGGCGACGTTCGGGGCCATCGGTCCGGCATACGGGGCCGCGCTGGGCTTCGGCGTATTCGTCGTGATCGTGCTGACCATGGTGCAACTGGTGTTCCGCGTGATGCGAGTGACGTTGGGAGAATGGCTGGGCGACGCGTGGGTGGGCTTCAAAAACGCGCACGTGGCAGCCATCGTGTCCATGGGACTCACGCTGCTGCTGGTGCTGAGCGGCACGTGGATCTACCTGTGGCAACTGTTCGGTGCTTCCAATCAACTGATGGCGGCGCTGGGACTGCTGATCGTGAGCCTGTGGCTGCGGTCGGAGGGACGCAATCCGCGTTATGCGTTCTGGCCGATGCTGTTCATGTATGCCACGACCATGGCAGCGATCCTGGTGACGGCCTACAACCTGTACGCCAGCATTCTGACGAATCCGGCGATTGCGGCCGAGCCGATCAACCTGTTCGGAGCGGTGGCCATGATCATCGTGGCGCTGCTGCTGTTTGCGGCGGCGCTGGTGATCGCCTACGACGCATGGAACGCATGGCACCGGCCGAAGCAGCTTTCGGCGCCAGTGCCGATGCGGGCCGCGGCGGATTAGGAATGAAGCGGGACGGGGCGGCGGCCAGGTCCGCCGCCCCGGAATTTCAGAGGCAATCGGTGATGCGCCGAATGGTCTGGAAGATTTCGGGAGAGGGATGGGCCAGGAGATGGCTGAGTTGCCATTGGACCTCGAACTCGGGTGCATCGCGGCGGAGGGAAAGCCTCACGAGCGGACAGCCGGACAATGCAGCGGCAGAGAGAAGCTCAGAGGCGTTCTGAACATGATTGCGCGCATACACGACGAGCGGAGCGGGAGCGGGCAGGGCCGACCAGCCACGCGCCTCGCACTTCCGGTCGAGTCCGCGGGTGGACCAAGAATGAGGATTGAGGGCCTCCATCTCGAGGGAGGGACGGCTGCTCAAAGTACCGCGAAAAATAAACAGGTCGTGGCGGCCGCGCAGGCGGGCCAGGAGCCAGAGCGGAGGGACGTCACGCGGTTCGAGGGCAAGCACCACTTCCGCCGCGCGAAAGGGCGGTTTTCCCTGCTCGATTTTGAGCTCCACGGCGGAGGAGCCGAGCCAGCGGAGAGTAGTCTTTTCGCCGACCTGGGGAAGTCCCTGCTGCAACCATCGCAAAGCAGCGTCGCCTTTCCGGACGTTCCACTGGGTGCCCAGGGCAAACCAGCCGACCACAAACAGGGCGACGAGAATGAAGAGTATGACTTGTGGCGACATGAGGGCGGCGCGCGCACCGATACCGGCGCGCGGGAGGCATTGTACACGGGTGCGAAGCCTGGGACGAGACGAGCGCCAGGAGGAATCGAGGGCGGACCGATGAGGCTCGGATGGCTGGAGAAGTGCCGGGAATTTCTGTACGGCATGATCAGCTTTGAATTCGAACGTCAGGCACTGGAACTGCGCGGGGAGCTGGAGTCGGCATTCCTGCTAATCACGGTGGGAGACATGCTGGGGGTGCCGGTGGTGCCGCCGCTGTACTCGCTGCGGCTGCTGCCCTACATGGTGCCGCACATCGCCACGTGGAAGAGGCGGGTGATGCGGGAGAGGGACCTGGCGGACAAAGAGGAGTTTCATTTGCACGGAGTGTGAGACAGGCGGAACAGAGAGGGCCCGCAGAAAGCGGCGCGGCCCGAGTGGAGGAACAGGAGAACGGAAATGTCGAAAAAAGTGGTCGAGGAAAAAGAGGAAAAGCAGGGATTTTTCGGGAAGCTGAAGGAAATCGCATACGGGATGAGCGCGCACGACATGTCGCGCTACGCGCTGCGCACGCGGGCGAGCATGGAGCACCTGTTTATCCTGATCACGATGGGCGACCTGCTGGGGATACCGATCCTGCCGCCCTATTACTCACTGAGGCTGCTGCCGTACGTGGTGCCGAATATCGCCACGTGGAAGCGGCGCATGCTGAGGGAGAAAGACGTGTCCGACGCCATGTTCTGACGGCAGGAGAGGCGCGGGCAAGAGAACGAGAGAGCCGTCGCGAAAGGAAACGCCATGTCATTGCGAGAAGCGTTTGAGAAGGACAACGCCAGGCGGTACATCATGTTCGGAGGCAAGGGCGGACTGGGGAAGACCACGTTCTCCGCGGCCACGGCATTCTGGCTGGCGCAGCACGGGAAGAAGGTGCTGGTGTTTTCCGTGGATCCGCAGGCCTCGCTGAGCGACATCTTCCAGAAGGACATCTTCGGGAAGGGCGCGGTGGAGATTGTGAAGAACCTCTACGCGCAGGAGATCGACGCGGACAGCCACATCAAGAAATACCAAGAGGAAATCCGGAACAAGATCAAGGGGATGTACGGGCTGGAACAGGTGCCGGAAGAAGTGGAGCACTACATCCAGGCTGCTTCCGCCGAGCCGGCGATGGAAGAGTCCGCAATTTTCGACGCAGTGGTGGACGTGGTGGTGGGCGGCGATTACGACTACTACATCTACGACCTGGTGCCGCTGGGACACGCGCTCTATTACCTGTCCATGGCCAAAGTGTACGACGAGTGGATCAACCGGATCACCCAGCTGAGGCAGGAGATGCGCGAGCACGAGGAAATGGTGGCGCGGCTGCGGCGGCAGAAGTCGGCGGAAGAAGACCAGATCCTGACGGAGCTGCAGTACATCAAGAACCGGATCAACCAGTCGTCGAGCATCCTGACGGACAAGCAAAAGACGGCGTTCTACTTCGTGGTGGTGCCGGAAGAAATGATCATCCTGGATACGGCGAAAGCGGCGCAGCTGTTCTCGAAGTTCGACGTGCCACTGGCGGGGTATGTCGTGAACCGGGTACTGCCGGCGGAGCTGCAGAACCAGAACATCCCGCCGTACCTGCAGAACCGGATGAAGATGCAGCAGCACTACCTGGACGAGATCGACCACACGTTCGGCGCGCAGGTGGTGGGGCGCGTGCCGGAGCTGGAGCGGGACGTGACCGGCCTGCCCATGATCGAAAAACTCGCGGGGCTGATGTTTGGCAACGGGAAAGCGTGAGAGCCATGAGCGAAATCAGAGAATCGATGGATGACTACATCGGAGCGCACCCCAAACTGAAGTTCCTGTTTTTCGGCGGCAAGGGCGGCGTGGGAAAGACGGTGATGGCCGGGGTGACCGCGCTACACCTGGCGCAGGAAGGCAAGCGGACGCTGCTGGCCTCGACGAACCCGGTGCACAGCCTGAGCGGGCTGCTGGACCAGAACGTGTACGGACAGCCCACGGCAGTGAAAGGCGTGGAGAACCTGTGGGCGTATGAAATCGACACGAAGGAAACGATCGAGCGGTCCAAGCAGGACATCAAGCAGAAGATCCGGTGGTTCCTGAAGTTCGCGGAAATCTCGACGCAAGCAGATGCGTTCGTGGAGAGCGCGACGATGAACCCGGCGTTCGAAGAGTCAGCCATGTTCGAGAACATGGTGGATCTGATGTTCAAGAACGAGTACGACGCATACGTGTTCGACACAGCGCCGACGGCCAACGCGCGGCGGCTGCTGGGCATGAGCAAGGTGTATTCGCTGTGGGTGAACAAGATGGTGGAGTCGCGGAAGGAAGCGCAGTCGCTGCGGGAGCTGCTGTCGTTCACGAAGAAGAAGGAAGAAGACCCGCTGATGGATTACCTGCTGAAGTTCCGTGACCGCATCGGGCACGCGCGGGAACTGCTGACGGACCCGGCGCTGACGGCGTTCTATTTCGTGACGCTGCCTGAAGCACTGCCCATCGCGGTGATCAAGCGGTTCATCCAGTGGTTCCACGATTTCGGGATTCCTGTGGGCGGAGTTGTGGTGAACATGGTGATTCAGAAGGAGCAGGTGAAAGCGGATTCGCCGGAATTCATCCGAAACCGCGTGGCGATGCAGGATTCGTACATGCAGCAGATCTGGAAGGATTTCGACAACGTGCGCGCCATCGTGCCGCTGTTCGACAATGAGGTGCGCGGCGTGGAGTCGCTCCGAAAAGTGGCGGAACACACATTTGGGGCGCCGGCACTGGCGGGCGCGAAGAAATAACCCCGTTCGAGCGGTAAGCATCCGCCGGCGCGCAGGGCCGTGCCCGCGCGGGCACGGCTTGCGAATCTTTGCGGTACCACCTAGGCTACCGGAGGCATGAATTTCTCGGCCCACACACTGACAATCGGATTCCTGTGGTACATCGCATTCCTTTTCTCCACGGTATGTCATGAGGGCGCGCACGCGCTGGCGGGAAAACTGGGGGGAGACCCGACGGCGTTTGAAGCGGGTCAGGTGTCGCTGAATCCCCTGCCGCACATCCGGCGGGAGCCATTCGGCCTGGTGCTGGTTCCGCTGCTGAGCTTTGTGCTGCAGGGATGGATGATGGGCTGGGCCAGTGCCCCGTTCGATCCGCACTGGCAGCGGCGGCATCCGCGGCGCGCGGGGTGGATGGCGCTGGCAGGGCCAGGGGCAAACCTGACGCTGATGTTGATGGCGGGAATCGGGATCCGGCTGGGACTGGCGAGCGGCGCCTTCCAGCTGGGAAGCGGACAATCGCTGGAGACCCTGATCGAGGCCGCGGACCCGGTGCGAATGGGATTCCTGGCAACACTGCTCAACATTTTTTTCATGCTCAACCTGATCCTGATGACCTTCAACCTGCTGCCGGTTCCCCCGCTGGACGGAAGCACAGGAATCGCCGTGTTTCTCCCCGAGGAAAAGGCGCTGCGGCTGATGGATTTTTACAGCCAGTCGGGGATGGCATTCATGGGGATCCTGGTGGCATGGATCGGGTACGGCTACATCTTTCAATGGCTGGCTCCCATCGCAGTACATCTGCTGTTGTTCTTCCGCCTATAGACCCGCGCGGCGAGGCCGCAAGTTCAACGAGAGACAAACGAACGTTCCGGCTGGAAACGGCTGTGCCGTAGCGGCACAGCCGGCGAGGGTTCCAATGCAGGAATGGAAGCGCTAACCCCCGTGCGCTCAACAACCGATGAAGCGTTGAGAGAGGTCCGCTGCATGCAGTGGCAGGAGCTGGAGAGAACCATGAACGAACAAGCGCCGGTCTATCGCGTGGAAATTTCCGGTTGGGATGTGAACGAAGAATTCTTCGTCGAACGCTCGGCCCTGCAATGGGACGAGGGCGAGCAACGGCGAGTGCTGATCCGAAAAAGAGTGCGACGGGGCGCGCTCGTATTCATCCGGCTGCTGCAGGATGCGACGGCGTCGCGGACGTATCCGGTAGCGTATCGCGCGCAGCAAGTGCGCGAGTGCGAGGGAGGCAGCAGCTTCGAACTGTCGCTCAGCCAGGTGTGGCCGACGGCTTCGAATGAGAGCGGTGGAAGCACAACGGATTTCGAGGCCGTCAAGTCCCGCGCCATGGGAGTGAATTAGGCGAAGGAACGCAGCCGGATCCCTCTCTCGAATGTCCCCAGGCTGAGCACCGAGCAGGGAACAAAGAATCGGAGCCGGTGCGAACTAAGGTTCGATGTCCCCCCGCCGATATACAGGAGCAGAGGACCACCGCAATGGCTGGAGTCGATCTCGTCCCGGGCACCCGGGCAAGGGCCGGAAGGGTTGCGGCAGCGCGCGAGCGGCGCGCGGGGCTGTGCGTGTGCGTGCTGGACGACGAACCGGGCCTGGTATCCGCAGCGGTGGAACAACTGGAGCATTGGGGATTCGGAGCCATCGGAACTTCGGAGCCGGTGGAAGCGCTGGCGGCGGTGAGGCAGAGGCGGTGCCGCGCGGTGCTGGCGGACGTGCGCATGCCGGGGATGGACGGACTGGAATTCCTGGAGCAGGCGTTGAAGCTGGACCCTTCGCACGACGTGCTCCTCATGACGGGTTTCTATTCCATAGACGCGGCCATCGACGCGATCCGGCGGGGTGCGCGGGATTATCTGACGAAGCCGCTGGATGCGGGGCGGCTGGAGCGGGCGCTGGATGAACTCGCGGAACTGCACGCACGGCGGCAACGGCTGCACGCACTGGAAGAAGGCCTGCTCGAGGAATTGAGCCAGCACGGAATCGTGGGGCAGAGCCCGCAACTTCTGGAAATGATTGAGCTGATGAGGAAGGTGGCGCCGCACTATAAAAACGTTCTAGTGACGGGGCCGACGGGTGCGGGGAAAGAACTGGTGGCGCGCGCGCTGCACCAGATGAGCGGGGTTTCGGGACGGCGATTCGCGGTGTGCAACTGCTCGACGCTGGTGGAATCCCTGCTGGAGAGCCAGCTCTTCGGCCACGTGCGAGGCGCGTTTACGGGAGCGAACGAAACGCGCGCGGGGCTGTTCGAGTTCGCGGATGGAGGGACGTTGTTTCTGGATGAGGTCGGGGAGATGTCGCCGGGACTGCAAGCGAAGGTGCTGCGGGTGATCGAGAACCGGGAACTCCAGCGGGTAGGCTCGCCGGAACTGAGGGGGGTGGACGTGCGGCTGGTGGCGGCGACGAACCGCGACCTGCGTACGGAAGTGGTGGCGGGCCGGTTCCGCGAAGACCTGTACTACCGGCTGAGCATGATGGAAATACGGGTGCCGGCACTGTCGGAACGCCCGGGAGACGTGCCGCTGCTGGCGCATCACTTTCTGAAGAAATTCAACCAGGCATACGGGCGGACGCTGGAGGGCTTCACGCGGCGGGCCATGAGCCGGCTGATGGGTCACGCGTGGCCGGGAAACGTGCGCGAACTGGAGAATGCCATATCGAGCGCGTGCATCACGGCGGGAGCGGACGTGATCGACCTGGAGGACTTGCCGGAATCGCTGCGGCGGCCAAATGGAAGCGGCGCGGGGGAGAACGGATGGCGCCCATTGACACTCGACGAAGTGAGGCGGCAGCACATCGAACGGGTACTGGAAACCTGCCAGGGGAACCGGTTGCGCGCGGCGCAAATGCTGGGCATCGGACGGACGAGCCTATACCGCTTTCTGAAGCGCCGCGCGGCCAAGTAGGAAGGAGGAGGGCGCAGAGATGGATACTGGGACCACAGAAAGCCAGACACAAGCATCGCCGTGGGACGAACTGACGGCCGAGGCGCAGCGCGACCGGCGGCGGGAACCGCGGCTGAAGCTACCGTACCCGATCGAAGTGTACGGATTCGACCGCGCGGGACACTACTTCTCTGAACGCACGGTGACGCTGAACGTAAGTCCGGGCGGCTGCATGCTGGACCTTAAACATCATCCGGAAGAACGGGGAGTGCTGGCAATCCGGAGGACGGCCCGCGACGGAACGCGGATGGCCGAGCACAAACCCATGTTATTTCTGGTGTGCTGGACACAGAGGCTGGGCCGCCGCTGGGCGGTGGGCGCAAGCAAACTCCAGACGGGCGACTTCTGGGGGCTAAGCACGCCGACGGAGCAGCCGGGCAATTGAGGCGTTGCGCGGCCCCATCACGAAAAGAGACAGATTCCCGAGCAGCGGAAACGCGAACCGCTGAAGGGCGTCGGGTCAACCGAGCGCGGTCCGAACCCGACTAAGGCTGGAGCGGCGCTGGAGTGGCGACGGCCGCCAGTGGCGGCACTTCCAGCGTGTTGTCCATGCGGACGAGCAGGCCGGACTGTGCAGGAAGCTCGACGTCCTTCCCTTTTTTCACGATGACATAAGTGGTGCTGGCCACGGTTCCGATGATGAACCCGCGCAGAACGTTGCTGAAGATCGCACCGACCACGCTGCCTCCGCCCATTCCAACGGCAACGGCTGTGGCGACGGTCTTGAAGTCGCGGCGCTGCTCCACGACGGTACCTTCCTGAATTTTGAGGTCCTTGCGATTGTCACCGGAGGAGCGGCCGGGACCGGCAGTGATTCCCAGAAGGCTCATCTGCACGGGATATTCGCGACGGTCGATCTCGATGGTGTGGAAGGTGATGTTCATCGACGACTGTTCGCGGAAAATGCCGAAACGGCGTGGGCGGTAAATGTTGCTGATGGTGCCGGTGACGCGTGCGCCGGCCGGGAGTACCACTTGATTGCCCATCAGAACGGGCTCGGCGACAACGGCGGTAAACGGGTCGCCATCCCGGGCTACCTTTGTCGAAAGACCGTTTTGCAGGGTCAGGCGGATCTGGGTGCCCTGGAGAAGCTGGTGATTCTGAGCGAAGGCGGGTGCGGCCGCGGCGAGCAACAACGCGAGCGCAGCGCCGAAGCACAGGCGTGCTTTCATGCGTTCCTCCTGCCCGGTAACGTGGGGCGAACGCTGGCGCTGCGGAGAGACTCGGAGGAAACCGCCATTAGAATAACCGGGAGCGTGGAAGGGCGGGAGCGGGAAATGGGACGAGAGTTTCCAATTGGACAAGGCCCAGCGGGGTGAAAACTCAAGGAGAGCGGGCGCGGCGGACCGAGGATGCCGAAAGTCCGGCCATGCGTCCCGTGGTACACTCGCGAGGATGACGCTTGCCGGGCCTCGCATCATGCGGCCGGCGAGCCCGATCGTGGAACTTCGGGCTCTGTGCAACAAGCCCCCGCAAACCCCGCCAGGCCCGGAAGGGAGCAACGGTAGCGGGACAGCTTCGTGTGCCGCAGAGATCCCGAAGTTCCTCGAATGGCTGGGCGGAACAGGGCGAAAATCGAGCCATGAGCTATCAGGTGATCGCGCGGAAATGGCGGCCGCAACAGTTTGCGGAAATCGCGGGGCAGCAGCACATCACGCGCACGCTGACGAATGCGATCCGGGCGGGGCGCATCCCGCCGGCGTACATTTTTTCCGGGCAGCGCGGAGTGGGGAAGACCACCACGGCGCGCATCCTGGCGAAAGCGCTGAATTGCGAGAAGGGGCCGACGCCCGAACCGTGCAATGAATGCCGGTTCTGCCGCGACGTAACCTCGGGCAGCTCACTGGACGTGATGGAAATCGACGCGGCGAGCAACCGCGGGATCGATCAAATCCGGGAACTGCGGGAAATGGTGCGATACGCCTCGGCGGGGGGGCGCTACCGCGTGGTGATTCTGGACGAGGCGCACCAGCTGACCGACGAGGCGTCGAACGCGCTGCTGAAAACCCTGGAAGAACCGCCGGAGCGGGTGCTGTTTATTCTGGCCACGACGCAGCCGGAAGACTTGCCGGACACGATACGGTCGCGTTCGCAGCATTTCCATTTCCGGTCGCTCTCTTTTCAGGAGATTGTGTCGGCGCTGGAAGGGATCGCTAAAAAAGAGGAACTGGAGCTGGAACCTGCGGCCGTGGCGGTGATTGCGCGGGCGGCCGAAGGCAGCGTGCGCGACGCGCTGTCGCTGGTGGAGCAGGCCATCGCGTACTGCGGCAACCGGATCAGCGGCGAGCAGGTACGCGAGTTGCTCGGCGTGGTGCCGGAAGAAGTGCTGGACGAAATGATGGGCGCGGTCGCGGCACGTTCCGCGGAACGCGCGCTCACACTGGCGCACCGGCTGGTGGCGGAAGGCCGGCACCTGCAACACTTCGTTCGCGAGGCCATCCGGCACGTGCGGAACCTGCTGGTTGCGCGCGTGGCGGGAGCGGAATCGGAACTGGTGGCGGCACCGAAGGACGAACGGGAACGGATCCGGGGACAGGCGGCCCAATTCAGCGAGGAGGACCTGACACGGTTCTTCTCGATCCTGCTGGAAGCGGATTACGACCTGCGCCGGAAGCCCGACCCGGCGCTGCATCTCGAACTGGGCCTGCTGCGGATGGTGAACGCGATGCGGCTGGCGCCGCTGGAGCAGGCGCTCTCAGTGGCGGCGGGAGGCGGAACGAGTGGCGCGGGCACCGGGCGTTCCCCGGCGTCTGCGGCGAAAGCCGGAGGCGAACAGGCGGGCGCGTCGGCGCCAGCAGCTCCCACGCGAGGACCAGCGCACGCAACGCCGGCGGCGAAGCAGCACCACGCTCCTGCCGACCCGGCAGCGGCAGGCGGTCGAACCGTGAGCGCGCCGGCGGGTCCTGTGCCGGCGACGAGCCTGGGAACAATCGCGAGAAGCGCGGGGAGCTTTCACGGCATCGAAGCTATGCAGGTGGAGTCGATCCTGTCAGCCGTGCGCGGGCAGACGAAAATGCTGGCGGGACTGGTGGAGCAGGTAACGCGCTGGGAACTGGAGGGCGGCGAGATGCGCGTGTATTTTCCGCGCGACCGCAGTTCGCTGGCGGAGATGCTGGAGGGAACGCGCGACATGATGGAACGTTTACGCGGCATCGCGAGTCAGGTGATGGGCCAGCCGCTGCGCGTATGTGTTAAACTTGATGCTGCCGCCGCGGGAACAGGACCGGCAACGCTGCGGCGCACAGGATCGGCGGATCTGCGAGCGAAGTTTGAGAGGGATCCGGTGGTGCGGGCCATGCTGGAGCGCTTCGGCGGGGAAATCCGCGACGTGCGGCGCCGCGACGAGGACTGACGATGGAAGTAAAGGCTCTGCAGCAGATGCTGGCGCAGTTCGGGCAGCTCCAGGAAAAGCTGGAGCGCGAGGTCCGGGAGATCCGCGTGGAAGCGACGGCCGGGGCCGGCATGGTGACCGTGAAGATGGACGGCCAGAAACGCGTGCTGGAAGTGAGGATCGATCCGGAAGTGTTCGCAGGAAAAGACGCGGAGCTGCTGAGCGAACTGATCGTGGCCGCGGTGAACGACGCGAGCCGGCGGGTGGACGAGGAGCTGCAGAATCAGTTGAAGGGCCTGGCCGGGGGACTGCCCAACCTGGCGGGATTGAAGATTCCGGGACTGTTCTAGCCGTCCGCAGAAATTTCCGCAGGAACCGAAAGAAGCGAGCCGAGCGGGGGCCGCTGCGCGTGAATTTGCATGCCTGATTTTGCCGAACCCATCGCGAACCTGGTGGAACAGCTGAAGCGCCTGCCCGGAATCGGGCAAAAGACGGCGCAGCGGCTGGCGTTTCATCTGCTGCGGGCGGACCGTGAGGAGTCGGAATCGCTGGCAGCGGCGATCCTGGCGGCGAAGAACAACCTGCGGGAATGTTCGGTGTGCAACAACGTGACGGACGCGGACCCGTGCCTGTATTGCCGGAACGCGGCGCGCGCGCAGAAAACGATTTGCGTGGTGGAGGAGCCGCACAACATCATTCCCATTGAGAAGACGCGCGGCTACAACGGGCTCTATCACGTGCTGGGCGGCACGCTCTCGCCGCTGAACGGAGTGGGGCCGGACCAGTTGAAGATCAAGAGCCTCCTGGAACGGCTCAAAAAAGGAACGGTGGAAGAGATCATCATCGCCACGAACCCGACCACGGAAGGCGAAGCCACGGCAGTCTATCTCTCCAAACTGATCAAACCGCTGGGCGTGCGCGTGAGCCGCATCGGCATGGGCATTCCCGTGGGCAGCGACCTGGAATACGCGGACGAAGTAACCATGTCGAAAGCCATGGAAGGCCGGCGAGAACTGTAGAGCGGTTCCCATCCACTGACAACGAGGCCGCACCGGGGCGACGTGAAGCGAGCGCAGAGGGAGTCGTGCGGCTAGCCCTTGCGCGCCAGACGGGCCGGGACTAATATCCCCACTCATCGCAGGTTCCCTTTCCCTACAGTCCCTAGGAGGTAAAAATGAGCCGACAGCGGATCTTTTGCGTCCTGATTATCGCCGGCATGTTCCTGTGCTCTCCCCTGCTCGCCTACCAACTGGCGATGAAGGACGGACGTATCGTGGAAATTCAGAAATACCGGGTGGAAAACGGAACGTTGTTCTACACGGACGCCAATGGGAAGGAGTCGTCCGTGCCGATGGCCGATGTAGACCGGGAACGGACGAAAACACTGAATGCAAAAGAAGCGCCGCCCCTCGACCTGGGGCCCGCATCAGCGGCCGGGGATGGCACGGAGGACAGCCCTGCGCAAGAGCCGTCCCTCGGCGACGCAGCCCGAAGCCTGCGGCAGCAAGGGAAAGCGCACGTCACCGCGCAGAAGCACACATTTACGGACGACGATGTGAGCGGCGCGGGCAGCAGCGGCGCGCCCACCGTGAAGACGGTAAACGAGGAAAAAAAACCGGCGGAGGACGCACAGGGGCAGCAGGCGGAGAAGCAAGAAACCGACGACGATGAGATCACGGAACAGGATATTGCCAATTACTATGACCTCGACCGCGAGCAGACGGCGCGGGGCATATTGACATACGCGAAGCTGCCTTCGGATACGCCCTTTCCCGACCGCGACGAATGGGAAGCGCGCCTGTTTGAAGCGAAGCAGGACATGGCCCACGCCTACATGGACTGGAAGTCGCACGGTCAGGACGACCCGAAACTCCGCGAAGAACTGCGGCAGAAGTGGAATCAATTCGCAAACATCGCGAACGAAGGAATTGCCCGGGCACAGCAATACCTCTCGGCGCATCCCCGGGGATAGCGCGCCATGGCAGGAGAGCGGCGGGAGTTACTGCTGCCAACTGCCGCCGAGACCAGGCTCAGGGGCGGGCGGGCCGCCGGCGCCGGGCGCCTTGGAATGGCGCGCGCGAAAGAACGACACGCGATCGAGCACTTTTTCCTGGAACTCTTCGAGGTACAGGTAGATGGCCGGAGTGATGAAGAGAGTAATGAATTGCGAGACGATCAGGCCGCCGACGACGACGAGGCCAAGGGGACGGCGCGAGGCACCGTCGGCACCGAATCCGAGGGCGATGGGAAGCGCACCCATGAGCGCGGCCAGTGTCGTCATCATGATGGGGCGGAAGCGCTTGATGCTGGCGTCGTGGATGGCCTCGTCATCGGGAATGCCATGCAGGACGCGCTGCTGCGCGAAGTCAACGATGAGGATTCCGTTCTTCTTGACGATGCCCATGAGCATGAACATGCCGATGAAGGCGTAGAGAGAGGCTTCCGCGCCGAACAGCCAGAGGGTGAGCAGCCCGCCCACGAGGGCCACGGGCAACGAAGATAAAACCGTAATCGGGTGCAGATAGCTTTCGTAAAGAATCGCCAGAACCACATACATCACGAAGACGGCCAGAAACATGAGCAAGGTGAGGCTGGAGACCGTGTCGCGAAACGTGAGCGCCTCGCCCTGGAGCCCCCCACGAATGCCGGGGGGAAGGATTTGGCGGGCTGAGCTCTCGACGAAATCGACGGCCGGGCCGATGGCATGCCCCGGCTTGAGGTTGAAGAAGAGTGTGACGCTGGTGAACTGGTTGATGTGATTCACCGACTGCGGCCCGAGAACCGTGTGCCAGGTGGCCAAGGCGCTGACGGGAACGATGCGCGAGCCGTCGTCACTCTTGATGTAAAGCAAACTGAGGTCCTGTGGACTGGAGCGCTGGTCGTCCGCCACTTCCAGAATCACCTGGTACTGGTTGGAGGGTTTTTTGATGAGGTAGACGTAATTCTGAGAGTAGGCCGTGTGAAGGAGATTCAGAATGCGCGCTTCGGAGACGCCGTAAAGTTTCGCCTGATCGCGAAGAAGATCGACCTGCAGGTTGGGCGTGTGGTTGTAGAGGTCGGAATTGACGAAGAGAAACCCGGGAAACTCGTGCATCTTCTGAAGCAGCTTGCCCGCAGTGGAGTAGACCTCGTCCGGATCGATACCCGAGATGGCATAGGCGAACTGGCCCTGGAGGTTTGCAGTGGCGCCGGTGCTGATCTGGAGAACGGGCTGGGGCTTGATGAAAGTGACCAGGCCGGGAATGGTGGAGTTGAGGGGCGCCATCAACTGGCCCGTGACGGCGTCAATCGGCGGCCGCTTGTCCGGGTCGTCGAGGAAGGCGAGAACCAGGCCCTGGTTGGAAGGGAAAAAGGAGTTGTTACCGCTCATGGTGAAGGTGGCATCGACAGCGGAATTCGCGTGCAGGATTTTCTCCACCTGGGCCTGATGCTCGTGCATTTCCGCCGGAGAAGTTCCCTCCTGCGCGACGAAGACGCCGAGAATGAATGAGCTGTCGCCCACGGGCAGGAAGGCCTTGGGAACGATGTAGAAGAGGTAGACCGTGCCCACCAGGCAAAGCACCCAGATGGCGAGGGAAATCCACCGGTAACGGAGAAAGAACCACAGCTGCCGCCCGTAAACGTCCAGCACTCTCTTTTCCAGGCCGCCAATCACGCGTTCGACCCACGTTTTCCTGACCTCATGCCCGCGCTTGGCGAGCAGGCCCGAACACATAAGAGGGGTGAGCGTAAGGGAGACGAGGCCGCTGGCAAAAATGGAAACGATGATCGTGATGGAAAATTCGCGGAATACGCGGCCCACGAGCCCGCTCATGAAGACCAGCGGGATGAAAACGGCGGCAAGGGAGATGGTCATGGCGAGGATGGTGAAGCTGATCTCGGTGGCGGAGTTCAAAGCGGCATCGAGCGCGCCCTGGCCCTGCTCCATAAGACGGACCGTGTTTTCGAGAAACACAATGGCGTCGTCCACCAGAAATCCGATGGCGAGAACGAGGGCCATCAGCGACAAGTTGTCCAGGCTGTAGCCCAGGATGTTCATGGCCACAAAGGTGAGCAGCAGGGAGAGTGGCAAAGCCACGGCGGGGATCAGCGTGTCGCGGGCACGGCCGAGAAACACGAAGATGACCAGGACCACGAGGACGAAGGCGATGTAGAGCGTCTCCTGCACGTCCTTGACGCTGTTGACGATAGTCTGGGCGCGGTCGTAAATGGGAACAATGTCCACCGAAGGAGGAAGCTGGGCGCGGATCATGGGAACCAGATCGCGGATGGATTTGGAAACCTCGACAGCGTTCGAGCCGGCGCGCCGGAATACCGCCACGACCACAATGGCGGAGGGAACGTGGTGGCCGCGATACCAGAAACGCATGCTGATGCGCTCGTCCTGGACGCCGTCCTTGGCGGCGGCAACATCCTTCAGGTGGAGAGGTGCGCCATTGGCCTGGCCGACGATCAAGTTGTCGTACTGACGCGCGGTGGAGAGCTGTCCCTCGGGTTGGAGCAAGAAGGTGTGATTTTCGCCGTCGAACTGGCCCGCGCCGGTGTATGCCGTTCCGTTTCTCACAGCTGCGGCGAGATCGTCGAGGGTGAGATCGCGCGCGGCGAGGGCGGAAGGGTCGGCTTTGATGCGTACGGCGGATTGAGTGCCGTAGAGGGCGACCTGGCTGACGCCGGAGAGGATGCTGATGCGCTCGCCAACCTGGGTGTTGGCGTAATCGTAGAGCTGGCCCTGTGTGACGCTGTCGCTCGTCAACGCGACGTACATGATGGGCTGATCATTGGGATTCGTTTTTGTGAACGTCGGCGGACTGGGCAAGTCCACGGGCAATTGCGACGCGGCGCGCGAGATGGCGGCCTGCACATCGGTAGCGGCTGCATCGATGTTCTTGGACAGCTCAAACTGAAGAACGAAGCTGCTGTGGCCCTGGCCGTTGTTGGAGGTGACAACTTCGAGGCCGGGAATCTGCATGAACTGGCGCTCGAGTGGTGTGGCCACATTGTTCGCCATGGTTTCCGGCGTGGCGCCCGGGTAGCCGACACCAACCTGAATGACGGGATAGTCGACGTTGGGGAGATCGTTGACCGGCAGATTGAAATAGGACAGGACGCCGAACAGGATGACGGAGACGGTGAGGACCACCGTCATCACCGGCCTTCGAATGAATGGTTCGGAGATATTCACGGGAGCAAGTTCTCTCAGTTGTTGGCGGGCGAGGCAGAACCGGCCGGCGCCGACTTCTCGATGCGGACTTTGCCGCCGGGCACGACGGTCATCTGACCGGCGACAATAACGATTTCGCCTGCCGAAACGCCCTGCACGATCACCACGTCGTCGCCCTGACGCTGGCCGAGCACCACGGGGCGAAGATCGGCAGTGCCGTCCGGTTTGACTGCGTAGACGAAGGGACCGGTCTGGCTGACCTGGGTTGCGCGATTCGGAATGAGGACCGCGTTTTTCTGTGTGGTGAGCACGAGCCTGACGTTGACGAACTGGCCGGGCCAGAAGTGATGATTGGGATTCGACATGGTCGCGCGAAGAAAAACGGTCCCCGTGCCGTTCTGCACGGCGTTGTCGAGGAAGGTGACCTTGCCGTTTTCGGCGCGGCTTTCGGGGTCGGCGGGAAGCCGAACGAACGCGGTGAGCGTGCCCGCTGACATCTCCTTCTGAACCTGAGGAAGCTCGCGCTCGGTGATTGTGAAATCCGCATAAATGGGATTGATGCGCTGAATGAGAAGCAGGCCGGTGGTGTTGGCCTGGACGACGTTGCCCACATCCACCAGGCGGGCGCCGGCGCGGCCCTCAATCGGAGAATGAATGTAACAGTATTCGAGATTCAGTTGCGCCGTCTCGACGGCGGCTTGAGCCGCTTGCACCTGGGCCTGGTCCACTTCGAGAGTATTCTTCCGGGTATCGTAGTCCTGTTTGGAGACCACCTTAGATTCCCACAATGCCTGGTAGCGAGCATATTCGACCTTGGCGAGATCCAGCGCCGCAATCGCCTGTGCGAGACTGGCTTTTGCTGAATCGAGCTGGGCCTGATAGGGGCGCGGGTCAATCACAAAGAGTAGCTGCCCCTTTGTGAGATCGGCCCCGTCGGTGAATTTCCGCTCCGTGATGCGGCCGGCCACCTGGGGAGTGACCGTGACGGACTCGAAGGCGTAACTCTTGCCGATTTCGTCAAGGTAGACGGGAACGTCCTGCGCCCGAGCCGTGGCCACGGTGACGAGCGGAGGGGGCGGCATCTGCGGGCCGGCCGCCTGAGGACTCGAGCGGCTGCATCCGAATGCAGCGAGCTGAAACAGGACCAACGGCAGAACGCACAAACGGTTGAAATTCGACCTCACTCGTATCCCCTCTCCATTGCCTGCGGGGGGCACCCGCACTGACATTCCGACACGTCTCATGCTTTTGAATTCCATCGGGCAGCGCAATAGCCGGCGCCACAACTCCACCTGCGGCGATCCACGTTAAGGTCGCCTCGCCACGTTGTGGGTGATTTCGGTAAGGCCGCCCGCACTAGCCGCTCCCGCAATTCTCGCACGAGATGAGGGCAAAGGTGTGAGGGAACTGTTGGGCCGAAGTGGTGGCATCTCATGAAGTTCGAAGGCAGTCGATCAATCGAGTCACCCAAGCGCGCCTCCCGCCCACGCTCCTTACCCGGCAGAGCGACATCCACCCGCATCCATACAGATGCCGGACGGATGCCGAAGGTTCGGGGAAACACTGCAGATTGCCAGCAAGGTAGTGGCGACGAAACCCGGCTGAGGGCATCGAAAGATGGTCGCTGCCAGTCGAACCCGAATTGAGAGAATGCGCCGGCTGGGCGGGAGGATCGGAATGAATTTCGAATTGAACGGGAAAACAGCGGTGGTAACGGGCTCCACCGCGGGAATCGGACTGGCAATCGCCGCGTCCCTCGCAGCGGAGGGCGCCGCGGTTGTGGTGAACGGGCGAACCGAAGCACGAGTGGCTGCGGCGCTCGAACTTATTCAGAAAAGCACGAAAGGCGCAAAGCTCCGCGGAGTGGCGGCGGACCTGGGGACTGCAGGTGGCGCGGGGGAGATGGTGCGCGCCGTGCCGGAGGCGGACGTGCTGGTGAACAACCTGGGAATCTACCAGGCGAAACCGTTCGCGGACATTACGGACGCGGACTGGATGCATCTGTTCGAAGTGAACGTGATGAGCGGAGTGCGGCTGGCACGGCATTATCTGCCCGGGATGCTGCGACGGGACTGGGGGCGGATCATTTTCATCTCCAGCGAGTCCGCGCAGCAGATTCCATCGGAGATGGTGCATTACGGGATGACCAAGACGGCGCAAATTGCTGTGGCCCGCGGGCTGGCCGAAGGCGTAGCGGGAACGGGGGTGACCGTGAATTCCATTCTGGCCGGTCCGACGGCATCGGAAGGAGTGGCGAACTTCGTGGCCGATGTTGCGAAACAAAAGGGAACGAGCCCGGCGGAGGTGGAACAGGAGTTTTTCAAATCGGTGCGGCCCAGTTCGCTTCTGCGGCGCTTTGAGACGCCGGAGGAGGTTGCCGCCGTAGTCGCCTTTGTGGCGAGCGCGCGCTCCGTGGCCATAAACGGGGCCGCGCTGAGGGCGGAGGGTGGAGTCGTCCGAAGCATCCTGTAAGCGGAAGGCGCGATGCCGGCCGGCAGTTGAACCCGCCCGGCAAACAGGGTAGAAAGGAATGAACGAGGTATCCCGCGATGGCCAACATTGCGCCCTTCATGGACAAGTACGAGCACGAGCACCACAACCCGGCGAATCGCGTGCTGCATGCCATCGGAATTCCGTGCATTTTCGCAGGCATCATCATCACCGCCTTGAACTGGCATGAATGGCGCTGGGGGCTGGTCTTCTTTCTCGGCGGATGGGTGATGCTGTTCCTCGGACACCGGATTGAGGGAAACAATCCCGCGTTTTTTCAAGGGCCCATTTATTTTCTAGTGGGGCCGGTGTGGGCCGCAAAGGAAATTTTCGGGTGGCTGGGAGGAAAGCGCGCGCAAGGCCAGGCTCCGAAGGCCGAAAGCGGAACTTCCGGAACCGGTGACTAGCATCGCCTTCCGAATCTTTCTGCAGTAGCCGCAGCACAATCGGCGCGAATAGCGCCCGCAACCGCTTCCCCATCCTCTAGCTTCGCTGGACGGCATGGCCTAATACCTGCGGACAGGGCCGCCTGTACTCTTGAATCCCGAGGTCTCGACCTCTACAAAGAAACCTCCGAATGTTACCCGGTGGCGGGGCAGCATTGCCTGCACGGGCACTCCGAGGATAACCATGGGGCAAGAGGAGAGACTGGGGCTACCAGGCGAGCGCTGGCAACAATTTGCCGGGGAGACGGGCGCGGAAATTCGGAGCGGTGATAAACACGGGGAGCCTTGCGGCCAGGAAGTGCCGGTGCGTGTGATGGGTTACCGCTCGAACTGCGATGCCAGCGGCAACAACTGGCAACGGCAGGCATTCGAAGAAGACAGCACGACCATGCTGTTGCTGCCGCGCGGAGCCGTTATCCCCCTGAAAGCCACGGTGGCGTGGGGACAGAACCTGATGGTGATGAACCTGAGGAGCAACCGGTACGCCCACTGCCGGGTGTCCAACCTTCGCACAACTTCCGGTCAGAGCTACGTGGAGATTCAGTTTACACACAGCATTCCGGATTTCTGGGGGAACCCGCTGGCGCGAGATGCCGCGAGCGCGATGAGCGAACTCGCGGAAATCGCGGCGCGGCTGGCCACGGAACCGGTCGCAGCCGCTCCCGTCGCGAACGCGAGCCCAATCCCGGTGAGGGCACTTGCAGCCGCAGCAGGGATTTCGGCGGCTGAGGGCGGAGCACCTGCACCCAATTGCGCCTCGGAAGATTCGGCGACGGTGATTATGGAATGCCCGAGCCCCGCGAGGGAAAGGAACGGGCCGAAAGCCGGACCAGAATTCTTTGCGCCGCGGCCAATGGAATGTATTTCCGTGGGCGAGCCGGTGGGAGAATCCATGGTGGAAGCGGTGGAGACGCCCACGGCCGAGTACGTTGACACGGCGCCTGTCCCGGCCGGGACAAACTGGAAGCCAGTGGCTGCTCCTGCTCCGCGCAAGAGGCCAGTCCGGCTGGCGGTCGCGGGTGCGGCGGCGATTGCGGCAGTTCTCGCGGGCTACTACCTCTATGCTCCGGCAGAAGCGGCTTTGCCGGCCGCAATTCCTGCTGCCATGAATCTCGGAAGCCAGTCGGCGGCGAACCTGAGCAACCGGGCTCTGGTGGGCGCAGCAATATCGGACGGGACCCAGCCTGAAGGCAGTGCGGTGGTTAGCGCGCCCGTGCCCGAGGTAGAGCTGGAAAATCCGGCTCACCAGCGCGTGGCGCTGGTGAGCAACATGATCCTGCCCGTGCGCGACTCGGCCATCCGTCCGCAGGCCGCGCCCGAAATGCCCATGGCTACCGGGGCGGCGCCCGCAATCACGGCGACCAGGACCGAGGCAGTGCTCGGCCCGATGACATCCGCACCACCTCCGCCACCCGAGCCGGAAGCGGCGAAGCCGGAGCCTGCTGCCGATGAACTGACTCCCGCGCATCTGGTCAGCTCCGTGCAGCCCATCTATCCACCGACGGTGGCGCAGGAGAAAATCGCGGGTGACGTGGTTCTCCAGGTGACCATCAGCGCTGCGGGAAACGTCACGGAGGTAAAAGCGCTTTCCGGCCCGCTGGCGTTGCGCGGAGCGGCCATTGCGGCCGTGCAGCAATGGAAATACGAGCCGGCGCGGCTGCGAGGCCAGCCAGCCGAGAGTAGCGGCGTGGTGACGCTGAAATTCCGGTTGCGTTAGGCGCGGCTACAGTTCGCGAAGAGCGGCAGCGACGGACGTGCGCGCGGCGCGCACGGCGGGAAACAATCCACCGACCAAGCCGATTGCCACCGAATAGAAAAATCCCTGGATCAGCAGCATGGGAGTGACGCGGAAGGCGAAGGCCACCTGGCTGAAGCTCTGCCAGTTGATCGTGGAGGCCTGGTAGCCGTTAAACACCGCGTAGGCGATGGTGCCGCCAAGCAAGCCACCGGCGAGCGCGAGCAGAATGGATTCCACGATGACGCTGATGACCACCGGCCCGCCGCCGAACCCGAGGGCACGGAGCGTGGCGATTTCGCGCGTGCGAGAGGCCACGGCGGAGTACATCGTGTTGATGGCGCCAAACACGGCGCCGATGCCCATCATCGCGGCGATCAGATAGCCGAGCGAGGTAACGATGCTGGAGATCAGGCGGGACTGGTCCGCGAAATACTCCGTTTCCCGAACGACGCGGACGCTCAAACGCGGGTCCGAGGTAAGGGCGGCCTTGAATTTGTCGAAATCGCCGGCTGAGGAAAGATGCGCGTAGACGTCGGAGACGATGGTCCCGCGATTGTACGCGCCCTGGAGCACGTTGAGGTCGGCCCAGATTTCGGACTCGGACACGGAACCGCCGTCGGTGAACTGACCCACCACGGTCCAGTCCGTCTTCCCCCAGCGTTTCACGTCGCCCACGTGAAGACCCGCGAATTCACCCACAGCGGCACGGCCGACGATGATTTCGTTGCGGCCGGGGACGAAATTGCGGCCGGCGTAGATCTGCATCCGGGGCCGGACGGCAAAAGCCGCGGGAGTGACGCCGCGAAGGGCGACGTTGGCGTCGGTGCCCGTGGTGATCTTCGGGACGTCCACCAGGACGAGCATTTCGGGCGAAGCCTCGGCGCCATGGCCGTCACGCGCGATGCCGGGCGCATCCTGGATGATGCGCGAATCCTCCTGCGAGACGAGACTCATCATCTCCGTATCCGCGCCGGTGCGCATGACCAAGGCCGTTTCCGGAGAACCCGTCTGGGCCAAGGTGGCCCGAAAGCCTTCACCAATGGAGAGCACGGCGACGAAGACAGTGACCACGCCTGCCACGCCGACCACAGTGGCCGCGGACGAGCCAAAGCGCTGGGGAAGGGTGCGCAGATTGAGCACGCCGACGGCGTAAACCTGTGCGAACCAGTTGAAGAGTCTCTGCATTTCTCCGCCTTCTTCCGCTCCCCGCTAGCCGCGGCGCAGGGACTGGACCACGCGCAGTCGCATGGCCTGAATCGCCGGAAGCGATCCGGTGGCCGCGCCGAGCAGAACAATGAACACCACTCCCAGGACCGCACTTTCGCCCGGCATGTAGAAGATGGGCAACGCGCCGTTCGTAGGATCGCCGCGGTGAATGAGCAGCCAGGCCAGGCCCAGGCCCAGGCCTCCACCCACGATGGCGAGCACGAGCGATTCGCAAAGCACCAGAGTGAGAATCAACCCATTGGGAAAACCGAGAGTCTTGAGCACGGCCAACTCCGTCACGCGTTCGCGCACGGATTGCATCATCGTGTTGCCGGCCACCAGCAGGATGATGAAGAAGACGACGCTGAGGATCGCGGTGATAATGGCGCCGATATTCCCCACTTGCTTGGCAAAACCCTGCATGAAGGCTTTTTCCGTGGAGGTCTTGGTTTCCTCGTCGGAATTGGCGAACAACGCGTCGAGCTTGGCCGCGATTTGAGGCGCCTCGTCCGGATGCCCGATGCGGATGATGTACCAGCCCACCATCCCGTTGCGGCGCACGCGCGCTTCGTCCAGATACTTCCAGTGAAAGAGAAATTGGGTGACGTCAGTGGAGGGCGTGGCGCCGTCGTAGATTCCGTCCAGAGTGAATTCCCAGGAGTTCGAGCCGTCCTTTTTCTGCCACGGGGCGGTAAGGGGAATGCGGTCGCCGATCTTCCAGTGGAAGCGCTCTGCGAGGTAACGGCCACAAATGGCGCCCGTGCGGTCCGCCATCCAGGCTTTTTTCTGGTCCTCGGGAATCCGGAATTCGGGATAGAGACGGAGGTAGCGCTCCGGGTCCACGGCCATCTGGGCAAAGAAATTCTTGGGATCCTGATAGACACCACCGAACCAGGTGGCGTTGGCCACGTCCGTGACGCCGGGCACCTGCTCGATGCGGTCCTGGTAGCTGAGCGGCAGCGGGAGAATGATGGAGACTTTGTGAGTCATCACCAGGCGGTCCACGCCGGCGATCTGGACGCCGATGTTGAAGGCATTGCTGACCGCGCCGAGGTAGCCGAACAGCAGGAAGGCGACGAGGATGGAAAGCAGCGTGAACGTGGTCCGCACGCGTTTGCGCCGCAGATTGCTCCAGATAAGCGGCAGGAACTTCACTGGATC
The DNA here is from genome assembly GCA_035541255.1 of Patescibacteria group bacterium. Taxonomy (GTDB): domain Bacteria; phylum Acidobacteriota; class Terriglobia; order Acidiferrales; family UBA7541; genus JOPF136. Next base: position 14,209 of record DATKNR010000072.1, on the reverse strand, counting down.
GCCTCCGACTGGAGCTGGCCCTTATTGAGGTACACGACGCGGCGGGCGCGCGCCGCGGCATGGGCGTTGTGCGTGACCATCACGATGGTTTTGCCATGGTCGCGGTTGAGCGCTTGCAGCAGGTCCAGGATTTCCTCTTCCGATTTGCGGTCCAGGTCGCCGGTGGGCTCGTCGCAAAGCAGGAGCGTGGGATCCGCCACGATGGCGCGGGCGATGGCCACGCGCTGCTCCTGCCCGCCGGAGAGCTGGCGCGGATAGTGCTTCCCGCGATCGGCGAGACCAACGACCTTCAGCGCTGCGGCGACGTGCCGCTTGCGGTCGCCGCCCGAGAGCGGAGTAAGCAACAGCGGCAGCTCCACGTTGCGCTCCGCCGTAAGTGTGGGAAGCAGGTTGTAAAGCTGGAATACAAAACCCACGTGGCGCGAGCGCCAGCGAGCGAGTTCGCCTTCGCTCATTTTGTCAATGCGATCGCCGCCGACCTCCACCACTCCACCGCTTGGCCGGTCCAGGCCGGCGAGCAGATTGAGCAGTGTGGTCTTTCCGGATCCGGAGGGCCCCATCAAGGCGAGAAAATCCCCACGGGGAACGTCAAGGTTGACGCCCTGAAGCACGTCGATGCGTTCGCTGCCGCGCGTGTAAACTTTGTGGACTTCGCGAACGCGGACGAGCGCGCCCGAAGACTCCGCCGCTGGCGTCATTTCCTGCGACTGGCTGGCTGTTACTGGCGTCATCACTTCCCCCAAGTGTGTTCGCAATCCCGGCCGCGCGCCCCGGCGCACGCGGCAGAAGCGTTTATCGGACGGTTACCCTGCTTCCATCTGAAAGATTCGGCGGCCCCTGGAGTACCACCTGCTCGCCCTGGGTTACGCCGGAGATTTCCAGCTCCGCGCCGGAAGTGCCGATCACTTTCACGACGCGGCGTTCCACGTGATCCCCGTGAACGACGAACACGGCGTCGCCGCCAGCCTCGTGGCGTACCGCATCCTTGGGCACCAGGAGCCGCGGACGCGCGAGCGCCGTGCGCGGCGCCTGTTGCTCGAGGAACGCGACCTTCACACCCATGTCGGGCAGAATCCGGGGATCCAGCTTGTCGAATTTGATGCGCACCTGCACGGTAGCTTTCTGCCGGTCGGCTGTGGGAACCGCCAGAATGACGTGAGCGGGAATTTTCCAGTCGGGATAGGCGTCCAGCGTGGCCTCGACAGGCTGGCCGGGAAACACGCGTGCAATATAGCTTTCGTTCACGTCCACCTGGATTTCCAGGGATTTCATGTCGACCACGGTGCAAATTCCAGTGCGGGTGAAGCCGCCTCCGGCGGAGACCGGAGAGATCATTTCGCCGGGCTGGGCATCCTTGGTGGTGACCACTCCGGAGAACGGTGCGCGGATGATCGTGTCGTCCAGATTCTGCTTTTTTACGGCTACGTTCTTCTCCGCCACGTCAACGTCCTCGTGCTGCTGGTTCAGGTGAGCCGCCAGGGCGTCCGCGTCGGCCTCGGCGGAGTCGAGCGTGGACTGGCTTTCCACGCCGTCCTTCACCAGCGAACGCATGCGCTTGAGCGTGATAAGCGCAAGCTTCAGATGCGCATCCGTCTCCGCCAGCGCTTTGCGGGCGGAGACCAGTTGCGCGTTGGCCAGGTCCAGATCACGGCGTGCGTTCGAATCGTCCAGACGGCCTACGACCTGATCCTGCTGTACGTATTTCCCTTCCTCCACCAATACCTCGGTGACTTTGCCCGTAATTTTCGAGGAGACGGTGGCGCGGAGACGCGGGGTGACGTAGCCGGACGCGTTCAGGACCGTGGCGGCGTTCCCAGCTGAGTCCTCTCGCACCTGAGCCACCTGCACCTCCGGTGCACGGGAGGATTTGAACCAGAAAAATCCCGCGGTAAGAAGCAGAAGAACGGCCGGCAGCGCGAGAGCGACGGCAATGCGCCAGGGCGAACGCCGCGGCGGCTCCGCGCGCTCAATGCGCAGTTCTTCCAAGAGTTGTTTCTCAGCGGGCATCTGGGTTTCTATCGGGAAGCTCTATTCTACCTTACAACGGCGCTAGGCCCACAAAGTTACACTACGGCCGGAGGGGCCCCTGGATTACCGGGTGAAAGGTCATTCGCAGTAGATGCGGACCGTTTTCCCGTCTCCCTTGTCGATGTCAATGTTCAGGTTTTCAAGGGCTTCCCGTATATCCTCGCCCTTCAGGTCCCCGAGAGCCGTGAGGTCGATTCCCTGCTCCGCCAGCCGCTCGCTAACCCGCGGAGGAATGACAGACATCCAACCGATCCCGGCGCGGGCTAGCGAAAGGGGCACGCGCATGTTCACGTTTTCACGGCCCGGACGCTCCACCCGGATGCGCAGGAAGCGCGGCCTGCTCGGGACACTGCTGGGAGTGGCTCCGGGTTGGGTAGCAGAGGATGCCCCGCCTGGAGCAGCTCCGGGCGAGCCGGAAGCGAGACCCGTCAGTTTTTCGATCAACTTTTCCGCATCCTCCGCGGTGATTTTGCCGTCCTTCAACATCTCCAGCACTTGCCTGGTTTCTACGGACATGGCTAATTTTCTCCTCTCTTGTTATCCGAAAGCCGTTCGAGCGCCTCGGCTACCGTCAATTCGCCCCGCGAGAGCTGTTCCAAAACGTACAGGTTGGGCGAGGGCGCTTCGAAGTTCTTGTCCAATGCAGCGGAAATGGCGTTCAGCCGGTTCTTCACCGTGGGGTAGCTTACGTCGAACAAACTCTCCATCTTCTTGATCGAACCGTGGTGACGGACGAAAGCGATGACGAAAATCTGGTCTTCGGAACTGAGCTTGGCGAGGGGCGAGAGTTCGAAGTCGCCCTCAATGGCGACCTTGCAATGGGGACAGGTCATGCGCTCAATCTTGAGCGGTTCATGACATTCGGGACAGGCTGCCTTGGAAATGTCCATTCGAAGGTCTCCAAACAGCAGGAAAATTAACACAGGACTTAACAAAGTCAAGCACTAAATAAATATAATTAAACAAATCTGGGGCTCAATATTAAATACTTCGCTTTCTTGGAGTTGCAGAATGAGCGTTACTCGCCCACCCATGCTCGCAATGACAGACCCACGAACATGGCGAGCAATCCAAGGAAGATCCAATAGCCAGCAAAACGTGGGTCGTCAAAGATATTTGGATACTCAGCCTTGCCCGCGAAGAATTCCAAAGTGCCGTAGCCGCAAGCGCAGAGGCCCAGGAGAAAAATCTTGAGCCAGTTTCGCTGTGCAAAACCGTGGTAATCCGGCTGGATTTTCTTGGGAGCGATTGTGCGCGGATACCTGGGAAGCGGCTTGGGAGAGGGCACGACGGATTCCTCCTCAGATGCCTGTGAACTGAACGGCCCGGTTCTCGCGGAGGCGGCGGGCCCGGCCGGACACCTCGGCAAAGGCAGGATCCGGCAACGGATCAGCGAGCCTTGGCGCAGGAACTCGATCGGTACGCATCGGTCCGCTCACCATCCTAGCTCAGGGGGAGTCAAATACCAGCAGGCCCTCCCCTCCGCGGGTCTTTCCCCTTGCACTTCTACAGGAGGGGCGTTACGATGCCTTCCTGTAGAAGCAGAAGGGGGAATCGTGAGCAACCAACGCATCGAGCTGCCGCAGGGAACGCTGGACCTGCTGATCCTGAAGACCCTGGCGCTCGAACCGCAGCACGGGTGGGCAATCTCGGAGCGGGTGCAGCAGATATCGAGTGATGTTCTGTGCCTGCAGCAGGGCTCGCTCTATCCCGCCCTACATCGCCTCGAGAGGCGCGGCTGGATCAAGTCGCACTGGGGAACGTCTGAGAACAACCGGCGGGCAAAGTATTACGAGCTGACGCGCGCGGGAAGGAAGCAGCTGGAAGCGGAAGAAAGCGCCTGGCGGAAATTGACGGCCGCCGTGGCGCAGATTCTGGAGACGGCTTAGGAGTCCGCCTATGCTGCGCGATTTCGCCATGCGGCTGCGTTCTCTGTTCCGCCGCAGCACTGTTGAACACGAAATGGACGATGAGCTGCGCCTCCACATCGAGCGGCAGACGGAGAAATACACCGCGGTAGGCGTGCCACACGAGGAGGCGGCTCGGCGCGCGCGCATCGAGCTGGGCGGCCTCGATCAGGTGCGCGAGGAGTGCCGAGATGCGCGCGGCACGCGGTGGCTCGAGACTTTGCTCGAAGATCTCCATTACTCGCTGCGCACACTGCGCAGCAGCCCGGCATTCGCCACTGTGGCGGTGCTAACGCTCGCACTGGGAATTGGCGCGAATGCGGCGGTGCTGAGCCTGGTGAACGCGGTCCTGTGGCGGCCATTGCCCTATCCGGAAGCTTCGCAGCTGCTCAGCATTCACGAGGTCCACTCGCGAGCGGCGAACCTGACGGGTGCCACGTTTCACGACCTGGAGCTCGAGAGCCACTCGTTTTCCGAGGTTGCATGCCTTCGCATCCTGCCGCGGAACCTCGGAGATTCGCGCAATGGAACGCCTCCCGAAGAGATCGGAGTAGCGGTGGTGTCGCGCGACTTTTTCCGTCTGCTAAAGACGCAACCGCTTCTGGGCCGCACCTTCTCCGAAGAAGATTATCGGGCGAATGGACCGAGAGCCATCGTGCTGAGCTACGCGCTCTGGCAGCGGCGTTATCACGCGAACGCGGGCATCGTGGGAACGATGGAAATCGTTCATGGCAGGCCGTACCTGCTGGCCGGCGTCATGCCGCGCGCATTCACATTTCCGAAGAGCGCGGAGGCCTGGGCCGCGCTGCAGGACGACGCGGCCGTTCCGGACAACCGGCGGGCTCACCTGTTTCTCACCATCGCACGGCTGCGGCCGGAGTTTTCTTTGGCTCAGGCCCGGGGGGATTTGCACGCCGTCGCTGCCCGAGTGATGCATGCGGATCCCACGGGGGATCCCGGCCTCGATCTCGCAGCGGAGCCGCTCGAGCGGAACTTGAACGCCCCGGTCCGTCCCGCGCTGCTGATGCTGCTCAGCGCCGTGGCGCTCGTTCTGGTGATGGCGTGCGTCAATGTGGCCAACCTGCAGATCTCCCGTGCGGCGGTACGGCAGAAAAACATTGCGGTGCGCGCGGCACTGGGCGCGAGCCGGGGGCGGCTGGTGCAGCAATTACTGACGGAAAGCGGGCTGCTCGGACTGCTGGGAGGCGCTGCCGGATGTTTCGCAGGCGCATGGCTGGTTCGGGTGGCACTTGCCGCCTATCCCGGCGCGCTCCCGCACTCTCCCGGCCCTGCGCTGGACGGAAAAATCCTGGCGCTTGCCGCGTGTATCGCGATCGCGGCGGCAGTGGTTTCCGGGGCTGTTCCCGCGCTCCAGCTGGTTCGCGGCGATTTGCGGAATGGGCTCGCGGCGGCCGGCCGCACCACAGGACCCGCAGCGGGACAAAGACTGCGCTCCGCGCTGGTGATTTGGGAGATTGCGCTGGCTCTGATCTTGGTGGTGAGCGCGGGCCTGCTGGTGCGCACCATCACGTCGCTCGCGCGAGTCAATCCGGGTTACCAGTCTTCCGGACTTCTGGTAGTGCCGATTTCGCTGCCCGGGGTGCGCTACCCGGAGATTCCGCAGTGGCAACGGTTTGTAGACACGGTCCTGGACAAAATGCAGAACCTGCCCGGGGTGCAATCCGTTGCGGCCACCGGGGCAATGCCCTTCCGGCCGACGCCTTCTTCGGATTTCGAGGTGGAAGGGCATCGCTTCGCACCCGGCGACGAGCCGGAGGCCCAGATCATCACCGTGACGCCGGAGTTTTTCTCCACCATGGGCATACGCCTGCTGGCCGGACGGGCGTTTACGAATCGCGACGTCCTCGGAGTTCCGACCGCAATCGTGATCAACGAAACCATGGCGCGCCAATTCTGGGCAAACGAGAGCCCGCTGGGAAAACGGCTTGTGCTGAAGGATTGGGGGGATCCGCTTGCCGGCGAGATTGTGGGAATCGCGGCGGACGCGAAGCAGGACGCGTTGGACCAGCCGCCGCAACCCACCGTGTACTACAGCATGGCGCAATTCCCGCAGGGAACGCTCACCACATATCTGCTCATCCGCGCCGCTGGGCCGCCCGAGGCGCTGGCTGCGGGCATCCGGAGATGCATCTGGACCGTGGATTCGGCACTGCCGGTCCAGGTGCAGTCGTTCGAACAGGTGATCGCGGGCACACTGGAGAGGCGCCGCTTCACGCTGGCCATTCTGGGGGCATTCGCGGCGATAGCGCTTGTGCTTGCCGTGGTCGGCATCTACGGGCTCGTGGCGTACCTGGTGGAGCAGCGGACGCGCGAACTCGGAATTCGCATGGCGCTCGGCGCGCAGGGGCGCGACATTCTGCGTCTGGTGCTGCGAGAAGGATTCGGGCTCACCGTGCGGGGACTGGCCATCGGAGCACTGGCGGCGCTGGCATTTACACGGCTCCTGGCGGGACTGCTGTTCGGAGTTCAGACGGCGGACCCGCTGACATATGCGGCGTCGGCTCTATTTCTCGGCGCAGCAACACTGGCGGCGTGCTGGATCCCGGCGCGGCGAGCGATGCGCACGGATCCGTTGCTCGCGCTGCGAAATGAATAGAAGGCTTCGGTGCAGGAAGGGGAGAAAGGATCGAGCACATGGCCAACTGGATTGCCGGCATGATGCACACGCTGCGGGCGCTCGTCTGGCGCGATTCCGCGGAGCACGAGATGGAAGACGAGTTGCGACTCCACATCGAGCGGCAGACGGAGAAATATGCCGCCGCTGGCATGCCGCGCGAGGAAGCGGAACGACGCGCGAAGATCGAGATCGGAGGGATGGAGCGCGTGCGCGAGGAGTGCCGCGACGCCCGGGGAACACGATGGATGGAGAGCCTGCTACAGGACCTCCGCTTCGGCCTGCGTCAACTTCGCCGCAATCCGGGATTCACAGCCATCGGGATTCTGTCGCTGGCGCTCGGGATCGGAGCGAACGCGGCCATTTTCTCTTTGATGGATGCGGTGCTGCTCAGCCGTCTACCGGTGCGAAACCCCGGAGAGCTGGTGGTGATCACGTCGTACGATGCGGGGTCGAATGTCAACAGCTCCTTCTCCTATCCCATGTATCGCGACCTGCGCGACAGAAACCAGGTGTTCGCCGGAGTGATTGCGCGGGGCGGCGCGCAATTCAACCTGAATTATCGAGGCGTGACGGAGAAAGTGAACGGCGAACTCGTCTCCGGAAATTATTATGACGTGCTCGGAGTGCGGCCGTGGATCGGACGGCTGTTTACGCAACAGGACGACGTGACGCCGGGAGCGCAACCCGTGGTCGTGCTCAGCTACGGCTTCTGGAAAAGCCGGTTTGGCGGCGATCCGGGGATGATCGGGCAGAGGCTCCTGCTCAACGAGCAGCCCATGACGGTGATCGGTGTGGCCGCACCCGATTTCTATGGCACCAGCCTGGCGCACAACCTGGACATCCGGGTGCCGCTGATGATGACGCCCGTTTTTAAACCGGTGCCGAACAACCGGCTGGAGCGCCGCAACCATCAATGGCTGGATCTGATGGCGAGGCGCAGGCCGGGTGTGACGATGGCGCAGGCGCAGGCATCGCTCCAGGTGCTGTTCGACCAGATCCTGACGGGTGAGGAACAGCAACTCCCCGCGGATACTTCGGAATTCAAACGGCAGCAGTTTCTGGCGCGGCGGATCAACCTGCTCCCGGGAGAGCAGGGGCAACAGTGGCTGCAGCGGCAAATGAGCGAACCTCTTCTGCTGCTGTTTGGCGTCACTGGCATGGTGATTTTGATCCTGTGCGCGAACCTGGCGAATCTGTCGCTGGCGCGGGCGTCCGCCCGCGGGACCGAAGTGGCGGTGCGCAACGCGCTGGGTGCGGGACGTCGGCGGCTGATGCAGCAATGGCTGACCGAGAGTCTTCTCCTTTCGCTCCTCGGCGGAGTGGCCAGCATCGCGGTGGCGGTGTGGGGGAAGGCAGCGCTGGTGGGCTTTATCCCCGCGGCGAGCCGGCAGAATCTGGAATCGCCGCTGGGATGGCGCGTGTTCGTGTTTCTGCTGGTGGTGGCGGTGGCCGCGGGAATTCTGCTTGGGCTGGCACCGGCGATGCGCGCGGCGCGCTCGGGACCGGCGGATGCGCTCCGCGGCGACTCACGCACATTCTCCAGTGCCGGAGGCAGCAGGCTGCGCGGCGGGTTGATCGGGTTGCAGGTGATGTTTTCGGTGCCATTGCTCATCGTTGCCGGACTGTTCCTGCGCAGCCTCCAAAATCTGGAGGGGATGAACACCGGCTTTCGAAAGGACCATGTGCTGCTCGCGGACATGGATCCCGCCCTGAACGGATACCCGCCGGAAAAAGTCCAGAGCGTCTATGCGGAGGTTCTGGCTGGAGTCCGTTCGCTGCCGGGCGTGCAGTCGGCCGGACTTGCCACGACATCGCCCATCTCGGGCGGCTGGGACCAGCTGGGGGTGGTGGTGGAAGGCTATCACCCGCGCGAAGGCGAAAGCATGAGCCCGGACTGGTCCGCCGTGTCCCCGGGCTATTTCAAAGCCCTGGCCATACCCATTCTCGCCGGACGGGCGTTCACCGAGCAGGACGACGCCGCTGCGCCGAAGGTGGCAATCATCAATGAAACGATGGCGCGCTATTTCTTCAAAGATGGAAACCCTTTGGGACGGAAGATCGGCCTGGAAGGAGTGCCGGACACGGAGATTGTTGGTGTGGTGCGCGACGCGAAGTATACGAACCTGCGCGAAGAGACGCGGCGGCACATGTACATGCCGGTGGCGCAGCAAAACCGCCTGTTTGAACTGACGCTGCTGGCGCACACCTCGGGGGATCCGCGTGCCGAAGCAGATTTGGTGCGGGGCGTGGTGGCCCGGGTCGATCCCCACCTGCCGCTCTATCACGTGACCACGCTCGAGGCGCAGATCGACGACTCGCTGACCCAGGAGCGTCTGGTGGCCTGGCTCTGCGGTCTGTTTGGGGCGCTGGCTACTCTGCTGTCCGCGGTGGGACTCTACGGAGTGGTGGCGTACGCGACGCAGAGCCGCACGCGGGAAATCGGGATCAGGATCGCCCTGGGAGCAACGCCCGGCAACATTCTGGACCTGGTGCTCCGGCGGATGGGATATCTGGTCGGCATGGGAATGGTGGTGGGGACAGCCGGGGCGCTGATGCTGAGCCGCGTTGTGGGCAGCATGCTGTACGGCGTGCGTCCCGCCGAGCCGTCGGTCTATCTGCTGGCGGGGCTTCTGCTGGCGGCGTCGGCAGGACTGGCCGCATATCTTCCGGCAAGACGAGCGACTCGGGTGGATCCGGTCGAGGCTCTGCGCCACGAATAGCCTTGACGAAACGCGACCACCGAGGCGAATCGGTCAGTCGTGGCGAGCGCCGCGCAGCACTTCCGCGGCGTGGGGCAGCAAACCCGCAATCGCTTCGAGGGATTCGACGGCTCCGCGCGGGCTGCCCGGCAGGTTGACGATTAACGTGCTGCCGCGAACGCCGGCCGTGGCGCGCGAGAGCGCTGCGCGCTCGTTCGTTTCGCAACCGGCCTGCCGCATCAACTCCGCCAGCCCCGGTACGAGCCTGTAGCAAACTCCCGCAGTCGCTTCCGGAGTAGAGTCACGCGGGCCCAGACCGGTGCCTCCCGCCGTCAGGATGAGGTCCAGTTCGTCGCGGTCGGCCAGCGAGGAGAGCAGCATCCGCAGCGCATCTTCGTCATCGGATACCACGTGACGCGAAAGGACGCGCCAGCCGTTTTCCGTGCAGAGCGCGGCGACGGCGGGCCCGGTGGTGTCCGCGCGTTCATTGCGGGAGACGCTGTCACTCACGGTAATGACGGCGACGCGCACGGCGAACTCCGTTTACGCGACACACCGGTCGCGGTTTGCGCGCAGACGCGGCAATCTGCGGGCGGGTCGAGAGAGGCGGCTATGGGGCGGGTTCGGCATCTCGGGCGGCTTCATCCTGCAGTCGCAGTCCTTCCATCAACAGGCCCTGAGTGGAGCGCTGGATGGTTTCCTGTTCATTGGAAGCGTTGAAATCGATTTCGAATGTGCCGTCCGTCCAGCTCATGATGGCGTAAACGGCTTGCTCGCCGGCGATGGGCCCGAACACCGCGTGTTTGCAGGCGCCGCCGGTGAACCACATCTCGCAGCGCTCGCCGCCACGGCTGACCACGAGCTTGCAGTTTTTCTGGCCCATTTCGAGCGACTGGAGCAGGTCAATGATGCTCATTTCCTCCAGCCGTCCTTCGAGCACGCCGGGACGTTTTGCCTTCTGCTGAAGTTTCTCGAGCTGCAAGCGGTCGATCACTTTCTTCGCGCGGCGCACCAGTTCCTTCACGTAGAACGGTTTCTGGACGAAATCTTCCACGCCCTCGACCAGTGGGCGCAGCTTTTCCTCCAGGTCGGTGCGGCCGGCCAGAAAGATGAAGGGAGTGTTTTTGGAAGCCTCGCGAATGCGGATTTTCTCGTAGAACTGGCGGCCATCCACGCCCGGCAGTTTGTAGTCACAAACGATCAAGTCAGGCGACTCTTCCACCACCTTGAGCAGCGCATCCACGCCGTCGCCGGCGGTGAGCACTTCGGCGTGCGGCTCGAACCCCTTCACGATCAGTTCGCGTACGAGCGGGTTGTCGTCGACCACAAGGACGCGGACGGCTTTCATCGCGCGGGCCTCCGCGCGGAACTGGCCCGGGACGCGCGCCGGTATGCTCCGCGCTGGCCGCCGGTTTTTTCGACCAGGTAGATTCCGGTGATTTCCATGGAACGGTCGAGCGCTTTCGTCATGTCGTACACGGTGAGGGCAGCCACCGTAACGGCAGCGAGCGCCTCCATTTCCACCCCTGTTTGCGCGCTCGTCGACGCTTGCGCTTCGATTTCGATTCCATTGTGGCGGAGGCGGGTGGTCACGTCAACGTGCGTGAGCGGGAGAGGATGACAGAGTGGAATCAACTCGCTGGTGCGCTTGGCCGCGGCGATGCCGGCAATGCGCGCGATCTCGAGAGGGTCGCCCTTCGGCACCACACGTCGGCGGATCGCCGAAAGCGCCACCCGGCCGATGCGAACGAATCCGCGCGCGCGGGCCATCCGTGCCGTCACCGGCTTCGCAGAGACGTCCACCATCCGCACGCCGCCGCCCTCGGAGGCAGGGCGATAGTGAGAGAGGTCGCGCTTCGATTTAACCTTCGCTCGCTTCACAATGTGTTCCGGATCCCTTGCGACGGCCGCATCACATTCGATCACGCCGCAGGAGCACATCCACCCATTCGCCCGCGGCAAATTCTAGCTGTCTTTCCGTGACAACGAGAAAAGAATCTGCCTGGGCCAACGCCGCAGCGTCGCCGCTTCCCTGCCAGGAGAGCTGCTCGGCGTACGTCTCGCCGCCGTCACGGCTCAACCTTGCGGGAAGGAAATGCGCAAGCGAGGCCTTCTCGCGAATCGGCAGTTTCGTGCGCGCGCTTGCCAGCGGGAGCGAACGCACAGGCGCGCCGGAAAGAACGTCCAGCAGGGGCACACCGAACAGCTCAAAGGTGACCATGGTGGAAACCGGGTTCCCGGGCAGGCCAAGCACCGGCTTCCCGCGACACATGCCGAACGCAGTCGGCTTCCCCGGTCGCATGGAAACGGAATCGAACAGAAACTCCGCACCCAGCGAGCGCAGCGCTTCCTCCACCAAATCGTACTTGCCCATGGAGACGCCGCCGGAGAGCACGAGCGCGTCGGCGGCGAGGCCCTGTTCCATTTTCGCGAGCAATGCGCCGCGCTCGTCGGCCGCGGTGCCCAGCGGTACGGGCAGGCCACCCGCGAGCGTCACCTGTGCGGCCAGCGAGAAGCTGTTGCTGTTGCGAATTTGGAAGGGTCCGGGAGCCTGCGCCACGGGGACCAGCTCGTCTCCGGTGGAAAGGATGGCTACGCGCGGGCGCGCGAAGACGGCAAATTCCGCGTGGCCGAACTGCGCGGCAATCGACAGTTCCGCATAACCCAGCCGCTGTCCCGCGGCAAGGACCTGCGCTCCCGCCTTTGCCTCGCGGCCGCGCGGCACCACATTGGCGCCCTTCGCCACGCTGCGCTGCGCGGTGATCGTGCCGGGCGACGACTGGGTGTACTCAATCATCACCACCGCATCCGCGCCGCGAGGCACGGCTGCACCCGTCATGATTTGCACGCACTCGCCGGCACCGACAGCGCCGCGAAAGTCGGCGCCGGCCGCAATTTCTCCGACGAGCTTCAGCGTTGCCGGAACTGTAGCGACATCCGCGGAGCGCACGGCAAACCCGTCGCGCGTGGAGCGGTCGAAAGGAGGCGCGTCCCGATCCGCCGCGAGCGGCTCCGCGAGCACACGGCCGAATGCGGCTTCCAGTCCGACTCGCTCGCGCGCGCGGGGCACGGCGCGCACGCTCGCCTCCGCCGCTTCGGCGACGATCCGGCGGCCCTCCGTGTAGGTGACCATGTGGGTGCGCTCAGAGCCAGGAGGCGAGCTTCGTGCCCGGCAGCAAGAACGTGGCTTCGCGCTCGGGGCCCGTGGAAATCATGCCGATTTCGATGCCGAGATTGTCCGAGATGAATTTCAAATAGGCGCGCGCAGCGGCAGGAAGCGCGGCGGGATCCTTCAGACTGCTGGTGGGAGCCATCCAGCCGGGCAGGGTGCGGTATTCCGGCGTGACCTTCTCGAGCGTCTCCACATCCGGCGGCATCTCGGTGAGAGGAGCGCCTTTGTAGCGGTAGCCCGTGCACACCTGAATTTCCGGCTGGGCGTCGAATACGTCCAGCTTCGTGACCACCAGCGAGTCGATGCCATTGATCTGGACCGCATAGCGCAGCATCACGAGGTCGAGCCAGCCGCAGCGCCGCGGCCTTCCCGTCACCGCGCCGAATTCCTTGCCGCGCTGCCGCAGTTCCGTAGCCTCCAAGTCTGGCATTTCCGTGGGAAACGGGCCGCCGCCCACGCGGGTGGTGTATGCCTTGGTGATGCCGGCCACGCCGGAAATACTGCGCGGAGCCAGGCCGGAGCCGGTGCAGGCGCCACCTGCGGTGGAATTCGACGAGGTCACAAACGGGTAGGTGCCGTGGTCGATGTCGAGCATTGTGCCCTGCGCACCCTCCAGCAGCACACGTTTGCCCTCAGCAGTGGCGCGCTGCAACAGAGCCGCCGTGTCCGCCACAAACGGGCGCAGCCGCTCGGCGTATTTCTCATACTCCTCCGCAAGGCCGGAGATCTCCAGCGGCTGGCCAAACGCAGCTCGGGAAAAGGCATCCTTTTCTGCGGCGACGCGCTCGAGCTTTTCGCGGAAGCAGGCGCGGTCCATCAAATCGCAAACGCGCAGCCCGCGGCGCGACATTTTGTCCTCGTAGCTCGGCCCGATGCCCCGCGAGGTGGTGCCGATTTTTGAGGCTCCGCGCGCGGCCTCCGCGGCCTTTTCCATCTGCCGGTGGTAGGGGAAGATCACATGCGCGCGATTGCTCAGGAACAGGCGGCCGGTGGCGTCAATGCCGGCCTTGGCCAGCGAATCCATTTCCGCCACGAGCGCGGCAGGGTCCACCACCACGCCCGGGCCGATCACGGCCTGCTTTCCGGGCCGCAGGATGCCGCAGGGAATGAGCTGGAGGATGAAGCGGTGGCCGTTGAAGATGACCGTATGGCCGGCGTTGTGCCCGCCGCTGAAGCGCGCCACGATGTCGAACGACGCGGCCAGGTAGTCCACGACTTTGCCTTTGCCTTCGTCACCCCACTGCGCTCCGACGATTACCACCGCTGGCATTTGCGCTCTGTCTCCGTTCCGTTTCTTCCGGGAACCCGTCTGCTATCCAGTTTGCCCGCACGCCCTCCCGCACGATTCCAGTCGAATCCAAACTCACGCAGCCGGAATGACAGTTTCAGGCGGGAGCGGCAACCCAGTGAACAATCGTACCCTTAGGCTTCCTCGGAAGGCAATCGCAAAGCCTCGGCAGAAGAGAGCGGCGCCGCGGCCAGCTACCTGCCGTCACGGCGCACGATGCGAATTCACTGCACGTGGTTGTTGACGAACTTGACCACTTCTTCCTTCGGGAGGTTGCCGACGAGCTGTCCCACCACGTTGCCGCCCTTGAAGAGCAGGAGGGTGGGAATGCCGCGAATGTTGTATTGCGACGGCGTGACCGGGCTCTCGTCCACGTTCATCTTCACGACCTTGATCTTGCCAGCATTTTCCTGCGCCACTTCCGCCACGGTCGGCCCGAGCATCAGGCAGGGTCGGCACCATTCGGCCCAGAAATCC
>DATKNR010000071.1:0-27036 GCA_035541255.1 Patescibacteria group bacterium | reverse complement strand
GCCGTCGGAGCGCACGATGGCGTGCAGCATTCCGTTGGTGTTGAACGGCGTGGCCACGTTGCCCTGCCGGTCGAGCGCGATGATGCCGCCCTCGCCATGCTGTTCCACCAGCTCTTTCATCACCACGTCGTTCGCGGCCTTTTCCAGCGGCTCGTGGAGATATTTCACGCGCTCGCAGATGTCCGCGGCCACCACGTCGCGCATATAGAATTCACCCTCCCCGGTGCCGGAGACGGCGCAGCTTTCGTTGTTCGCATAGGTTCCCGCGCCGATGATCGGAGAATCGCCTACGCGCCCCGTCATTTTGAAGGAGGTGCCGCCGGTGGTGGTGCCGGCGGCGAGGTTGCCCGCTTCGTCCAGCGCCACGGCGCCGGTGGTGCCGTGGACGTGCTCCTCCGCCAGTCCGGCGCTTTTTTTCGCCTTCAATTCCTGATACCGCTTCCACTCGCGCTCGTTGAAGAAGTAGTACGGCGAGACCATGGCCACGCCCTGTGAGCGGGCAAACTCCTCGGCGCCCGGTCCGACCAGCATCACGTGCTTGGTGCGTTCCATCACCATGCGCGCCAGGCTGATGGGATTGGCGATGTGGCGCACGGATGCAACCGAGCCGGCCTGCAGCGTCTTGCCGTCCATGATGGCCGCATCCATCTCCGGCACTCCCGCCTGTGAGTAGTAGGCGCCGCGCCCGGCGTCGAACGCGCCGGAATCTTCCATGACGCGGAGAGCGGCTTCGACGGCGTCAATGCTGCGTCCGCCCTGTCGGAGGATGGCGGCGCCGGTCTCGGCGGCGCGCCGGATGGCGGCCTCTCCTGCCGCGGCCTGGGCCGAAGAGTGGTCCTTGTAGTCTCCCGCGCCGCCGTGGATTACGAGCGCATACTTGTGTTCCTGCGGCGGATTTGCCGCGCGAGCCGCCGGCTGCGCCGCGCGCGGCGGGTGGGCCGCGGCGAAAAACAGGAGCGCAGCGGCGGAGAAGAAAGCGATACGAGTCAGCTTCATGAAACCCTCCGAGACGAAGTTTGGTGAGCGGAGCGGACTCTACACCCGGGCGCCGTGAGGCACAACCCGCCGCGCTTGGCATCCGCTTTTTCGGGCAGGCGTGGTGTAATAAATGGCTCGCGAGGCAGAAGGCGGACCGCGGTGCAGTGCGCCCGGAGGTGGGCCATCGAACGCGAAACGGCCAGCGTGGTAATCATCGGCGGCGGCGTGGTGGGCTGTGCCGTGGCCATGGAGATTGCCGCGCACTTCGATGATGTGTTCCTTCTCGAGGAAATGCCGCAGCTGGGAATGGGTGCGAGTTCGCGGAACAGCGGCGTGATCCATTCGGGAATCTACTATCCCACGGGCTCGCGCAAGGCGCGCCACTGCGTGGAGGGCAACCGGCTGACGTACGAGTTCTGCAACAAATACAGAGTGGTCCACCGGCGCACGGGAAAAGTGGTGGTGGCCTCCGCCACGGGAGAAGTGCCGCAGCTCGAAGCGTTGATGCGGCGCGGCCAGGCCAACGGCGTCCAGGGCCTCCGCATGCTCGACCGCCATGAGTTGCAGCAGCGCGAGCCCCATGTGGAAGGACGCGCGGCGCTGGAAGTCCCCAGTTCCGGTCTGGTGATGAGCGAGGAACTGGTGAAAGCGTACGGCCGGGTGGCCAACCTGCGGGGCGCGAATCTGCTGACGCACGCGAAGGTGACCGCGCTCGAGCCCTCGGGCGCGGGCGTGCGCGTGACCAGCGCCCGCGGCACCATCGAGGCGCGCGCCGTGGTGAATTGCGCCGGACTGTTTGCCGACGACGTGGCCGGGCTCACCGGCCACACCCGCTACCATATCCAGCCAACGCGCGGGGATTATTGCGAGGCGGTGCCGGCCAAGGCGCATCTGGTGCACTCGCTGGTTTATCCCATGCCGGATGCCGGAATTTATTCGCTCGGCGTGCACTTGACCAAGACTTTGTGGGGCACTCTGCTCATCGGTCCGACAGCGAGCCCGGTGGAGAGCAAAACGGATTACGAGAGCAACCGCATCCCCATTTCGGAATTCGCCCGGGATGCGCAGCGGCTGCTCCCGGAGATTACCGAAGAGGACCTGCGCCCGGCCTATTCGGGAATCCGCGCGAAACTGGCCCCTCCGCCCGAGGCCGGCGCGGCACGGCCGAAAGAGCCCGCCGACTTTGTGATCGAACGCGATCCGCGCATCCCCTGCATGGTCCACATGATTGGAATCGAATCGCCCGGGCTGACGGCCGCGTGGTCGCTGGCGAGAGAAGTGGCGGGATTGGTCCGGGAAACGCTCAGTTAACGCGGCACGGCGCCGCTCTCTAGGATCTCCGATGCGGAGACCAGGCGGACTCCGCGCGCTTCGATTTCCGGCAGCATCTGTGACAACACATCGATGGTTGCTGGGTGCGGATGGCCGATGGCCACGCACCAGCCCTGTTCCCGGGCCAGCCGCTCCGCGTGCTCGAGCTGGCGGCGGATGGGGGCGGGCTGCTCGTCATCGTCGAGAAAAACATTGCGTGCGGCCGCCGGCACTCCGGCGCGGACCGCGGCGTCGAACGCCCGTGAAGCGGGCGACGTGCGGCTGTCGATGAAGAAGAGGCCGCGAGTGCGCAGCGCCGCCGCCAGCTCCGCCATGAGCGCGGGATCGGAAGTGGCGCGCGAACCCTGGTGATTGTTCACCCCCACGGCGTGCGGCACCGTAGCGAGCATTTCATCCAGCACGCGGGCAACTTCTCCCGCCGGTTCTCCCACGTGCAGCTCGATTTTTTCGGCTTTGTCTTCGCCCGCCACGGATTCCATGGGCAGGTGCAGCAGCACCTGAATCCCGCGCCGGTGCGCCTCTTCCGCAATCAGCGGCGAATCCGGCAGGTTGGGAAGCACGGCGATGGTCACGCGCGCCGGAAGACTCAGCACGGCGCGCGCAGCCGCGGAATCGTATCCGAGGTCGTCCACAATCACGGCCAGCGCGGGAGTTCCGCCTGTCCGCATTCCCGGCCGGAAGGGGAGCGAACCCGCCTCGAAGACTTCCAGCAGAAGCAGCGTCTTTGCGCCGGAGTTGACTGCAAAGGCGGCCCGGGCATCCGCGTAATCGCGTGGCTGGAGGCTGATCCCTCGGTCGCTGGCTGCCGTGCGCCACGCTGCCGCCAGCGTGCCAAGCCGGGATGCATCCGGCAAAGAGACGAGTACACGAGCGGGAGCAGAGGCAGGGGCGGGCGTTGCAGGCACGATTCGGATGGGCGACCCGGAACCCACGGCGTCACGTGCCGCTGCGGCAAACTGCTCAGCCAGATGGTCCGGATCGAGAACGGCGGCGGACTCTTTGCGCCGGCAGGCCGCAATCGAAATGGCTGAGAGCGCAAGGAACGCAACGGCCAAGGTACGCCGGCGGCGCATGCCGCGCGAAGGGGAGCCGGGGCAACGGCGAGGGAAGGGCAAAGCGCCCTGGCGGCGGGTCACCTGCGCTAGGCCGCGGCTTTGGCCGCGGCAGCGGGCTGGCCCTGGCCATGCAGAATGTCCAGGGCTTTCTTCAGCACTGGATCGTTACTCGGGCGCGGCGCACCACCGAGAGAAGGATGGCCCGGCGGCGCCTGGCCTGCCCCCTCTTCCTGGATGTCGGCGCTGGAATCCTCGTCAGCCGGAGCAACTTCGACGGAAGCTTTTACTCCGGTCTCGTTGATGCTCTTCCCGGAGGGGTCGCGGTAAAGTGCCGTGGTCAAGATAAGCGCCCCGCCGTCTTCCAGCGGAATATCTTTCTGTTCGGAGGCGCTGCCGAAGGTGCGCTGGCCAATCGTGGGCACCGCGCGGTCCTGCGAGAGCGCGGCGGCCAAAACTTCAGCGGCGCCGGCAGTATGCGGCGAGATCAGAACGGTCACGGGACCGGTCCACACCGCCTTCTGCGGGTCCGCCTTGAATTCCTTCGCCGGCACCGTCTGGCCGCTGAGCGTGGTGATGGTCCCGGAATTCAGGAACAGATTGGCCGTGGCGATGCCTTCGGACATGTTGCCGGAGGCGCAATCGCGCAGGTCCAGTACGAGTTTGTGGATCCCCTGATTCGAGAAATCCACCAGCTTTTGGCGGATTTCCGCGGCCCGTCCGGCAGTAAACGCCGGGACACGCATGTACGCGATGTCACTCTCGAGTTTGTCCGTCACCAGGCGCGGTGTGCCCAGCGCCACTCGGGTCACTTCCAGATCGTGAGATTCCGTGCCGCCGTGGCGAACCTCCGTGAGCTTCACCACGCTGCCCGGTTCACCCTCCAGCAGCAATTCGGCCTGCCGGATCGAGATTTCCCGGGTGGAGAAACCCGCGATGGTTTCCAGAATGTCGCCCGTGGAGAGGCCCGCCTTTTGCGCCGGGCTGTCGGGCAGCGTGGTCAGCACCAGCAGATAGCCGAAGCGCTTCGAGAGCACCACTCCGATGTCGCCCTTCGGGTGCGCGTTCATACGCGCTTTGTAATCCTCGTATTCGCGCGCGCTCAGATAGCCGGACTGCGGGTCCAGGTACTCGATGAAGCCGTGCATGGCTCCCCGGGCCACCTGGCGCATGTTGGGCTCTTCGACGTAGTCCTGCTGGATGTGCTGCAGCACCTCGCTGAAGACTCCCAGGGAGCGGTAGGCGTTTTCCTCTCCGTTACGCGCCAGCGCGAAGCCCAGCCCGGCATACAGCAGTACGAGCGCCGACAGGGCGAGTATAAGGATGCGAGTAGGGCGATTCATCGGGTCGGTCCTATGGAAACCGTAAGTATACCATCTTCCGCGTTGCGGACAGGGAGCGCAGTGCCCCGGAGGCCCGGGCGCCGCGACGGGCGGTTTTCCGGGTGTCCAGGCAAGCGGCGCTAGGAGGTCGTCGCGGCTGCCGGCACAGCTTCCGGTTCCTGGTACGTGATGTAGGTCTGTGAGATGCGGTCGTGCCAGCTGAGCCCATGCTCGTCCCAGGCCGACCACAGAAACCCGAGCATTCCCGCCGCCGCGGAGAGCAGGTAACCGAACGAACGCCAGGCGAGTTCCACGGTTTCCGGCCGCCTGCCATCGAAACACACAACCCGTAGGCCGCGGAGCGCCATGCCGGGCGTCGAGCCGCCCACAAATGTGAAGAGCAGCACGTATTGCGCGTAAATCAGGAACGTGGCCGAAATGGCCACAGCCATTCCAATCCGCGAGAACGAGAATTCGCCGCCGGCCAGATGGAATGCCAGAAAGAAACCAGCGACGGTAAAGCCCAGCATCGCCGCGTCCAGAATCGCGGCACAACGCCGCTCGCGCAAGTCCGCCACGGGCAGCGCCTCATCCTGCGGCTGTGCGTTCTCCATCGCCGCGGGAGCGAAATCGAACACTGGCTGAGGAACGCGGATTTCGATCCGCTCCGGCGGAGGCCCCGCCATCGGACGCGCCGCCGTGCGCAGTGCGCTGCGCCGCTCGTCCATTGCTGTCTCCGCTTCTGTGGCCAGGGCGTCAGGGAACAGGGATTCTGTTTCGGTGGTGGATTCTGAATGCAACTCCACCGCGACCTCTTCATCCGGTGGAAGGCTGGCAGTCTGCTCCGCAGCCGCTTCGACGGCGTATGCTTCGGCCACCGCGGCCAGTTCAGGCTCTTCTTCCGGCTCCGTCTCCAGCACCGGTTCCGGCTCGTCCAGCGCGATCGCGGCCTCGTCTTCGCGCGCCAGTTCTTCCTCGAACTCCGGCTCTTCTTCGGCGGCGGTCTGCTCCGCCTCGGCCGGGATGTCCCGCGACTCGAATCCGGAGGTCAGCGAGCCGCACTCCGCCTCCTCCGCCTCAACGCCGGGCACCGACCGCCAGTATTCCGTATCTATGGCGGGGATCGATGCGAGTGGCGCGGAGTCAATGGCCGGTTCCGGGGCCGGTTCGGCCTCGGTCTGCACATCCGCGAGCTCCACGGGATCCGCGTGAACCTCGAGCGTGGTGGCGTCCGCCAGAACAACAGCCGGTTCCGTCGCCACGGGAATTGCTGCCGGCGATTCTACCGGCTCGGCGGAGGGGAGTTCAGCGGCCTCAGTGTCTGCTTCGTGCGCCCCATTTCCGTTCCCGGGGATTTCCGCGGTTACCGCTGCAATCACTTCAGTAAGGTCGGCTGTGGCTTCGGTCTCTTCGATGGGCTGATAGGAGCGATGGTTTCCGTTCCCATTACCATTGCCGGATTTGGTGCCCGTCGGAGCTGTTGTGTCCGCGGCCGTCGCTTGGAGCGTGGCCGGCAACCTGTCGGATTCCATGGAAGCCTCCAAATCCGCGGCCGGTTCGGGAGCGGGCAGGTCGAGCACGGCGGAAGCGGCAGACTGCAAATCGGGAGCGGATTGGAGCGCTTCCGATTTCGAATGCACTCGGAATTCGAGCACGGATTGATTCGTCCCGCTCTGGCGCGCCTGGCGTTCGCGCTTGTTGCGATAGGACTCGAGGCGCTCGCTCACTTCGCGCCGCCATTCCGGGACTTCGGCAGCGGGAGCATCGGAGCTGCTTCTGACGGCTTGTGTGGGAGCGGGGGATTCGTCCCCTTTCGAGCCGGCCGAGGCCGCGGCGCCGCGCGCGCGTCCCTGCCGGCGGGATTCAATCGGCACGGCGGCAAGGATGGCGCGAATTCGCGCCGCAGCTTGTTTCCGCGAGTCTCCTGCGGTCTCGTCGGGATCAATGCCGACGTAACCGTCGCAGACAGCCGTGGGTTCTTCGTGAATCAGGCCGCACTTTAGGCAGGGTGTTTTCACGGTCCAGTTTTTGCGCCGCGGAGTGGCCTCAAACCAGGGACCAGCGCTGGACATTAGCACGAGCGCGCCCGCGCACGACGGCTCGTTCGCATTCGTGTCACCAAACTGGCAACGGGGCGCCCCGCAGCGCCGGGGGGGTGCCGCGCGATGCCGCGTTGCGACAGTCAGGTTCGCGTGCTACCCTCCCCCCTCGGTGAATGACTTACCTCTGGCGGAATTTCGCGTGCAATCTCCGGTATACCGTTCCCTCCCCATCGCCGCACCTTGCATCCAACCGGCTTATGCCGGTCTTCCGTAAAGGCTCCGGGAAGGTCACGGCTCTTCTGGCCGCGGCGCTCCTGCTGCACCCCACGGCGATGCGCGCAGGGACGCCGCAGCAGGCGCGGGTACCCGCGCGGCGCGGACTGGTGCAACTCGAGGCGGACCATCAGCGCAAGGAAGGGAACACCTTCTACGCCGATGGAAACGTGGATATCCATTACGGTTCCTTGCGCCTCCGCGCCGACCACGCCCAGTACAATGCAGACACGGGCGAAGCGAGTGTGCAGGGGAACGTCCGCTTCGATACCGATACGCAGACCCTGGAAGCTTCCCGCGGAAGCTACAACATGCGGACCAGCCAGGGAACATTCCATGAGGTTCACGGAAGCGTGCGGGCGGTGCGGCTGGCGAACCACAACGTCCTCGTTACCCAGAACCCGTTCCTGTTCTCCGCGCGCGAAGTGCGGCGGACGGGCGAGCAAACCTACGAGATCTACAGCGCGTGGGTGACGGTCTGTCCCGCGGACCGGCCGGCCTGGAAGTTCTACACACGGCGCGCCTCCATCCGGGTCAACAAGAATGCCCAACTGCATTCCGCCAGCTTCCGCCTGGCCGGCGTGCCCATCCTCTATCTGCCGTATGCGAGCCTTCCCGTGGGGAAACACCTGCGTCAGTCAGGATTCCTGATACCGGAGATTGGTCAATCCACGCTCAAAGGATTCATCATCGGCGACGCGTTTTACTGGGCGCCTGTCACCTGGTTCGACGCCACGATTAACGGCGAACTATTCAGCCGGCGCGGGCCTGCCCTTACCGTGGATCTGAGGGCGAAGCCGGCGGACAGTTTCTCCACCTCCTATCACTTTTTCGGAGTGGACGACCGCGGACTGCCCGGGCCAAACGGTGTCCGCGTGCCGCAGGGAGGGCACGAATCGCGGTTCACCCTCGATGCCGAATTGCCCAAGGGATGGCGCGCCGTGGCCGACGTCAATACGCTCAGTTCGCTGACCTTTCGGCTGGCCTTTGCGCCTACCTTCACGGAGGCCGTCAACGCGGAGGTGGCCAGCACCGCCTTCCTCACGAATAATTTTGATGGTTTCAGCCTGAACTTCGCCGGCAACAGCTACAAAAACTATTTCAGCACTTCCCCGGAGACGTCCATTGAGCTCCGTACGGCGCCGGAAGTGCGCCTTGATTCCGTGGACCTGGCGCCCTGGAAGTGGCCCGTGTATCTGGGGATCGATACGTACGCCGACGGGGTGAGCCGGACCGATCCGAACCTCGAGACCCCGGCTCTGGTCCAGCGCACGGAAATCGCGCCGCGCGTGACGGTGCCGCTGCGCTGGGGGCCGTGGATCGGGTTGACCTCCTCGTTTGCCGTTCGCGTGACGCGCTACGGCGCCCAACAATCGGGCGGTGCGCTGCTGAATCAATCGCTGCTGGTGAACACCGCCGAGCTCACCATGGATCTCCGGCCGCCTTCGTTTGAACGCATCTATGGCGATGGGGATTCGCGGTGGAAGCATGTGATCGAGCCCGACGTCACCTACCGCTACGTCACCGGCGTGAACGATTTCGGAAGCGTCCTGCGATTCGACGAATATGACACGCTCACGGACACCAACGAGCTGGAGTATTCCGTGACGCAACGCCTGTTCCACGGCACCCCAAGCGGCACGGATGAGGTTGCGAGCTGGACGGTCTCGCAGAAATACTACTTTGATCCCACCTTCGGCGGTGCGCTCGTGCCTGGCCAGCGCAACGTGTTTCAGGCCGTCGATTCTCTTTCGCCCTTTGCTTTTGCCGACGGCGTGCGCAGATTTTCTCCGGTTACCAGCGATCTCCGGATTTCGCCCAACAGCCGCTACGAGATCGAACTAATCCAGGATTTCGATACCCAGAAAAATCAGCTCCTCGCCACGGGGACGCTGCTGAAATTGAAGCCCTTCCGGGAATCGTTTCTCAGCGTGGCGCACTTCCTCACACAGGGGGATCCCGTCCTCCAGCCGCGCTCCAACCAAATCCGCTTCCAGGCCGGCTATGGCGACGTGAACCGCCCCGGGTTCAACCTGATCACCGGTATGAGTTACGACTTCCAGAATCACTTCTATCAGAACCAGTCGGTGGTGGCCAGTTACAACGGATCGTGCTGCGGGCTGGCATTTGAATACCGCCGCCTGGCTCTCGGTTCCGTGCGCCAGGAAAACCAGTTCCGCGTGTCGCTCTTGATCGCCAATATCGGAACCGTGGGAAACGCCCGCAGGCAGGAGAAATTGTATTGAGCAGGAGAACCAAGGCGAAGCGAGGGATACCCGCGCCCTGGACCGCGGAGGAGCTTGCATTTCTACCCGCCGAGCGGCTTTCCGCTCTGATTCGCGCGCGGCGGCTTTCTCCCGTCGAGTTGGTGCGCGTGTATTTGGAGCGCATTGAACGATTGAATCCGCGGCTGAATGCGTATCTGACGGTCACCGGCCAATCCGCGCTGGATGAGGCACAACGGGCGGAACGGGAAATCGCGAGAGGCCGGTGGCGCGGGCCCATGCACGGAATTCCGGTCGCGCTGAAGGACAACATCTATACACTAGGCGTCCGTACCACTGCCGGTTCGAAAGTCATGGCGGATTTTGTGCCGGACCGGGACGCCGCTGTGGTTGCCCGGCTGCGGGAAGCCGGCGCGATCATGCTGGGAAAAACCCACCTGCATGAATTTGCCTACGGTGTGACGAGCAACAACATCTTCTACGGCCCGGCGCGGAATCCTTACGATCTCGAGAGAATCCCCGGGGGTTCCAGCGGAGGAAGCGCCATCGCGGTGGCCGCGGGTCTGTGCGCGGCCGCCGTGGGAACCGATACGGGAGGCTCGATCCGCATCCCTGCGGCGCTTTGCGGTGTGACCGGCTTCAAACCGGCGTTTGGAGCTGTGTCCGTGGAAGGAATCGTTCCGCTGTGCGTGTCGCTGGATCATGCCGGCCCGCTCGTGCGCACTGTGGCCGATGCTGTGCTCATGGATGCGGCTCTGCGAGGCGTTCTGGGTCCGCGCCGGCGTTTGCGGCACGCAGCGCGCGGCCTGAGGCTGGGCTGGCCGGAGGGTTATTTTTTCGAGCGTGTCGACCCGGAAATTGCCGGGGCAATCGAAGCAGCGCGCCGGCTCTTCCAGAAGCGGGGTGTCCGCATCGTTCCGGTGAATTTGTCGCTCATCGAGGCGGCCAACCGCGCCTCCACTCCGATCGCTCTCGCCGAGGCCTATCAATTCCACCGGCGGGCCGGTTATTTTCCGGCGCGCGCCGCTGAATATTCGGACGACGTCCGCGGCCGGCTGGAGAAGGGCGTGGCAGTGAGCGCGGCGGATTATCTGGACGCGCGCGAGGTGGTCGAAGAAGCCACGCGGGAATTCCGGGCATGCGGGGAAAACGTGGACGCGTTCCTCGTTCCCACCGTGCCCATCGCCGCTCCGCGGATCGGCGAGGACCGCATCACGGTAGCCGGCACGCAGGAGGAAACGCGGGCGGCGCTGCTTCGCATGTGCCGCCCGGCGAATTTGTGGGGCGCCCCCGCCCTTTCGGTTCCCTGCGGAGCGACGCAGCAGGGTTTGCCCATCGGCCTTCAGTTGATCGGATTCGGTGGGCGCGAGGACGCCCTCTTCGCCCTGGCCCTGCTCTTCGAGCGCGAAACCCACTGGCACGAGCGCAGGCCGGCTTTGCCCTGATTTCCGCCGTCTTGCCCGGAACACTTCACTGCCTGAACCCGGAGCCGCGTCCGGCGCATCCAACCGTGAGACTTGCTAGAATTGTGATGATTGGTCCGGATGTTCGTGAATTCCGGCCTGATGCAGCGGCGATAGCAAAATGGAAATGAATGTAACCTTTCTCGGCGCGTTTCTCGCGGGCTTGATCTCTTTTCTCTCGCCCTGCGTCCTGCCGCTCGTTCCAGGCTACATTTCCATGCTCTCGGGCATCGGCGTGGATCGGCTTCGGCAGGGCGAGGGCGCCCGGGCCACGCTGCTGTGGAGCGCGGTCTGCTTCGTCGTCGGATTTTCCAGCGTGTTTGTCTCCCTCGGTGCCGGAGCGACCACCGTGGGCCAATTCCTCCGCGCCAACCGCGGAGCCATGGCGCCCATCGCCGGCGCCGTCATCGTGCTGTTCGGCTTGCACCTGGTGGGATTGCTGGTGAAGATTCCCATCCGCGTGGGACTGGTGGTGGGCGCGCTGCTGGTGGTCGCTGGAATTGCACTCCACTACCAGCCTGGACTGCTGGGCCGCGCGCGGCCAATCGAATTCTATTCCGCGTCGGTGATTTTCCTGGCCGGCCCCTACCTTTCGGGCTGGCTGACGCGCGACGTCCATCTGCGCAACGTCGGCGGACAGCCCGGTATGGTAGGCGCGTTCCTGCTGGGTTTCGCGTTCGCCTTCGGCTGGACGCCGTGCATCGGTCCCATCCTCGGCGCCATTTTGGTTTTCGCCGGCCAGCAGGACACCGTGTCACAGGGCGTGCTGCTTCTGCTGGCGTACTCGGCAGGGCTGGCCATCCCGTTTCTGCTCACGGCGCTCGGCGTGAGCCAGTTCATGAATCTCTACCAGCGCTTCCGGAAGCATTTGCACGCGGTGGAGGTGCTTAGCGGAGTCCTCCTGCTGGTGGTGGGTTCGCTCGTTTTCACGAATCGCTTTACCTGGTTGTCGGGTAAACTGGCGTTCCTCCAGCAATTCTCGCGCTAGAGGCGGAAGGGAAAAATGAAGAGGTACAGCTGGATTTTCGTTGCCGTCGCCATGCTGGCCGCCGTCGCTGTCACCGTGCGCCGCACCGCACGCAGCGCCGCCGGTTCGCGCGACACGCACTCCACCGCCCCCGTTGCGAAGCTCTCCACCGCGAATATGAAGCCGGTTCCGGACCTGAGCCTCAAGGACCTGAGCGGCAAACAGATTGACCTGAAGGAATTCCGCGGAAAAGTCGTGCTGGTGAACTTCTGGGCTACCTGGTGCGACCCCTGCCGCGAGGAGATTCCCTGGCTGATCGATCTGCAGAAAAAATACGGCGCTCGGGGATTTCAGGTGCTCGGCGTGGCCATGGACGACGAAGGCGCCAAGGTGGTCCAGCCGTTCGTGGAGAAGGAGCGCTTCGAAGTCGACGGCCAGAAACTGGCGATGAACTACCCCATCCTCATCGGCGATCCCGATGAGGCCGATAAATTCTTCGGCGGCATGGGAGGGATTGTGGGTCTGCCGACTTCGGTGCTGATCTCGCCGGACGGAAAGCGCGTCAGAAGTGTGATTGGCCCGGTGGATCCCGACAAACTTGAGCGCGACATCCAGAGCCTGCTCTGAGGGACTCGAACGGTGGACGAACACGAATTCAGAAAACACGCGGACCCGGCCCTTGAGGCGCTTCGCAAGCGCCTGCTCGAACTGAGTGACGAGTTCGAGTTCGAAGTGGAAGGCGAAGGCGACAAGCTCGAGCTGTACTTCGAAGAGCCCGAGGAGACGCGTTTCGTCATCAGTCCCAACACCGCCGCCCGCCAGATCTGGATCTCCGCGCTTTCCACCAGTTTCAAGCTGGGCTGGTCCGATGCCGCCGGCGCATTCGTGATGGAAAAGACGGGCGAGACCCTCGCCGCCGTCATGAGCCGCATCCTCTCGCAGCAGATCGGCAGCGCGGTATCGGTGTGACCATGCGGAGCAGACCCCACTTTGCCGGGCCATTCGGCGCCCATGCCCCGGCCGCGCGTGCCGGCTCCGGATTCACCAGTCACTCGATCGCCCGGGCAGCCGTCATCGTTCTCACTCTCACGCTTTGCTCGATGTCCGGGGTGGCCATCAAGGCCCAAGACAGCTCGAAGCCGCTCCGGCCCTCCGAGGCCGTGCGCACGCAGGTGTACGTGTCGCTCGACCCGGTCCCGCAGGGACGCAAGTTTGAAATCGCCGCGGTCGCCCAGGTGGCTCAGGGATATCACGTCCAGGCCAACAAGGTCCTCGAAGACTATTTGATTCCGCTCACGGTCACGGCGGATTTGCCCGCCGGTTTCCGGCTGCTGGACACGAGCTACCCGAAAGCCATTTTGAAGAAATTTCCGTTCACGCCGAAACCCATGGCGGTCTATGAAGGGCGATTCACCGTGCGCATGACGCTCGAGGCCGGAGCGGGAGCGCCGGCCGGCCCCCTGAAAATTCCCATGACGCTGCGCTTTCAGGCCTGCAACGACGAGCTCTGCCTTCCGCCGGCGCGGCTGCCCCTGAGCGCCGAATTCACCGTCGCGCCCGCCGGCTCCGCCGCGAAGTCCGTCCACCCCGAAATCTTCGGCAAACGTTAGTTCCGCGTCGTGCCGCCTTCTACGCGAGGGCACGCACTGCCGCTCGCAGCCGCGTAACCACGCGCTCGCGCCCCAGCGCCACCATCGTGTCGAACAGCGGCGGCGCCACCGCCACTCCTACAATGGCCACGCGCGTTGCGTTGATCAGCACGCCGGCCTTTACGTTTTCCGCGGCAGCCAGGTCGCGCAGCGTCTTGTCGCACGCGTCGTGCGTCCATTCCGCCTGGGCGGCGTATGCCTCCGCGAGCTTCGGAAACCATTCGGCCAGCCTCGGCTCCTTCCAGAATTTCGCGCGCGCCGCCTCTTCGTAGGCGAACTTATCGGAGAAGAACGCGCGCGCCCAGCCCGCAAAATCCGGCAGCAGCCGCGTACGCGGCCGTATCAGGTCCACGGTGCGGGCCAGCCATTCGCGACCTGCTCCGGAGGCCCATTCGTCGCGCCACAGCCCCGCACGCCGCAGTTCCGCTTCCACGCCAGGCAGCAGTACGTCCAGTGGCAGCTTCTGCAGATATTGCTGATTGAACCACTCCAGTTTTGTGCGGTCGAATATGGCGTTCGTGCGGCTCACGCTCCCGAGCGAGAATTTCTCGATCATTTCTTCGGACGTCAGCAGTTCCACGTCGCCGCCCGGCGACCAGCCCAGCAGCGCCAGGAAATTGCGGAACGCCTCGGGTAGAAAGCCTTCGTCCCTATAGGAAGCGACGCTTGTCGCCCCGTGGCGTTTCGACATGCGGCTGCGGTCCGGCCCGAGAATCAGCGGCACGTGCGCGAACACGGGCGGTTCTGCGCCCAGGGCCCGGTAGAGCAGCACCTGCTTGGGAGTATTGGAAAGGTGGTCCGCTCCGCGGATCACGTGCGTGATGCGCATGTCGATGTCGTCCACCACCGCCCCCAGCTGATAGGTGGGCACGCCCGTCGAGCGCAGCAGCACAAAATCCTCCAGCTCTTCGTTCGCCACTTCGCGCGGCCCGAACACGGCGTCGTCAAACCGCGTGATGCCGCCGTGCGGGACGGCAAACCGGATGGCCGGCTGTTTTCCCGCCGCGCGCTCCGCGGCTTGCTGTTCGGCGGAAAGATTGCGGCAGCCGCATGCGGACTTGCGCAGCGCCTTTCCGGCCGCTGGCGCCGCGCCGGAAGTTGCCTCCGCGGCAGCGTTCTCCCCTTGCTCCTCGTGCGCCGCGTCGCCACCGGCATAAGAGGATGGCGCGCAGAAACACCAATACGCATGCCCGGCATCGAGCACTCGGCGGGCCGCCGCCGAATAGAGTTCCATGCGCTGCGACTGAAACACAGGCCCTTCTTCCCATTGGAGGCCAAGCCACCGCAGACTCTCCAGAATTCCCTCCACCAGTTCCGGGCGGTTGCGCTCTACGTCCGTATCCTCCACGCGCAGGATGAACGTGCCGCCCTCGCGCCGGGCGTAGAGCCAATTGAACAGCGCCGTGCGCGCGCCCCCGACGTGCAGGTATCCCGTCGGCGACGGCGCGAATCGCACGCGCGGCTTTGTGCCAGTTGTCATGCGAGTGTTCCCATCCTCCAGTGAATCCAAAAGTCTAGCATCGTAGCGGACAGCCCCCGGAAAATCGAGGCTTCGCGCCGGCAATGGCAGCCGATGGCCATAACGTGCCCGCCCCGGAGCGGAACGCTCCAATCCGCTCGCCGGGCATGTTCCACAGCAGCAACCATGAGCCTTGACCCCTTCCGAAACGCCCCGTTATAGTCCCAAACTGCGGCGCGCTTGAAAGCTTCCCGAATCCGTTGGGGGGAACCCGGCGGAACAGGTCGGGTGCGCCTCTCGCTTACAAGTGCCTAGGTGTGTCCGCGCTTGGGGGGTGCGGCCACGCCGGACGCGCAGCCCCCAACGGGCTCAAACGTGTACGTACAGCAAAGCACGGTCTCGCTGGCCTTGTTTCTGGCCTCGGCCTTTACAGGTCTCTTTTTCGCTTTTCTCTACGGCCTGAAGCGACAGGTGTATCTGCTCTGGTGGTCCGCGGCTTGGGGAGCGCTGACGCTCTACGCGTTGCCGCGCGCCGCGGAATACTGGATCGGCGCAGGCGCCTGGGAACAGCCCGTTCGCGCATGCCTGCTGGGCGCCGCAGCACTGCTGTTCGGCCTGGGTACGCAGCGCTACGCGGGCGTTCCGCTTGCGAAGACGGAAGCGGCCATTTCCGCGCTCATCCTCGCGGCCTGGGCCGGCGTTGCCTACTTGAAGTGGCTTTCGGTATCGCCTTCGCTGGTCAGCGGCGTGATGTTTCTTTTCGTCGCGCTCACCTTTTGGAAAGAAGGCCACAAGCAGCAGTCCTATCCCGACATGTTTCTTTCCGCCGCATTTCTGGGCTGGGGCGGCGTGCTGGCGGTCTCCGCCATCTGGCAGGGGCTGGCGGAATGGCTGGACACCGAAGTACGCCTGCTTTTCGTCGTTCCCCAGCTTCTCATTGCCGCGCTGATGGTCATGGCGCTTTACGAGGAGGAGAAGCGCCGCGTGGAGCGCAACATGCTCGCGCTCTCCAATCTCAACCTGGCCACCTCCGGCTTTGTGGGCGGCGAAATCCAGCGCATGCTTGCGCAGGCGCTCGATCGCGTGCTCAACGTGGCGCGCATCCAGATGGGCGCGCTCTTCCTGCACCATGGTGACCCGCTCGGGCCGCGCTCCGTCATCGCCGCAGGGCTGAGCGACTCTTTCTGCGCCTCCATCCAGGAAGAGAAGCTCGACGATTATCAGGTGCAGCTCGTCAAGCGGCTGGGCGGCCTCGTCGTGCTGCGCGACTTATCCCGTTCCTCCTCCTGGGCCCCGCTGGAACGCGAAGAAAGCTTCCGCCGCTTCCGGGAGCTTGCGCTGGCCGAGGGAATCCGCACGCTCGCCGGCATCAGCTTGCAGGCCAAGGAAAAAGTGTTCGGCTTGCTCCTGCTCGGCGGCACGGAAAACCGCAGCTTCACTCCTGCCGAGCTTCGCCTCCTGCTGGCACTGGGACACCAGATCGGCATGGCCGTGGAGAACAGCTACCTCATCCAGCAGACCGCGCGCCGCACTGAGGAGCTGCACACGCTGAACGAAATCGGCCGCGTCTTCAGCTCCACACTCGACCTCGAGGAACTCTTCAACCACATTTTTACCGAAATGCAACGCCTGTTTGACGTCAGCAATTTCTTTATCGCCATCCACGAGCCCAAGGCCGCGCAGATCCGCTACGAGGTCGAGATTCTGGACAGCAAGCGCCTGCCGCGCCGCACCCGTCCCATGGGCAAGTACCTGTCCGAATACATCGTGGAAACGCGGCAGCCCCTGCTGATCCGCGAGCGGCTGGACGACGAACTGAAGCGGCTCGGCCTCGAGAATCTGGTGCCGCAGATGAAATGTTTCTGTGCCGTGCCGCTGATTCTCTACAATCGCGCCATCGGCGTGCTCGGCGTCCACAGCCCGCAGGAGCGCGCCTTCGACGAAGGCCATTTGGAACTCCTCCGCGTGCTGGCCAGCGAGGCCGGCATCGCCATGGAGAACGCGCGCCTGTTCGAAGAGGAGCGCAAGAAAGCGCGCCACCTGCTTCTGCTGAACAACGTGTCGCGCCATGCCATTACGACCCTCGACCCGGAAGAGTTGCTGGCCAAAATGACCGCGGAGATGGAAAGCGCCCTCGCGTACGACCACGTGGGCATTGCCCTGCTCGATTACGCCACCAAGGAAGTCGTGGTCCACGCCGAAGGCGGCCGCCGTCTCGGCGCGAAAGGGAAGCGCGTTCCCTTCGACCAGGGCCTGCTCGGTCACGTGGCCCGCAGCGGCCAGATGATTTCTGTCCACGACGTCACCAGCAGCGGTATCCCCGCCGTCCTCCCCGATTCCGTTTCCGCCATCGGTTTCCCGCTGATTTACGCGGACCAGCTGCTGGGCGTCCTCTACGTGGAAACCTCCGCGGCCTGGGATTTCACCGACGACGAAATCACGCTCCTGCAGACGCTCACCGACCAGATCTCCGGCGCGCTGCACAACGCGCTCACCTTCCAGCGCGCGCAGGAACAGGCCATCACCGACGGCCTCACCGGCGTGAAGACGCACCGCTTCTTCATGGAAGCGCTTTCCGTGGAATGGAAGCGGTCCACCCGCGCCGGGCGTCCGTTCGCCCTCGTGCTCATGGATCTCGACCGCTTCAAATTCGTCAACGACTTCTACGGCCACCTGGAAGGCGACGTGGTCCTGCAGCGCGTGGGCAAAATCCTGGAGCAGAGCTGCCGCCGCTCCGACGTGGTGGCCCGTTACGGCGGCGACGAATTTGTCGTGCTCATGCCGGAAACCAACGTGGACCAGGCCCGCCAGCTCGGCGGCAAGCTGCGCTCCTCCGTCGCCTCGGACCCCACGCTGCGCGAAAAGAACATTTCGGCAAGCTTCGGCATCGCCGCCTTCCCGCTGCACGGCTCCACGCCGCAGGAACTCATCCAGGTGGCGGACGCCTCCATGTACGTCTCCAAGCATCAGGGCGGCAACGCCGTCTCCACCGCGGACCATTACGACACGGACGAGGCGCGCAAATGGAAGCGCGACGTGCTCGAAGCCTATCTCGGCGTCGAGCTGAAGCGCCAGTTCACCACCGGCCCGCAGGCTTTCGAGGAAATTCTCCGCCGCCTCCAGCACTTCACTCAGTCGCTCACCGGCAACCTGCTCGGCTCCTCCGACAACGGAGAGGAACTCGGCAGCGGGCAGGCGCCGCTCACCTCCGCGGTCATCGAGACGCTTACGCAGCTCTCCATCGCCATTGACGCGAAGGATCCCTACACTCAGGGCCACTCGCAGAAAGTGTCCGCCTATGGCGTGATGCTGGCGCAGGCCGTGGGGCTCACGCCTCATGAAATCGAGGAAATCCGCCTCGCCGGCCTGCTCCACGACGTTGGCAAGGTCGGCATCCCCGAATCCATTTTGAACAAGGCCGGCCCGCTCGATACCGACGAGTGGGAAGTGATGAAGACGCACGCCGCGCTGGGCGCTCAGCTTCTGGACCCGCTCTGCGACCTGCCCAGTTCCGCCGGCGACGCCCTGACCATCTCCACCGTCCGCAAGATGGCCGGCAGGTTGCGCGAGATTGTGCTCCATCATCACGAGTTCTACGACGGCTCCGGATATCCCGCTGCCCTCGCCGGCGCCGATATTCCGCTCGGCGCCCGCATCATCGGCCTGGTGGATTCCTACGACACCATCACCAGCGACCGCATGTACAAGCGCGGCCGCACCACGCGCGAAGCCATGGCCGAGCTCGAACGTTGCGGCGCCGCGCAATTCGATCCCGAACTGGTGAAGGCGTTTCTCGATGTGCTGCGCCGCATGCCTCAGCCCCAGGTGAGCACGCGCGAGCGCTGATCTGCCGCACGCGTCTTGCAGGCGCGGCTTTTTTCCGCGAACCCCGATTTGCTCGCCTCTCTTCTCCCCTCCTTGCCTCCCTGCTTCCCTAGTTCTCTGCCTCCCATCTCCCTTTGCGCTACACTTTCCACGAGGGACTTACCCATGCAAACCGCCACAGTCCGCTGGACCCACGGCGAGCAGTTCGACGCCGTCACACCCTCCGGCCATCAGCTCCTGCTCGACTCGGACCGCGAGAGCAACAAGGGACCGGGGCCGATGGAATTGCTCCTCGCCGCGCTCGGCTCCTGCACGGCCACCGATATCGTGATTATCCTTGCGAAGAAGCGTCAGAAGCTCGAGAGCCTGGAAGTGAGCGTCTCGGGCGAGCGGGCGCAGGACCCGCCACGCGTCTGGACAAAGCTGGATGTGCTCTTTCGCGTCCGCGGGCGCAACGCCGATGGCGGGCCCATCGACGAGAAGGCTGTGGCCGACGCCATCCGCCTGAGCGATGAAAAGTACTGCTCCGTCGCGGCCATGCTGCGGAAGACGGCGGCGCTCAGTATGCGCTACGAAATTCTGTCTGCCTGATCCGCTGCGTCATTGCGGCAAAATATCGCGCCAGTCGAGCCACCAGCGTTTTGCTTCGCCGATCCCCAGTTGACTCCGCCAGTCGTGCATCATGGATTCGTCTCCGCGCAGCAACCCGGCACGCGTCACGTCCGCAGGAGGCGGCAACAGCTCCATCCCGCGATCGATCAGAAGGCGGCGCTCCTCGCCGCGAGCCGTGCGCAGCAATTCGATGAAGGAGAAGACGTCGCGCGGCCGCGCCACCGCCAGCATCTCGTGCAGCGCCACCATCCGCGCCGCACCATCCTGCGGGCCGAAATCCAGCAGCGCGAGTGCCGCGCGAAACGCCTCCGTCGCATCGTCAAAATACGGCGTTCCCAGATTTCCGCCGGGCCGAAGCACGGATGCCGCTCCCGCGGGGATAAGCACTTCGCGGTCATCCAGCTCGAGTTGCACCCATCCGGAAGTCACCTGCAAGAGACCGAAACCGTGCTGGTCGGTGGCCAGCGTGAACGCGCATCCCACGTCGTAGGCCGTGGGCCCCGGCGTATCCACGGCGAAGGTAAACGGCGGCGCCAGCGTCCGCGCGGAGATTCTGCCGCGTTCGAGCGCCATCCGGTACCGGCCCCGGCGCACCTCCACGAGTCGCACGCGTGAATCGGGATCCACAGTGATGCGGCCGATCATCCCGATGCGGATTTCCGCGCGCGACGAACCATCCGTCTCCACTAGGCCCCCGGCGCGAAGCTCCGCGGCGGTTTCGACAGCGTGGCCGTTGATTTCCGGCCTGCCAGCGAGGGCGATGGCTTCGCATGTGTCGCTGGGGAAAGCCACGCGGCGAAGCGCCCAGGGACCGGCGAAGAAAAGCAGCAGCGCCAGCGCGCCCGCCAGCGCGGCCGCACGGAACGCCCTCGACCACCACAGCAACTCCCACCAGCGCGCCGGCGCCACCTTCGGGAGCGGACGGATCGGCTCGCGCTGCCCGTATCGGGCAAGGAGCCGTTCCAGCCGGACGATCTCCGCATCCGGCGCCCCGGAGGCTGACCACAGATAATCCTGCGGCTCAGTCGCTGTCATGTTGGTTCTTCCCTTCCAGCCGCTCGCGCAGCAGCTTCATTCCACGGTGCAGATTCACTCGCACGGACCCTGGCGAAAGTCCCGTGCGCTCGGCGATCTCCAGGCCGGTCATGCCTTCCACCAGACGCAGGATGAGCGTCTCGCGGTAGGCTTCCGGCAGCTCGCGGATTGCGGCGAGCGCCGCGGCCGCTTGCGCGGCGGCGGAGGGATCGCCGGGCGCGGCATGCGTATCCCTCAGCTCCGAGGTTTCCCGCGCTTTGCGGAAATGATCCCGGGCGGCATTTCGAGCAATGGCCGCAAGCCAGCCGCCCACTGCCGCTGGGTCACGCAGCCGCGGCAACTGGCGGTAGGCCTGCAGGAAAACGTCCTGAACCAGATCCTCCACTGCGGCGTAGGGCACACGCGCCAGCAGCACGCCGTGCACCATGCGCGAATAATTCCGGTAGAGTTCCTGGAAGGCGGCCTGATCGCCTTCGCGGGCTGCGAGAACCAGCCCGGCAACGTTCGGGGGCGCAGTGTCCGGGGGCATCACGGAGAATTTCCGTGGTTGCAGCTTTCACATGGAAAGATGGAGCGCTTTATTTCCACGAATAAATCGTAATCGTTCCCGGCTGGCCTTTTGGCGCCGAGTCCAGCTCGCCGTTGGAGACGACAATCTCCTGCTTCCCGTCGCCCCTCACATCGCCCACCGCCAGGCCCGCCCACCCGGTTTTGACGGCAACCGTAGCCACTCGAAACGCCCCTTCGCGCGTTCCTTCATACACCATCATTCGCGCATTTTGCGCGCACGTCACCACCACATCCACGGCCCCGTCGCCGTTCACGTCCCCGATCCCCACGCGATCCGGCCCGCGGCAGCCCGCCAGCGAGAAGGGCGAGCCCCCCATTTTAGTGAACCCGCCGCCCCCGTCGCCCAGCAGCACCGTCACGCCCAAATCCCGCGGGTCCGGAACATCCTGGTCGTAGGGAATCACCGCGAGATCCAGTTTGCCGTCGCCGTTCACATCCCCGATGGCCGCCGACCACGGGCTGGCTCCCGCGGCGAACGGCGACCCCGCCGCCTCGCGAAATCCGCCGCGCCCGTCGCCCAGCAGAATCGTCACTGCGTTCTCATCCAGATCCGTGGTCACTACATCCGGCTTTCCGTCACCATTGAAGTCGGCAGACCGCAGGCGCTGATACGGCCGCTTCCCGGTGTGGAACAGCCTGCCCGGCAGAATCAGATTCCCCTGACCATCGCCGGGGAGAAGCAGGATTTCGTTATGCCCCCAGCTATCGGTCACCACGCCCGGTTTTCCATTGCCCAGGAAGTCCGCCGCCGCGACTCCGTGTACGTGCGGGTACGATTCCGTCGCGAACGGGGAATGCGGCGCGGGCGCGAATCTGCCCTTTCCATTGCCCAGCAGGATCGTGATGTACGGTGTCCCGGTGTTCGCGATCACCAGGTCCGGATTTCCGTCGCCGTTCATATCCGCCACGGCAATGTCGTTTGGCGCCTTCCCACACGCGAAAGGAGAGCCGGGCGCTGGAGCGAATTGGCCCCGGCCATCACCCAGCAACACCGTCACCGTTTCGTCTTCCATGTTCGCGACAATAATGTCCGGCCTGCCGTCGCGGTTCACGTCCGCAATCGCAATGGAGTCCGGCCGGTGCCCCACGGGGATCACGGTGCGCTTCCACGGTTCCTCCGGGCCACCCCTCGGCGCCTGCGAGATGAGCCGTAGGGTCGCGATAGCGATTTCCGGCGCCTGCTGCGTTCCTCCGATGCATACATGGACCAACGGAAGCGCCACCGCAACAGCGATTGCATACATCCAAGGGAGTCGAAAGCGATGTGGACGTTGGGCCACTCCGGCCTCCGGTGAGCTACACCGGCAAGGACGCTCCGGGCCCCAGTAGTGTTAACTTGAGACGGGGCTCCCGGGGGCGGCCGAGGGTCTTGTGCAGCCACTACACGTTGCGTAGAATGCCGCTTTCTCGTTGAAAGGAGAGGACCTGGCGCATGGCCGCTGACGGTTCCCCCAGCCGCAAAATTCGCGCAAAGATTGCCGGCGTTTCCGGTTACGCCCCGCCGCGGGTGATGACGAATCACGATCTCGAGAAGATTGTGGACACCAGCGACGAGTGGATCCGCACACGCACCGGCATTCGCGAGCGTCACGTTGTGGAACAGGGTGTGGCCACATCTCACCTGGCCACGGAGGCCGCTCGCCGCGTCCTGTCCCTCACTGGAACAGCGCCGGAAGAGATCGAGCTGATCATCGTTGCCAGCGTTACGCCCGACATGATGTTCCCCGCCACCGCCTGCCTGGTGCAGGACCGGCTGGGCGCGAAGCGGGCCTGGGGTTTCGATCTTTCCGCGGCGTGCAGTGGTTTTGTCTACGCGCTCACCGTCGGCGCGCAATTCGTGGGCGCGGGCTCGCATCGAAAGGCCCTGGTCATCGGCAGCGACGTCATGAGTTCCATCCTCGACTACAGGGACCGGGCCACCTGCGTCCTGTTCGGCGACGGAGCCGGCGCCGTTGTGCTGGAGCGTGCTGCGAGCGACGACGAATGTATCCTCGATTTCACCCACGACGTGGACGGTTCCGGCGGCCCGTGCCTCTATATGCCCGGCGGCGGCTCGCTCCACCCGCCTTCGCACGAAACCGTTGAGAAGCGCATGCATTACGTCCATCAGGACGGATCGCAGGTTTTCAAATACGCGGTGCGGCGCATGGCGGATATGGCGGAAGGGCTGCTCGCGCGCAATGGATACACGAAGAACGACCTCGCGCTCGTCGTCCCTCACCAGGCCAATCTGCGCATCATCCGCGCCATGCAGGAGCGCCTCAGCGTCGACGATTCCAAGGTTCTGATCAATATCGACCGCTACGGCAACACGACCGCCGGCACGATTCCGCTCGGACTGTGCGATGCCGTTTCCCAGGGCCGTCTGCATAAAGGCGACCTGGTGATGCTGATTTCCGTTGGGGCGGGCTACACTTCCGGCGGCATGCTCCTCCGCTGGGCGTACTAGGTCACGCCGGAAGTTCTTTCGGCATTAACGCCATCAGGAGAATCACTGCGGCGGCATACAGGGGCGCCGCGCGCACTGCCGGTGCGCCCAGCGCGCGGCACGCCAGTCCCATCATCCCCACGCTCAGCGCCATCGGCAACGGCAGAAGCTGCCCTTTCATCCACTCCATCATCGCCGCTTCATCTTTCGGATTTGTGCGCAGGATTTCCACTGCCGGTGCCGCGAACTTCCGCCGCAGCAGCACCGCCGCGAACAAATCTCCTGCCGCCACGGCATAGAGCACATAGACGACTATCTCCGGAGCTGACTCGTGGTGGGGCAACAGCGCCTCTCCGGCCAGCGCCAGCAGCGCAATGAGTCCCATCGTCGCGGCGTAGAGGTAGCGCAGGAAGCGCAGGGAATCCATCTGCATGTCCATCGGCATCGCGATTCGCGGGCGGGCCCGCCTCGCTTCATGCTAGCTGCTGTGCTGCGCGGACGGATGCGGAAATACTGCCGAGTTTCGGAAAAAACACGGGAGAACCGCGGGGTTGGCGTGATGGAACGTCCGCCTGGTGCAGGCCGCTTCTGACGTCTAGTAGGACCGCATCTCTGCGGCGGCGGCCGCGGTGCGGGCCAGGCGTTGATCCAGCAGGACCGCGGCAAACTGGGCGCACAGCGTCTGCTCGCGCTCCGCCCATCCTTGCAACGCAGGCACAAAGCCGTTGACTACCCGCCTCACTGCCGCCAGCCCGCGGTAGTACATGCGGGCTGCGCGCAGGCTGCGCCCCTCGGGGCCCATCTGCGGGCAGATCTGCTGCATGTGAACCAGCTGGGGAAAGTCCTCAGCCTGCAGCGGACGGTTCGGAAACCCTTCAATTTGCTGGACATAGCCCGTCAACGGCTGCGCCGCCACTGACGCCAGCACCGCCCGCGCATAGAACACCACAAACTGTCCCAGGGCAGCAATCGAGAAGACGAGGATCAGAGCGCCGAGCATTTGCCTCTCACACCGCGCAGTATCCGTCCGGGAGTTTACGGGAACAATGGGGCTCAGGTACTAGTCACATGGACACTGTACTTTGAGTCAGTTCTAATCTTTCGCGCCGGTGGGAATCTCCGGTATCGTGCCTTCCGCAACGAGGAGGAGCCTCATGGGAGTCGTGCATCGCGTTTTCGTGGGTTGTCCCGCAGGCCGTTCGATTTGTTTTGGTGCGCTGCCGCTGGTTGCCTTTTCCCTGCTCGCCGCGCCGTCTCCGCCCTCGCCCCCCGGCGTGCCCGCCGTCAAAATTCAGACTTCCGCCCCTGCCAATCCCGGACCGCCCACGGCCCACTCCCTCGCCGCCGGGGTTCGGGAGGTGCTTGTCAGGCAGCAGGCGGCATGGAATCGCGGCGATGTGGATGAATTTCTCGCCGGCTACTGGAATTCCGACAGAACCGTCTTCGCGGGCTCCAACGGAATCCTGCACGGATGGCAGGCTCTCCGCCAGCGCTACCGCAGGAGCTATCCCGACCGCCGCGCGATGGGTCGGCTCACATTTTCGCATTTGGAGATAACGTCGCTTTGCACCAGCTCCGCGCTGGTCCTCGGCGAATGGCATCTCGACAGGGAGTCCGGCCCCGTGGGAGGAGTCTTCAGCCTCGTTCTGCGGCGGCTCCCCGAGGGATGGCGCATCGTCGCGGATCACACCAGCGTGGTCGCTGAGCCGGCTCACGCCCCGGCGCGATGAGTCGCCGGCTCTTCCCTCGTGCTCACAGGATCTGACGTCTTCCGGCGCGCCCGGAAGCGGTGGAGCGCAATCGCTTTCCCAGCAATTTGAAGTTTTTCCGGCTGTACAGTTCCTTTCACGGCCGGTTTCCGGAATAATACGGAGCCGCATGAACTCCCAGTCCTCTCCATCTCTCCCGTTTTCCCGCTCGATCGCGTTGCTGATCTTGGTCGGTCTGGCCCTGCTGAT
Source organism: Patescibacteria group bacterium (assembly GCA_035541255.1). Classification (GTDB taxonomy): domain Bacteria; phylum Acidobacteriota; class Terriglobia; order Acidiferrales; family UBA7541; genus JOPF136. The sequence continues at coordinate 1,846 of DATKNR010000071.1, read as the reverse complement.
TTACGTGGGCAATGCGGCCCGCCCCGCTCTCCTCGACGACGCGGACAGCGGGCACGCCGTCGCCTCCCAGGAAATGCTGCAGACCGGGGACTGGGTGGTCCTCCATATCAACGGCATTCGCTGGCTGGAAAAACCTCCGCTGCATTACTGGCTGGTGGCCGCAAGCTACCGGCTGCTCGGTGAGAACGCGTTCACCACTCGCCTTCCACTTGCGTTCGCCGTCGCGGGTCTCGTGGCGATGGTCTTCGTGTTCGGACGGCGCTACTTTGGCGATCGCGCCGCCTTTTACGCCGGCCTGGTGATGTGTACCAGCATCGGCACCTACATGTTCACCCGTATCATGATTCCGGAGGCCATCTACGCGCTTGAGTTTACCGCGGCCTTCTATCTCTTTCTGCGCGCTTGGATGGGCGAGATTTCTCTGCGCGCGGGCTTCTGGGGCGCGGCAGCGCTCTCCGGTCTCGCCGTGCTCACCCGCTCGCTCATCGGCGTTGTCTTCCCCGTCGCCATTTTCACCCTATTTGTGCTGCTCACCGGGCAGCGCCACCGCTGGCGCGACATGCCGGTCTTTTCGAGCCTGCTTATTTTTCTGGCCATCGCCACTCCCTGGCACATCCTTGCGGGAATCCGTGCCTCGCGGCCGAATGGTCCAGGCTTCTTCTGGTATTACTTCGTGAACGAGCAGGTGCTCCGCGCCCTCGGCGAGCGCTATCCCCACGATTATTCCGCGGTTCCCTTGGGCACTTGGCTCGTGGCGCATCTCATCTGGTGGTTTCCCTGGAGCGTTTTCCTCCCGCTCGCCTTCCGTCACTTCCCGCGGCCGCGCGACTGGCGCCGTCTGGACTCGACCGGCATGGCTCTGCTCTTCATTTGCGTGTGGGCTGGCTTCATCATGTTCTTCTTCTCGCTCACCGAAAGCCGCATGGAGTACTACAGCTTCAGCGCCTATCCCGCCGTCGCTATTTTGGTCGGCCGCGGCATCGCCTCTGCGGAGCGGGAGCTGGCCGCCTGGATGCGCCGATTGCAGGCCGGAATCGCGGTGGTCGGCGCGCTGGTCGCGGGCGTCCTCGGCTGGCTGGTCTGGGCCTCGCGCAATGTGCAGGCGCACGGCGACATCAGTGAGGCGCTCCGCGTGAAGGAGCTGGACTACTACACCCTGGCCATGGCCAACTTTTTCGATCTCACCACGCGCGCCTTCGCGTTTCTGCGCACTCCTTCGATTCTGGCCGCCATTCTGTTTTCCGCCGGGTTCACCACTGTCTATGTTCTTCGCCGCCGTGGCTGGACCGTGGGCGCCAACGTCGCTCTCTCTCTTGTAATGGCCGCCTTTTTCTTTGTCGCCACCATGGGCTTTCAGGTGCTCGAGCCGCACTTTTCCTCAAAGCCGCTGGCCGATGACCTCTTGCACTATCTGAAGAAGGACGACGCGGTGGCCATCTACGGCGAATTCTACGGTGGCTGCTCCCTGGGCTTTTATCTCCATCGGGTGGTGTATCTGTATAACGGCCAGATTCAGGGACTCGAATTCGGTTCCTATTACCCCGACGCGCCCAAAATTTTCTTCGACGATCACACTTTCCCCGAGTTGTGGAAGAGTTCGCGCCGCGTTTTTCTCCTCGCTCCCAAGGGCGAAACTCAGGAAGTGTTTCTGCGCCTCCCGCGCAATTCGAGTTATATCCTCGCGGAGAGCGGCGGCAAGGTCATTTTCGTCAATCAGCCCGTCACTCCCGACCAGCCATCCATCGCCCAGCTCGAACAGCAGGGTAATCTCCCTCAGGTCCTCCGCCCATAGACGCCTCTCGGCGCCTGTACTCCCCGGTGAATTCCAACAAGTGCTATCCTCACC